>CAVVZW010000001.1:0-73694 GCA_963752265.1 uncultured Alphaproteobacteria bacterium
CATCAAGCTCTGCAGCGTATTCGCTGGCGCATAGAGGTCGATATACGGCAGCGCTGCCTTGATGCCGCGCGCCTCGGGCGTGTAACCCTGCCAGCCCATCATCGGATTGAGCCACACAATGCGACGGCAGCGCCGCCCGAGCGCCGCCATCTCGCGGCCGAGCAACGTGACGTCGCCGGTCTCATAGCCGTCGGAGACGATCATCACGCAGGTGCGCGAATGGACCACGCGTGCGGCGTGCCAGCGATTGAAAGTTTGCAAGCTCTCGCCGATTCGGGTTCCGCCACCGGCGCCTTGAGCCATGATCGAGAGGCGATCGAGTGCCCGGCCGGCATCTCTCTCTTTCATGGCATCGGAGACGTGAGCCAATCTCGTGTGGAAGAGAAATGCTTCGGCTTCGCGAAATTCGTCGAGCACGCCATGAATGAAACGGAGAAAGACGCCGGTATACATGCTCATCGAACCGGAAGCGTCGAGCAGCACCACGAGCCTTAAGGGCTTCTGCTTGCGCTGCCGCTTGACAAGGCTGATTAGCACGCCGCCACGGCTGATATTGCCATGAATGGTACGGCGCAGATCGATCCGATAACCGCGACGCCGCGCCAGATCGCGCCGTGTCAAGCGCGTGCGCATCGCACGGGCCAACCGTGCCGCGGCAAGATGCGCCTGCTTGATCTGCTCGGAATCCGCCAAGTTGCGAAAATCGGTCTCTGCGATATTCTCCGCGCGTGAAGCGCCCTCCATGCGTCCCTCGCCTGAACGACCATGGTCAACGCCCTCGGTCGAAGGCATTTGATCGGTTGCCGTATGGCCGTCGGCACGCGGCTCGCCCGGCAGGTTTTTCAGCGAAGGGTTGTTCGCTGACTTCGCAGCGCCGGTGGTGACCGAACGCGACCGCGACCGCTTGCCGAGCCAGAACGCATCGAAAATGCCATCGAACTTCTCCCAGTCGGATTTTCGCGCAGAGAACAGATGTTTGAAGGCCATGCGGAGGAGGCCTGGCCGCGCAGCATAACCGGCGGCCATCAAGGCGGCTGCATCCCGCCCTTCGGCGAGACCGATAGCGAAACCACTGTCACGCAAGGTCCGCAGGAATGCCGCAAGCTTACTTGAAATGAGACGGGACAGCTCGTTGACGTGCTCTATATCGGGAGGTACGCCGCAACAGCTCATGCAACCCTCCCCAACAGACGTTCGCTGACCTCGCGCGTCACCCGCGCCCGGTCCTCCTGCGTCTTGAGCAAGCACATCAGAAGTCTCGTAGACGATCTCAGGCCTATCATGCAGGTCCTTGACGTCGAGCCCGACCAGCGCCGACGCCCAATCCAATGTCTCTGCGACACCCGGCACCTTGCGTAGCTCCTCCTTGCGGATGCCTTCGACCATCCGCGCGATCTGCAGCGACAGCGACGTGCCGGCGCCATCGATACGCGTCATGATGATGCGCGACTCGCGCTCGACGTCGGGATAGTCGACGTAGTGGTAGAGGCAACGACGGCGCAATGCGTCCGACAGCTCCCGCGTTCCATTCGACGTCAGAACAACATGCGGAATCGACGTAGCTCTGATCGTGCCGAGTTCCGGAATCGAGATCTGGAAGTCCGAAAGCAACTCCAAGAGAAACGCCTCGAACTCGTCATCGGCGCGGTCGATCTCGTCGATCAGCAGCACCGGCGCTTTATCGCGGCGGATGGCCGCGAGCAGCGGCCGTTCCAGGAGAAATTTCTCCGAGAAGATGCGGTCCTCGACCGTGGCCGCATCGACACCATGGTGCGCCTGAATCGAGAGTAATTGGCGTTGGTAATTCCACTCATAAAGCGCAGCCGATTGGTCGAGTCCTTCATAGCATTGCAGGCGGATCAATTCGGTGGCGTGCACCTTGGCAAGCGCCTTGGCCACCTCTGTCTTGCCGACGCCCGCTTCACCTTCCAGTAAAAGCGGACGCCGCAACAATTGCATCAACGAGATCGCTGTCGCCAGTTCCCCATCGGCAACATATCCGGCCGCGCCTAGCGCTTGCGCGATCTCGTCACGCGTCTTCATCAGGCAGCCAGCACACCGAGGTTCTTCGCTGCCACCCAGTTGCGCCAGTAATCATGCGGCATTTGGATGTGCGTCGAGCCCAGGAACGAGAATGCGTCGTTGACCGCATTGGAGAACGCCGGCACGCCGCCGACATTCGGGCTCTCGCCGACGCCCTTGGCGCCGATCGGATGATGCGGAGACGGCGTCACCGTGAAGTCGGTTTCCCAATGCGGCGTCTCAACTGCCGTGGGCATGAAGAAATCCATGAATGAGCCGGTGACTACATTGCCCTCGGGATCGTAACGAATCTCCTGGCCCATCGCGATGGCAAAAGCCTCGGTCAATCCGCCATGCACCTGGCCCTCAATGATCATCGGGTTGATGCGGGTGCCGCAATCGTCGAGTGCATAAAACCGCCTGATCTTGTAGACTCCGGTGTCGACGTCGATGTTCATCACGCAGATATAGGCGCCGAACGGATATGTCATGTTAGGCGGATCGTAATAACTCACCGCCTCCAGGCCAGGCTCCATTCCGGGTGCCACCGAATTGTAGGCAGCCCAGCAAATATCCTTCATCGACATGTATTTTTCCGGCAGGCCCTTCACGCGGAAGCCGTCGATGTCAAACTCGAGATCATCTTCATGTACCTCAAGCTTGTAGGCGGCAATCATCTGCGCTTTCGCCTTGATCTTGCGTGCGGCCATGGCAATCGCGGCGCCCGCCACCGGCGTCGAGCGTGAGCCGTAAGTGCCGAGTCCGTAGGGCGCGGTATCGGTATTGCCTTCCTCGACCTTGATATTATCGGCGGGAAGGCCGATCTCCGTGGCAATGATCTGCGCCCAAGTGGTCTCGTGACCCTGGCCGGTGCTTTTCGTGCCGACCCGGGCAATGCCCGCGCCCGTGGGGTGCAGCCGGATTTCGCAGGAATCGAACATCGCGATCCCCAGAATGTCACAATTCTTCGAGGGACCGGCCCCGACGATTTCGGTGAAGAAGGAGACGCCGAGGCCCATGATCTCGCGGGTCTCGCCGCGCCTGAAGGCCTCGCGCATTGTCGCCTGCTCACTGCGCAGACCGGCATAGTTGACCGTCTCCATCATCTTGCGCATTGCGGTGTGGTAGTCACCGGAATCGTATTCCCAACCTAAAGCCGAGTGATATGGAAACTGCTCCTTCGTGATGAAGTTCTTCAGCCGTAGTTCTGCCGGATCCATTCCGAGTTTCTGGGCCAGGATGTCCATGCCGCGCTCGATGCAATAAGCTGCCTCGGTCACGCGGAACGAGCAGCGGTAGGCGACGCCGCCCGGCGCCTTGTTGGTGTAGATGCCGTCCACCGATAGATGCGCCGTCGGGAAGTCGTAGGAGCCGGTGACGATGTTGAAAAAGCCCGCCGGCCATTTCGACGGATCGGCGCAGGCGTCGAACGCGCCGTGATCGGCGAGCACGTGAACGCGAAGACCGGTGACCTTGCCCTCTTTGGTCGCGGCGATTTCGGTCGTCATGTGGTAATCGCGCGCAAACGAAGTCGCGGTCAGGTTCTCGATGCGGTCCTCGACCCATTTGACGGGTTTGCCGGTGACGATCGAAGCCACCGCGGCACAGATATAGCCAGGATAGGCGCCGACCTTGTTACCGAAACCGCCGCCGACGTCGGGCGAAATCACGTGGATCTTCTGTTCCGGCAACTTTGCGATCAGCGCCACTACGGTGCGGATCACATGTGGTGCCTGGAAAGTGCCCCAGATCGTCAGTTCGCCCCCGATCTTGTCGAACGAACACACACACTGGCAGGTCTCCAGCGGCGACGGATGGGTGCGGTGATAGGAGATCAGTTCCTTGACCGTGACCTCGGCCTTGCGGAATGCGGCGTCGGTCAGGTCCTTGTCGCCAACGGTCCATTCGAAGATGTGGTTGTGGTGCTTTCGTGGCCCATGCGCGCCTGAGGTCTTGCCGGCAAGATCCTCGCGCAGCACCGGCGCGTCCTTGTCCATCGCCTTGAACGGATCGATCACCACCGGCAGTGGCTCGTATTCGACCACCACCTTGTTGATGCCGTCATCGGCGGCATAGCGGTCGGTAGCGACCACAAACGCAACTTCCTGGTTCTGGAACAGCACCTTACCGTCAGCCAAAACCATCTGCACGTCGCCAGCCAAGGTTGGCATCCAGGCGAGGTTGACGGTCTTGAGCGTCTCGGCGGTGATAACAGCCAACACACCCGGCACCTTCAGCGCCTCTTCGCTATTGATCGATTTCACCCGCGCATGGGCATGCGGCGACCTCACAAAGTCGCCGTGCAGCATGCCCGGCAGTTTGACGTCGTCGACGTAATTGCCCTTACCTTGCGTGAAGCGGGCATCCTCGACGCGCTTTCGCTTGCAACCCATACCTTCGAGGGCGGCGGTACGTTGTTCCCGCGTGGGAGTTAGGTCGTTCATTCCGCGGCCTCCTTGAATTCAACGCCGTTGATCTTGTCGGCAGCGTGCTGGATTGCCTTGACGATGTTCTGATAGCCGGTGCAGCGGCAGATATTGCCCGAGATGCCCATTCGGATTTCCGCTTCTGTTGGCGACGGGTTTTCCTGGAGCAGTCGCTGAGCCCTCAGGATCATCCCGGGCGTGCAGAATCCGCATTGCAGGCCATGCATCATGCGGAAACCTTCCTGCAGCGCCGACAGCGAACCGTCGGCATTGGCGACGCCCTCGATGGTGATGATTTCAGAACCTTCGGCCTGCACCGCGAACATGGTGCAGCTCTTCACCGACATGCCATCGATATCGACAGTGCAGGCGCCGCAATGCGTGGTCTCGCACCCGATATGGGTGCCGGTGAGCAACAGGTTCTCGCGGATGAAATGCACCAGCAGCGTGCGCGGTTCGACGAGGCCTTCGACCTCGACGCCGTTCACCTTCATGGTCACGTGGGTCTTTGCCATTGTTTCCTCTCCCTCATTTCGCGCGAGAAGCGGCGCGTTGCAGCGCCCGCGTCACCATGATGCCGCCGACATGCTTGCGGTATTCGACAGGTCCACGCGCGTCGGCCGCCGGCGACATGATCGCCACCGCTGCCGCGGCGGCCTTTTTTAGCGTCGCCGCGTCAAGGCTGGTCCCGATCACGGCTTTCGCCGCGTCCACCGCGAGCAGCGGGGTTTCGTGCAGATTGGTGAGACCGATCGCGCAAGTCGTAACCTTGCCGCCCGCCATGGTGAGGACGACCGCCGCCGCCGCTGTCGCGTAATCGCCGATCTTGCGTTTCAGCTTCTCATAGGCGTAGCCGTGACCGGCGGCGGGCGCGGAAATTGAAATCGCAGTCAGGATTTCGCCGGGCTCAAGGGCCGTGAAATAGGCGCCATGATAGAATTCCGCCGCGGCGATGTCGCGCCCACCGGAGGTTCCCTCCAGCCGGTAGATGGCGTTAAGCGTCAGCATCAGCGCCGGCATGTCATTTCCGGGATCGCCATTGGCGACGTTGCCGCCGATCGTGCCGCGGTAGCGCACCTGCGGATCGGCGATCAGTAGCGCGGCCTCTTGAAGGATCGGGATGGACTTCGCGATCTCCTCGGAGGCGAGGAGTTCGTGCTGGGTGGTCATGGCGCCGATGACGATTTTGTTGCCGTCGCGGACAATGCCCTTCAGTCCAGATACGCCATGTAGATCAACCAAATGCTCGGGCGTCGCCAGCCTGAGCTTCATCATCGGGACCAGACTGTGGCCACCAGCGAGCGGGCGCGCATCGTCGCCCAGGGTCGAGAGCAGTTTCACCGCATCCGCGACCGTCGCCGGCCGGTGGTAACCGAACTGACCAGGGATCATCGTCTCCTCCATGTCGTCCTGTGTGGCCCTTACAGCGCGCGGACGTTGGAGGGATGCTGTCGCTAGGCATCATGCCTCGCAACAAGCGGGGCACGGAAGCGGGAAATTCGCACGAGATGCGGCCTTTCACGCACGAAATGCGTCAGTGTCCGCACCCCATTATGATTTTGGAGTTAGACCGCGCGGTGGGCAAGCCCGAGCCGAGCCTTCACTTCGGCGATTTTGGCGCGGCTGACCGGAACGCGGTGCGGCGATGGACCGTCGAGTTCAATGATCGCGCCGTCGCCTTCCTTGCGGACAAAGGTCACGTGCGAAAGCGCAACGATATGGCTGCGATGCACACGAAGAAACCGGCTGGGGTCGAGATGCGCCTCAGCTTCCGATATCGACCACGGGCACATCCGCTCCCGGGTCCCGTCATGGATCTTGGTATAATGAGCGTCGGCCCGGACGCTTCGTACCTCGGTGGTGTCGATAAAATGCGTGCCGTCAGCGCCTTCGATCGGCAGTCGGGGTGCAGGTGCAGCGGGCGGAGGCTGGCCGACCCCACCAAGCGGTGCTGGCCGCAGCCTCGGAGCAGCCGGAGCCGCACCGTCATCCGCGATCCGCATGTCGCTCATTTTGTTGATTGTTTTCCGCGAGTTGGGGACCAGTGAAAGCAGAAATCCGGCTGCGATCACAAAACATAGGACCGCAACGACCAATGCCAGGATCTGTGGCGATGCCACGAGACCATCCATATGGTTGTGGCCGCCCCCGGCATGCGGGATAACTTCCATGCCCGCCATTGCGGTATAATGCATCCCCGATACGGCAAAACCAAAAGCAACTGCGCTCAGCAATAGCTGCACGCCATCCTGTCGCGCCAGGAACGCCCGCAACCCGCCATAGGCCGCCGCAATCGCGATCACTATCGAAAGCACGACCATTCCGGTCGCGTGGGTCATCTCAAAATCACCAGCGAGACCATGCATACCAACATAATGCATGCTCGCGATGCCGAGCCCCAGCAATACCGCCGATGAGGCCACGCGCAACATCGAGGGAGCGCCGACACTTACAAAGAAGAGCGAGATTCCAACGACGAGTACGCAAATCAAAAATGAAACGGTCGTCGGGAGCACTAGATAAACCGACTCAGTTGGCAACGGCGCCGCCAACATGCCCACGAAGTGCATCGTCCAGATGCCAACAGCGAAAAAGAATGCTGCACCTGCGAGCAACAGACGATGACTGGCATCCGGCGTGCCGCGAATACGCGCAGCAATGCCGAAACCAGTATAGCCTCCCAGGATCGCGATCACCACCGAGAGCGCGACGAGATAGGGATCGTGTCCTTCGAACATGATCTTCTCGGCCATCTGTCTCCACGGATGACCGCCTCCCGACAGCAGCTTACACGGGCGTTCGCGGGAATGACAATCCACCAGCAGTTCCAACCCAGCCGAATACGGAAGGTCTGATCCGGGTTTCGTTTCCAAGGTCTCGACACATCACGACGTCAGATTTGGGGCAAACTCAGAAGTACAGACGCCGTTGGCCGGTTTCGGGCTTCTCTTGAAAAGCGCACATGCCGGAGACGAAGACAGGCGACGACAGTTTGGCGCACAGCGTGCCAAGCGAGCGACGCTCAGGACGTACAATGATAGAACAAGTGTGGATCGTTGCGGCCTGCCGTTCGAACGATACTCCTCCCCCCTTTCTTCGAATTTCCCCTTGCGCCGTCGGGCAAATCACCTTTACGACCTCGCCCCGTTCACGCCCGAATAAGCCCGATCTGATCTCTTTCGTCATGGCCGGGCATGAGGGTCGGGGAGTCAGCCCTTCCCGTACACTTTATCTGCCCGCTTCTCGAAGGCTGTCGAAAAGCGTCCAAACGCGGCGTCGAACATTGAGCCCATCAGCAAAGCGAGCATCCGGCTCCTGAATTCATATGCAATGTAGAATCCGACATCGCAGGCGCCGTCGCCCTTCGGCTCGAACGTCCAGCGATTTTCGAGATTGGAGAACGGCCCGCGCAGATAGCGCACCGTGATCTTCAGGTTGGGCCGGTCGAGAGTCACCTCGCTGGTAAAGCCCTCTTTCACGAGATTGAAGGAGACCGTCATGTCAGCAATGACGATCTCGGTGCCGTCCGGCTTCGGCGTCCGTTGGCGGACTTTCAGGGACTGACAAAGCGGGACGAATTCAGGATAGCGCTCGACATCTGCGACAAGGTCGAACATCTCGGGCGCGGTATGCTGCACCCGGCGTTTGTTGGAAAAACTCGGCATTGCGTTAGCGGGCGATAGCGGCGCGTGCCGCCTGCAACCTTGCGAAATCTTCGCCCGCGTGATGCGACGAGCGGGTCAGCGGGCTCGCCGATACCATCAGGAAGCCTTTTGTGTAGGCGACCTTCTCGTAGCCCGCGAACTCGTCCGGAGTCACGTAACGCATCACCGCGTGATGTTTTCGCGTCGGCTGCAAATATTGTCCGATGGTGAGAAAATCCACATCCGCCGAGCGAAGATCATCCATCAACTGCAAGACTTCGGGACGCTCTTCGCCAAGGCCTACCATGATGCCGGATTTGGTGAAGATGGTCGGGTCTATTTCCTTCACCCGTTGCAGAAGGCGGATCGAATGGAAATAGCGCGCACCGGGCCGCACACTCAGATATTGCGACGGCACTGTTTCGAGATTGTGGTTGAACACGTCGGGCTTGGCAGCGACCACGATTTCGAGCGCGCCGTCCTTGCGCAGAAAGTCGGGCGTGAGGATTTCGATTGTCGTCTCCGGGCAGCGCGCGCGGATCGCGCGGATGGTCTGCGCGAAATGCTCCGCCCCGCCGTCGGCAAGATCGTCGCGGTCGACGGACGTGACAACCACATGTTTCAGGCCAAGCTTGAAGGTGGCCTCCGCGACATATTCCGGCTCGGCGGCATCCAGCGCCCCGGGCATGCCCGTCTTGACGTTGCAGAACGCGCACGCCCGCGTGCACGTGTCGCCCATGATCATGAAGGTGGCGTGCTTCTTGTCCCAGCACTCGCCAATGTTCGGGCAACCGGCCTCCTCGCAGACCGTGACGAGGCCGTTTTCCTTGACGATGTTGCGGGTGTCGGCATAGCCGCGCGTCGTTGGCGCGCGAACGCGGATCCAGTCCGGCTTCGGCGGCGACAGCGCGTCCGGCCGGTTCACCTTTTCGGGGTGGCGCGGGCGCACCGGCATGTTGGAGACGGTATCAACGATCACAACCATGGGGAATCCGTAGCTTTCCTCACCGTCTAGCTAATCCGGTGGAGTAAGAACCGCAACCGCTCGCTTTGGCCAGCTCAAGCTCTTAGCATAACACCCCATGCCACCAAATTCCGCTGGAAGCAGTCCAAAACCCGGCAAACAGCTCAAGAAGGCGTTTTTTAACCGCGGCGTCCTCGAGGTCGCCCCCGACCTGATCGGCGTAACCCTGCTGGTCGATGGCGTCGGCGGTATCATCGTCGAGGTCGAGGCCTATCATCACACCGAGCCGGCAGCGCATTCCTATAACGGACCGACGCCACGGAATGCCGTGATGTTCGGGCCGGCCGGCTTCGTCTATGTCTACCGCTCCTACGGCATCCACTGGTGCGTCAACTTCGTCTGCGAAAAGGCAGGCTCCGCGAGCGCGGTCCTGATCCGTGCGCTGGAACCGACCCGTGGCATCCCGGCCATGCGGCGCCGGCGCGGCCTCCACGACGAACGATCGCTGTGCTCGGGGCCGGGCAAGCTTACGGAAGCGCTCGGCATCACCCGTGCCCAAAATGGGCTGCCGCTCGATGCACCGCCGTTTGCGCTTTACGCGCCGACCGCCAAATCCGAGATTATCGCAGGCGTGCGGATCGGCCTCACCAAGGCGGTCAACCTGCCCTGGCGGTATGGGCTGAAGGGCTCGAAATTCCTCTCAAAGCCTTTTGCCGAAGAAACCGTCGCGCGGCGATCGTGAAGGGATCACGCCACCGCATTTTTCTGGATGACCTCGCGATAGAATGAGGCGGAGAGCTTTGGCGTACGACGCTGGGTCTGGAAGTCGACATGGTACAACCCGAAACGTTTTTCGTACCCGTCGCCCCACTCGAAGTTGTCCATCAGGCTCCACAGGAAATATCCCAGCACCGGAACGCCTTCGGAAGTTGCGCGGTTGAGCTGCGCCAGATAGTTCCGCAGGTACATGATGCGATCGATATCGTAGACCTTGCCGTCCGCGCTCACCTGGTCCGCCGCTGACGTTCCGTTCTCGGTGATATAGATCGACTTCACATTCCAGAGTTTTTCGACATAACGCGGCGCCCAATACATCGCCTCGGGCCCGATCCTGAGCCAGCTCGAATCCATATGCGGAAACGTTGCCGCGAACGGCAGCAGGGTAAAGTCATTACCATTTTCACCGGCCACGACGTAATGATGGGGCACGTACAGGTTAAGCCCGACAAAATCGATCGGCGAAGAGATAATCTTGAGATCTTCCGGCGTGAACACGGGTGCATTACTGCCGGCATAGGCCAAGAAGGCCTCGGTATATTTGCCTTCAAGGATCGCCGTCAGATAGCCGGCGTTAAGCTCGCGCGTGGCAATTTCCGCCGCGCGGATGTTGGCCGGCGTCTCGATGGCGGGAATGCAAACCTCGATATTTTCGGCTGGACCCACTTTCGTCCCGCTTCGCCCGTGCGCCCGGACGGCCTGCACCGCGAGACCATGGCCCAGCGCCACGTGGTGACGAACCTGGTTGATTTCCTTTTGCGCCAAGGTGAGGCCCGGCGCGTCAATCGCCATCCCGAATCCAGCCTGAACAAGCCTCGCGCATTCATTGATAGTGAAGATGGACGTCACGCGATCGCTGATCCGCTCGGTCACGTATCCTGCATAATCGGCAAATGCCTTCGCTGTCTCACGCGATCTCCACCCGCCGTAGCGATCCTGAAGCGCCTGCGGCAGGTCCCAATGATAGAGCGTCGCAAACGGCTCGATCCCGTTGGCTAATAGCTCGTCCAGAAGCCGCTGGTAAAAGTCGAGGCCTTTGGGATTAGGCGCGCCGGTCCCATCCGGAAACACACGCGGCCAGGCGATCGAAAAACGATAGGCCTTGGCTCCGAGCTCCTTGATGAGCTGAACGTCTTCCTTGTAGCGATGGTAATGATCGTTCGCGACGTCAGCGGTGCTTTGATTGGCTATCTTGCCATTCACACGAACAAACCGGTCCCAGATCGACACCCCGCGGCCGTCTTCGTTGACGGCCCCTTCGATCTGGTAGGCGGACGTCGCTGTCCCCCACAGGAAGTCCGGCGGAAAGGTACCAATGCGGCTTTTGGAAGCTTCGATCGCTGCGCTCGAGGTAGGCTCGGCGGCTTTCGCAGATTTGGCCGAAATTCCGAGAGCCGACCAGGCTGCAAATTTCGCAAACCGCCGTCGGGAAAGTCCGTTGAAAAGCATCACGTCACTTGTTGTTGAACGGGACGGCCTTTATTGGTGAAGACAATTTGCTATCACGACCCTGTGTCGCGTTCGACCCCGCCAGCCGACCGCGCGCGGCTGGACCATAATCGACAAGCCTTTCGGAGGATAGAACCAATTGCCGTTCGCGCGCCCCTGGCGCTTCTCCTCATCTCTTTGACGATCATTGCCTCGGTTTGGTGGTGGCTGGCCGAGCCCGCCACACTGACGCGTGCGCCAATCGACGCGGCGAACAAGCTCGAATGCGTGTCTTACGCGCCGTTCCGCGATAATCAATCGCCGCGAGATCCCACGCTAGAGGTGAGCGCGGAACAGATCCGTGAAGACCTGGTTCAGTTGGCTGGCATATCGCACTGCATCCGCACCTATTCCGTCGACAACGGCCTGGACAAGGTGCCTGAGCTCGCATCGCAAGTTGGGCTGAAAGTACTTCTCGGAATCTGGATCGGCAACAACCGATTCAAGAATGCGCAGCTGGTCGATACGGCGGTCGCGCTTTCCCAGAAATACCCGGACACAGTGACAGCCCTCGTCGTCGGCAACGAGGTACTGCTGCACGGAGATATGACGCCGTCCGATCTGCGAGAGCTGCTCCTGTCGGTCAAAGCGCGCGTCAAGGTGCCCGTGACGTACGCCGAAACCTGGGACTACTGGCTGCGTTACAGGGAAATCCAGGACGCGGTCGATTTCGTAACGATCCACGTATTGCCTTATTGGGACGACATTCCAACCCGGGCTGAAAATGCGGCCGCACAGGTGGCGGCCATCCACAAGCAAGCATCCATCGCCTTTCCCGGAAAGGAAGTGCTGATTGGCGAAACCGGCTGGCCAAGCATGGGGCGCATGCGTGAGGGAGCGCTTCCGTCGCGCATCAACCAGGCCCGCGTGATTTCGGAAATCCTCGATGTTGCCAAGCGCGACAATTTCCACGTCAACCTGATCGAGGCCTTCGACGCGTCCTGGAAGCGATATTGGGAAGGCACCGTGGGCGGCTACTGGGGTCTGTTTCTCGCAGACCATCGCACGCTGAAATTTCCACCCGGCATCCCCGTCAGCAACTATCCACGGTGGAAACCGCTGATGGGAAGCGGAATCATTTTGGCGATCGCCGTTTACGCCGTGGCTTGGCTTAGCCAGCGACGCAGACCGTGGAAACCCCGGCTTTCCTCATGGATCGCCGTCGGCGTTTCTGCAACCGTTGCCGGCGTTCTGTTGGGGATGGCGATCGACAAGACGACGTATGAAAGCTTTGGATGGGGAGGCTGGCTTAGATGGAGCACGCTGCTGGCAGTCTCTGCCGCGGCGCCATTGTTATGTACCAATGCCCTGATGTCGGGCCGCGGGTTGCCTTCGTTCCTGGAGCTGATGGGACCTCGCGAAAGCAGAACTCAGTCATTCCCGGCACTTGTCCTCGGCATCGTTGCGATAGTGATCATCGTGATCGCAACAGGAACCGCGTTGGGTTCGGTGTTTGATCCGCGTTGGCAGGATCTCCCGTTTGCCACCTTGACAATGGCGGCGGTGCCGCTGGTTGCGCTGTCGTGGCTCAACCGGCCCAAAGCGGGCAACCGGCCGATCGCCGAGACGGTGTTTGCGGCAGTCTTCTTCTTCAGCGCGCTCTATATCGTCTTCATCGAGGGCACCCAGAACTGGCAGGCCGTCTGGACTTCAGGCGCGTATATTTTGCTGGGCCTATCGATGTACGGGGTCCGGAGCAAGGAAGGGGGCGCTCAGCCCCAACCTTTGAGCTCCTGAGCAAGCTGTGCGGGAATGCGAAACGCCGAATCGAATCCCAACTCGCGCACAGCCTTCTCCGACGATACAGCGCCATCATTCTCGGCGATGTTGTAAACGCCGTGACCTCTGTCGAGCGCAAGCAGCGCGGCATGAGCCGCCGCATCCACATGAACCGATGGCGGCTTGGGTGGCGCGTCATACCAGGTTCCTGATCCATAAAGATAACCGTAGCGAAGCACGATCCCGGCGATGCCTGGCGTCTGCAACACCTCGCGCTCCAGCGCGCGGATGCCCTGCACCGTTAGCCGGCGCGGTGGGTCGGCGTTGACATCGAGCGGATCGTCTTCTTTTAGGATCCCTTCACCCGGCGCATAGGCGAAGGCGATGCTCTGGGCAACGACCCGACCTACCCCCGCCCGAGCTGCGGCCCGCACCAGATTGTGCGTGCCCTCGATGCGAAGGCGGCGGTTGGCCTCCTGCCCGGCTGCGTAGCCCGGTGTGCCCGGCGGGTTCGGCAAGTCCGTGAGCTGATGAATGATTACCTGGGGTCGCGCATCCGCTACCGCACAGGCCACAGCGTCGGCATCAAATACGTCGACGACGACGGGCGTGATGCCTTGCGCTAACAGGCGCGTGGCCTTTGACGGGTCGCGCGTCGTTCCGATTACTTCGTGACCCGCGTCGCGCAACAGCAACGCCAGCCGCCGCCCGATCACGCCTGTTGCGCCCGCCAGGAAAACTTTCATCCGCACGCTCTCGGCGCTACGACGCCGCGCTCTTCAGCCGCTCCAACGCTTCGAAAATCTTGGCTTTTCGGGCAGACGCGGCCTCGCGCTTCTCTTTCTCTTCCTCGACCACTTCCTCAGGCGCGTTGGCGACAAACTTCTCATTGGCGAGCTTGGTATCAACCCGCTTGATATCGGCATCGGCCTTGGCGAGTTCCTTGTCGAGCCGCACTTTCTCGGCCGAAAGGTCGATCACGCCCTTCAGTGGCAGCGAAGCGACTTCGCCACGCACCAGTAATTGCACCGAACCTTCAGGCGCCTTGTCGGCAAAGGAAATGTCGGAGAGCCGCGCCATCCGCTTGATAACGTCATTCCAGCGCGGGGCGCGCTCCCTGGTCTCGGCGGATGCGCCTGAAAGCACCAGCGAGGTCAACGTCGACGGCGTGATGTTCATTTCGGCGCGAACCGAGCGGATCGCGGTGACGAGATCGACCACCCAGCCGATTTCGGCCTCCGCGGCGGAATCGTTGAAATCGGCGGTATCGACGACAGGCAAAGCCAGCGCCGGTATCGGTTCAATAGGGCTCGCCGCTGCCATCAGCGCTACTTGCTCGACCGACAACTCGTTTGCCTTGCGCGGCCACGGCGTCAGGACCAGTAGGCCCTCGCGTTTAGCCGTCACTGCCCACAGTTCTTCGGTGATGAAGGGCATGAAGGGATGGAGCAGTTTGAGGATTTCATCCCGCGCCCACGCCACCGTCGCGCGAGTTTCCGCCTTGGCGTCGCTCTCCTCGCCCATCAGCACGGGCTTCGCCAGTTCGAGATACCAGTCGCAATAGACGTTCCATACAAAGCGATAGATCGCGCCGGCCGCGTCGTTGAAACGATAGGCTTCGATGGCCTCCGTTACCTCGCGCGTGGCGCGCGCGGCCTCGTGCGCAATCCAGCGATTCAGCGTCTGCGTCGTTTTCGCAGGATCGAAATCGGCAAGCGTCGCGCAGGCATTCATTTCCGCAAAGCGGCACGCGTTCCACAGCTTGGTTGCGAAATTGCGGTAGCCCTCGACGCGGCCTGCCGCGAGCTTGATGTCGCGGCCTTGGGCTGCCATCGCGGCCAATGTGAATCGCAGCGCGTCGGCGCCGTATTCGTCGATCAGATGCAGGGGGTCAATGACGTTGCCTTTCGACTTCGACATCTTGGCGCCCTTCTCGTCGCGGACGAGGGCGTGGATGTAGACGGTCGAGAATGGCGCCTCCTTCATGAAATGAAGGCCCATCATCATCATGCGGGCGACCCAGAAGAAGATGATGTCAAAGCCGGTGACGAGAACGTTGGTCGGATAGTAGCGCTTCACCTCCGGGGTGTCGTTCGGCCAGCCAAGCGTCGAAAATGGCCAGAGTGCCGAAGAAAACCATGTGTCGAGCACATCTTCGTCACGGATGATAAAGTCCGCACGTTTGTTGCGGTCGAGCGCCATCTCACGCCCCTGCTCGGCTGAGATGACCTCTTGCTCGACGTAATAACCGAGCGCATTGCCAACGGCTTCTTCTTCCGTCTCGGCGACGAATACCTTTCCGTCCGGACCATACCAGGCCGGAATCTGATGACCCCACCAAAGCTGACGGGAGACGCACCAGGGCTGGATATTCTCCATCCAGTCGAAATAGGTCTTTTCCCAATTCTTCGGAACGATGGCTGTCGTCCCGTTGCGCACGGCCGCGATCGCGGGCTGGGCCAGCGTCTTGGCGTCGACATACCACTGGTCGGTCAGATAGGGTTCGATCACGACGCCCGAGCGGTCGCCATGCGGCACCATGTGTGTATTCGGCTCGATCCGCTCCAGAAAACCGAAATCCTCCATGCGCGCCACGATCTGCTTGCGCGCGACAAAACGGTCGAGGCCGTTCAACTCTTCCGCAAGTTGGGCCGATCCTTCGGGCAGTCCGCGCAGGTAATCCTCATTGTCGACGAGGGCGAGCGCGGCTTCCTTGTCGAGCACACTGATCTGCGGCAAATTGTGGCGCCTGCCGACTTCGAAGTCGTTGAAGTCATGCGCCGGGGTCACCTTGACCGCGCCTGATCCCTTTTCCGGATCGGAATATTCGTCGGCAACGATCGGAATCCGGCGGCCAACCAACGGCAGGATGACGTGCTTGCCGACCAGGTCCCGATAGCGGTCGTCGTCGGGATGCACGGCCACAGCGCTGTCGCCGAGCATCGTCTCAGGCCGCGTAGTGGCGACAACGATAAAGCTTGTCGGGTCGTCCGGGGTGAACGTCTTGCCTTCGATGGGATAGCGCAAATACCAGAGGCTGCCCTTGACCTCGGTCTGTTGCACCTCGAGATCGGAAATCGCAGTGAGCAGCTTCGGATCCCAGTTCACAAGCCGCTTGTCTTTGTAGATCAGGCCCTGACGGTGCAGTTCCACGAACACCTTGACGACGGCCCGCGACAGCCCCTCGTCCATCGTAAAGCGTTCGCGTGACCAGTCGCAGGAGGCGCCGAGGCGCTTCAACTGGTTGACGATGATTCCGCCGCTTTCGGCCTTCCACTGCCAGACCCGTTCAAGAAACTTCGCGCGGCCGAGATCCCGGCGGCCAGGCTGCTGCCGTTCCATCAATTGCCGCTCGACCACCATCTGGGTCGCGATGCCGGCGTGATCCGTGCCGGGCTGCCACAACACGTCGCGGCCTCGCATCCGCTCAAAACGGCAAAGGATGTCCTGTAAGGTGTTGTTGAGCGCGTGCCCCATATGCAGCGAACCCGTCACGTTGGGTGGCGGGATCACAATCGTGAAAGGTCTGGCGTCGCGCCGTTCGGGGCGCCCTGCTTTGAACGCGCCGGCATCTTCCCACAGGCGGGACATGCGCTCTTCAATATCGGCCGGCTGGTAGTTTTTCTCGATCATGACGGTTGCATTCGGGGAAGCTGAACGGGCTAAGAAGCCGCCCCGGCGTGCCAAGTCAACACGCTGCCAGGCCGGATTGGGAGATAAAGGTGATGTAATGACGGTAATCGCGACCGGCAATCGGCCATTGCGCGCAATTAGCTAGCGCCCGCGCGAAACCCGCTCGATTTCCGCCTTGACGATGCGTTCCACGAGACCCGGCAAATTGTCGTCCAGCCAGGATTTCAGCATCGGACGCAACATTTCCTTGACCAGGTCTTCCAGCGTCCGCGCGTTATTGCTCAACACCGTGTGAGCGAGGCTGTTAAACGCCGATTCCACCGCCGACACCGTCGAGCGTGACAGGATCGGTGGGGCATCCATCGGGCTTGGCGGAGGCAGATCGAACGCCGGTTCGCGCGGCGGCGCCTTGGCGGCAGCTTCGGTGAACTCGAGATCATCAGGCGGATCGATCTTCCTGAAGGCGGGCTGAGGTTGCGGCTCAGGCAACGCCATCTCATCGGTCAGGTCCAGGACATCCGGCTCAGCCTCAGCCACGGCGGGACGGATTTCTTCGGGAGTCGTGGCCTCGTCCAGGCCGTTGAGCAGCGCGTCAATATCGTCTTGGCTATTGCTCGCTGTTGACGGCGCGGGGGTTGGAGGCGGCGGCGCAGGGGCTGCGGCCTTTGGGGCCGGCGCAGGTGCGGCAGGAGCCGGCGCAGGCTTGGCCGCTGCCGGCGGCGCTGCAGGCGGAGAACTTGCTGGTGGCGGGCTTGGGGCCGGCGCTTTTTCGGCAGCCGCAGGCTTCGCCTCGTCATCGGCGATGATACGCCGGATCGACGCCAGAATCTCCTCCATCGAGGGTTCTTGAACCTTCGCAGGCTGCGTCATTTCAGATCCCACCTCATCAACGCCCTCGACAGCGTTTTTACACCAAGCGAGGCAGGTATTTGCTGGTTCTGGACAGACCGGCGCGTATTTTCATCGCGCCGACCCAACTTGTCCCCAGACAAACGCCATCCGACGTATCGCAACAGCCTCTGCCCCGCCCGACGCACCGACGTCCCGCTCTTGAAAATCCCAATGCAGCGCGAATCGCTCTGCTACGTTCAAGAACGCTACGTCAGGGCTATAAATGATTGCAAGCAACGCCAAGGTCTACCGGAAGGACACCGAGGCGGTGCAGCGAAAAGCCGAGGTCTGCCGCTACAGGTTAGCCAGACCTTGCAACAAGACCGCGACGATCAGTGGCCATCGGGCGTACGAACGCCAAACCAGCTGTCACGCACTTGCTGATAGTGCACGCTGGGATCGTAGGTCGAGGTCGACAGATTGAGGACCTGCGGCGAAAGCCGCCCTACCGAAGACAACACACTATACGAAGCCACGACGCGATCGTGCTGCGCTGTCACCAGCGCGACCCGCGCGTTGACGAGCGCCTGCTGGGCGTTAAGCACGTCGAGCGTGGTTCGCTGCCCAGCCTTGGCTTCTTCACGCACGCCGTTGAGCGCGATTTCCGATGCAGTCACCTGCGACTGGGCCGACGCCACCTGGGCCTTGCCGGCCACCAGCTGTCCCCAGGCGGTGACCGTGTTGGCGCGGGTCTGGTCGCGGGTCTGTTCGAGAACGAGACGCTGTTGGGCGAGCAATTCCTTGGATTGGCGGATCAGCGAATATTCCGCTCCGCCCTGATAAACCGGGATCGACAGCTGCGCGATCGCCGAAGCGCCGAACGTGCGGAAGACTTGCAGGCTCTGCTCATAGGACTGCTGGACCGAAGCCTGCACCGTGACCGTCGGCAACAACGCGCCCTCGTTCACCTTGACCTGGAGAAAAGTCACGTCGATGCCGTACATCGCCGCGGTGACGCTCGGATTTTCAATCAGGCTAAGCTCGACCGCCGCTGGAAGCGACGCAGGCAGATAACGATCGACCGGAGAGCCCGCCGCCAGCGCCTGGGGCTCGTTGCCGATGATTCGGCGGAAATTGGCTTGCGTGGTCGTCAGCGTCGCCTGGGCCGCCAGAAGCTGCGTCTTGCCGGCAGCGAGTTGCGCTTCCGACTGCGCAACGTCGGTACGAGTCACCTCGCCGACATTGAAACGGTCCTGAGTCTGCTTCAGCGTCTGATCGAGAACGCGAACGTTGCTGCGGTTGACCTCGACGATCGCCGCGTCGCGCAGATAATCCATGTAGATCGTGGCCGCCGACAGCAGAACGTTCTGCTCAAGCACGCGCAGGCCTTCGCGAGCGCCGGAAACCTGGCTTTCCGCCGCGCGCGTTTTGTTGGCGGTCTGATTGCCGTTGTAGAGCGTCTGGGTGACCGTCATACCGGCGGCGCGCGGCGGATCGGTACCGTGAACTTCCGATTTGACGATTTGCGCCGCTGTGCCGCCAAAGGTGGAAAGCACGTCGGTATATTGATAACCGGCGCTCGCGGTCACCGCGACCTTCGGCCGATATCCCGACAAAGCCTGCGGGACGTTTTCGTCGGTGGCCCTCACCGACGCTCTCTGGGCATTGAGCTGTGGATTGTTCTGGTAGGCGCGCACCAAGGCAGCCTCGATCGTGTCGGCCAAAGCCGGCAACGGGTTCGCCAACGTCCAAAGAAGCACCGTCGCCGCAGCGCCGGTAACAATCTTCACCCCATCCATCCCAGGTATTCCAATCATACTGACCCAGTTCCAAAGTCCCCGAACCGGGTCATCAAATCATTCCAAGCAGATATCCCGCGCCACACCTTATTCATGACATCAAAGGGAAGGAACCCCCCGGAAGGCTTGGATCGCGGAAACTCGGCAGATGGGGCATCCGGGCCACACTCCAAATCACCTTCGGGTTCGGAAAGCTGCCCTCGCCCTAGAAAACG
Source organism: uncultured Alphaproteobacteria bacterium (assembly GCA_963752265.1). GTDB lineage: Bacteria > Pseudomonadota > Alphaproteobacteria > Rhizobiales > Xanthobacteraceae > Bradyrhizobium. The sequence goes on from CAVVZW010000001.1 coordinate 19,519, forward strand.
AACGCGGGCGGTCGCTCAAGACCCGGCAAGACCGGTATTGCGGTGTCGAAAAGCTCCCGATGACCAAAATCGCCGTGGGATTCCGTCACAATCGTGGCTCGCTGCGGCCCACCCAAGGCGAAGGGCCCAACCAGCCGGCCGCCTTCCTTGAGCTGACGATAGAGGTTTTCGGGCGGAATTTCGGTGGTACCGTTAAGAAGAATGACGTCAAAGGGCGCATCGGCCGAATCACCGTCGGGCACCGGCGCCGTCTTGACGGTCACGTTTCCGGCAGCCAGCGCGGCAAGAGCGGTCGTAGCCTTCGCCGCGAGTGACGAATCGCATTCGGTAGCTATGACGCGCCGAGCCAGACGCGCCACCACGGCAGCCAGATAGCCGGACGCGCACCCCACCACGAGTACCTCATCAGTCTCGCTGATGTCGGCTGCCTGGATCATTTTAGCCGTCGCCGCCGCCCTCAGGAGGAACCGTTTGGCCGGTCCGCCTTCGCTGACGTCGATATCCAGGTCGAGATAAGCGAGCGAGCGTTGGGCCTGCGGAACAAATTCCTCACGCGGGATCGCGAGCATGGCATCGATAATTCGGATGTCGGTGACATCACTCGGGCGCACCTGGCCATCGACCATTTTCTGGCGCGCGATCGAGAAATCAGACATTGGTGGACCCCGGTCGCAAGCGGACTCAGCCGCGGGAGATGAGGAAAAACGGCGTCATCATTGGTACAAGCCCCGCCAAAACGCAACATAGCGGCGGGGACAAGGATGAGAGTTGTGATCGAGATCCGCCCGGCAGCTCCCGGCGTTCGATTGGAGCGTCGAACTGCCTATTTCGTCCTTTGCAAGCCGTGGAGGCTTTGTTATACGCTCCGCGTTGCGAACCCTAGGTTTCGCTCATTCCTCGGTAGCTCAGCGGTAGAGCATTCGACTGTTAATCGAATGGTCGCTGGTTCGAATCCAGCCCGGGGAGCCATCAATTCCGAGACTTCAGAAGTCATAGGCTGCCTCGCCGGGCCGCTTTCCGCAGTCCCGCCTTGTCGCCGCAGGTCAGCCAGCCTCAGCTTGCCCCGGCTGTTTCCATGCGACATCCCGCGTTTCTGACGGTGTCTCGCCGTAGCGGCGACGAAAGGCGCGCGTCAAAGGGCAGGCCATCGAATACACGAACCGGCGAAAAGCGCCGCAGCGGCCCGATCAGGCGCGGGTGAGATCTCGCGCATGCCCGTTAGCATTTCGGTAACCAACCCGGCCCGTGGTCGCCGTATCCGTACAATTTGAGCAATTTGCTCAATCGCGAAAGAAAGGAGTTTTGCGACGCTTGGCGCTCGACTGCGGGAGAGCGCGATGAGTGAAGCGGAATTCGAACGATTGCTGGATGCCGTCAACGCGGCTATCGCGCCCGTTTCCACGAAAGATTTCATGATCGGCTTGATGACGTACAGCCGTCCGCCGGAATCTGCCAACGACAACGGATTGGATTGGCCGCTGATCCCGTTCCCTGACGGTTGGCACGCCACCTGCTGAGACCGCGCGTTGGCGCGTGGGTGATCTGCCCGGTCACCACCAGGTTCGATGGACCCCAGCACATTTCGAAAAAAATTGCTTTAAGCTATTGATTTCATTGATGGAGGCCACGACCAGAATTGAACTGGTGTAAACGGTTTTGCAGACCGCTGCGTAACCACTCCGCCACGTGGCCTCATGAAGCGGATCAATACAGGTGGCTAGGGGCTTAGGCAACTACTCTCGCCCCGCCCGTTCTACGCGTCATATCCAGTGGGATTTTGGCTTTGCCAACGCCAATGATCTCTGCACATGGCTTCTAGATTTCTGGTTGCTTGCCATCCGCCCAGGTACTTCGCCGCGCGATCTGTCGCCGCGTAACAGGCAGCTATATCGCCCGACCGACGCGGCCGCAGGTCATATGGAATCGATCTGCCACTTGCTTGCTCGAATGCCTTGACGACATCCAGCACGCTGTTTCCTCTGCCTGTTCCGAGGTTGAGAGCCAGACATGCAGGCTGTTCGAGGGACGCGAGCGCAGCCAGATGCCCCTGAGCGAGATCCACGACGTGGATATAGTCTCGCACACCCGTTCCATCCGGCGTGTCGTAATCGCTGCCCCAAATGTTCAGGCGGTCGCGCAGCCCAACCGCGACCTGGGCCACAAACGGCAGGAGGTTGTTCGGCACCCCCTTCGGATCTTCGCCGATCAGGCCGCTTTCATGCGCCCCGATGGGATTGAAGTAGCGAAGTATCCCGATGCTCCAGCTGGGGTCGCTCGCAAACTGGTCGCGCAGCATTCCCTCGATAACAAGCTTGGTCCGTCCATACGGATTGACCGGATCGAGTGGATGATCCTCGGTGTAAGGCAGAAACTTCGGGTCACCGTAGACGGTCGCCGAAGAGCTGAAAATGATGCGCTTGACGTCCCTCGCCTGCATGGCCTGCAATAGCCGATGGGTGCCGACGACATTGTTGTCATAGTAGTCGAGCGGCGACGTGACGGAATCGAGCACCGATTTCAAGCCGGCGAAATGAATGACGGCCGTGCATTCAAAATCGGTCAACACCTTCTCGATACCAGCTTGATCGCGAATATCGCCCTCCACAACCGCCAACGGCTTCCCGCAGATCCGTTGAACGCGTTCCAGCGACGTGCGGCGGCTGTTGGCAAAGTTATCGAGAACCACGACCTTCTCGCCGGCATTCAGAAGCTCGACGCAGGTATGAGACCCAATATATCCGGCGCCGCCGGTCACCAAAATCATGGGGCTCTCCTCATGGCTGAAACCGGCGATATCATCCCCTGACCTGTCTGATCACGTGGGCTGATGGGCAATTTGGCCCGCGATGTCTGTAACAGTAGTTAAGTTTCGGGTCAGCACCGTAAAGAGCAGTTAAAGACACAGCCGCCAGCGGTGGTTAGGCCCGCCTGCGGCGGCGAAAGTCCCGCTTTGGCCGTGGCTTCGGCGCGAGCGAAGGCTGTTCGTTCTGTACCTCCCGATACCTTTCCAGCATCCGCGCAAAGCTTGCGTTAAGAGCCTCGGCAATGTCGGGGCGCTTTTCGAGATGTGAGAGGACCAGCGCCGCCGCCTCGATCGTGGAGAGCCCGTCGGGACGCGGCTCGCGGCGAAGCTTCCCGTAGCGCGACGGCTGCGAGGGTCCGAGGATCAGCCGCTGGCATTTCAGCATCCAGGCGTTTCGCCACCACAGCGCCTTGGCCTGGCTCCATGTGCCGTCCAGCAGCACCACCCCCTCTAGTCCCCGCAAAATGGCGCGCTGATTTTCCGCTACCTCACCCTTGCGATTGATGGCGACGACCTCTTGCGTCGCGTCGAGATCGGCCGCTTTCGCAGATCCTAAATAGAGCACTGCCCAGCGGGACGGGTCGGCGACCGGTCGTCCCAAAGCTTTGGAGAGGCTCGGCCAGGACAGGCCAATCTTGAGAACGGCCTTTTCAAAATGCATCGCCGTCAAGCCGGCGGTGCCCAGAGCCCTGTCCTGCTCCTGCGGATGCTGCAGAATCAGAAGGCCAAGGCGGCTTTCGATCGGTTTGACGTCCGCGCAGACGCAAAGAGGCATCGATTTGCGGCAATGCGGGCAATCGGGTATCGCCGCAGTCAGAGCGATACCATCTTCAGCCTCGGGCGATCTGGACATGCGCCTGCTATACGCCGCGACGTGACGGGCTTCAACGATTTGCAGAGTCGCGGGCTCACCGCCGTTAACCGGTCGCGTTGAGGCTGATGTCCACAGTCGCGTTCCGGTGCGGCACTACCCCCCACCGAAACTTCCAGTAAGAGTTCCCGTATCTGGGGTGTCAGAGGACGAGGATGGAATGCGCATTGCGGTTATTGGGACGGGAATTGCCGGCAATGCCGCTGCATGGACCTTGTCGAAACGTTATCCGGTAACCGTTTATGAGCGGGAAATCCGGCCCGGCGGCCACAGCCATACCGTGAATATCGACTATGACGGAACGCCCGTCTCGGTCGATATCGGTTTCATCGTTTATAATGAACTGAACTACCCCGATCTGACCGCGATGTTCGACCATCTGGGTGTCGAGACGAGCGAAAGCCGCATGAGTTTTGCCGTGACCGCCGATGCCGGCCGCTTCGAATGGAAGGGTGGCGGCGACGGTTGGTGGCAAACTGCAGTGGGTCTGTTTGCGCAACCCCGCAATCTGCTTTCTCCGAGCTACCTTTGGATGCTGCGCGACATCCTCACCTTCAACCGCCGAAGCATCGAGGATTACAAGGCTGGACGGCTCGCAGGCATGAGTCTGGGCGAGTATTTCCGCCGCGGAAAATTCGCGCCGCGGCTTCTGACCGACTACCTCGCCCCGATGGGCGCTGCGATCTGGTCGACACCGGCGCAGGACATGCTGGATTTTCCCGCCGAAAACTTCGTGGCGTTTTTCAGCAACCATCGCCTGTTGCAGTACGACCGTCCGGTCTGGCGCACCGTCAAGGGCGGCAGCCGAAATTACGTCGAGAAGCTGACCGGCGCTTTTCGGGATTGCATCCGGCTGGGTTGCGGGGTCACCTCCATTGAGCGAAAGCCTCGTGGCGTCGTCGTGACCGACAGCCATGGCGGCTGCGAAACCTACGATCATGTCGTGATTGCCGCCCACAGCGATCAGGCGCTCAAGATGCTAACCGATGCCGATGCGCGCGAGCGCGCCGTTTTGGGCTCGATCGGCTATTCGCCGAATACCATCTATCTGCATCGCGACCCGCGCCTTATGCCGAAGCGACGGCGGGTATGGGCGGCCTGGAACTTTCTGCGCTGGCAGCGCCAGGGCACGGCCGTCAACGACGTCGCAGTGACCTACTGGATGAACGAGCTTCAGGACATCGACAAGGACAAGCCCCTGTTTGTCAGCCTCAACCCGCCTTTCGAGCCCAACCCTGAGCTTACTTTCGGCAAGTATATCTGCGAACATCCACAATACGACGCCGCTGCCTTTGCCGCCCAAAAGCGGCTCGGGGATATCCAGGGAAAGCGTCACACCTGGTTTTGCGGCGCATGGACCGGTTATGGATTCCATGAGGACGGGATTGGGTCGGGACTGGCCGTTGCGGAAGCCTTGGGTGCCACGGCGCCGTGGCGCGAAACGCCTCCGGAACTGGCGGAAGCCGCGGAGTAAGCAATGCGAAAACCTAACGCCAGAACGGCCGAGATCGCAGGCGATGCCGCCGCGCTTTACGTTGGCGAGGTTATGCACGCGCGCCTCAAGCCGGTTGGACATCGCTTCAACTATCGGGTGATGAGTTTGTTGATCGATCTCGGCCGGCTCGAGGTCGCCGACCGGCAGACGCCGTTGTTCGGCGTTAACCGGCGAGCCCTCTACAGCTTCCACGAGGCCGATCACGGCGAACGAGACGGCTCATCGTTGCGGCTGTATGCGCAACGCCGCGCGAGCGAACACGGGATCGATCTGACCGGCGGACAGGTATTGCTGCTCTGCTATCCGCGCCTGTTCGGTTACACGTTCAATCCGCTGTCGGTTTATTTCTGCTATCACGCGAGCGGACAACTCGCGCTCGTCATTTATGAAGTCCGAAATACATTCGGCGATATCCATGCCTATGTGCTTCCGGTGAAGAACGGCGATATCAGCCCGGCCGGCATTCGCCAGACACAGGACAAACGGTTTTATGTCTCGCCCTTTGTCGAGATGGCCATGCGCTATCACTTCAGGGTCGTGCCCCCGAAAGACCACGTCAAACTGCGTATCCTCGAAGCCGACAGCGAGGGCCCGCTGCTTTCGGCAACCTTCAATGGTCGCCGGCGCGCGCTCACCACCAGAGAGTTGTTACGGTCGTTCTTTTCGCTGCCCGCCGTCACGGCGAAGATCATCGTCGCCATTCATTGGGAGGCCCTGCGGCTGTGGTTGAAGGGGGTGCGGTTTGTGCCCCGCCCGAATGACTCGGTCGATGGAAGCTTGGCGACAGACACGCACAGTGATTATACTTCGGTGTCTGCTCACGGCAGAAGGTAGCTCCTTTGATTCCGAAGTTCGCATCAGAGGCTGCCGCGATATCATGCGAACTTCGGGATGGGAGTTCTAGACGGTCGGCCATGCCCCAGGTGATTCCGGTCACGTCCGAAACTTTGGATCGCTTGCCCGAGGATATACCTCGCATGGTGCGTCTGGCGCTCGGCTATGGCGCAAAACTGCGTTTCGGCTCGCTCGAAGTGACCCTGCCGGACGGCCGCGTCGTCCGGCTTGGCGATAACGGACCAGGTCCGTCCGCCGCCATGAGAGTCTACGATTTTGGGTTCGCGTCCCGCCTGATCCGCGGCGGCGACATCGGCATTGCCGAGGCCTATTTGGGCGGCGAATGGGACACGCCCGACCTGACCCAGTTTCTCTACCTGTTCTGCGTCAATCGCGACTGGATGCGGTCCATGATGATCGGCAAGCCGATGGTCAAGGCGTTACAGATCGTCCAGCATTGGCTGAACCGCAACACCAGGCGTCAGGCCCGGCGCAACATCTACAAGCACTACGACATCGGCAACGCGTTTTATTCGTCGTGGCTCGACCCGAGCATGACCTATTCGTCGGCGTTGTTTGAGGAAGGCACGGCAGACCTGACCGCCGCTCAAAACAACAAGTACCGGCGGCTTGCCGAGGCGATCGACCTCAGGCCGGGACAAAAACTGCTTGAGATCGGCTGCGGATGGGGGGGCTTCGCCGAATATGCGGCGAAAACCGTTGGCGCCAAGGTGGTCGGGCTTACCATCAGCAAGGAGCAGCGAGACTTCGCGCAGGCCCGCATGCAGGCCGCAGGCCTCAGCGACCGTGTCGAGATCAGACTGCAGGACTACCGCGACGAGCGCGACCAATATGACCGCATTGCTTCGATCGAAATGATCGAGGCGGTGGGCGAGGAGTTTTGGCCACGCTATTTTTCGCAATTGCGCGACCGCCTGCTCCCCGGCGGCCTCGCCGGCATCCAGGCCATTACCATCCAGGACAACCTGTTCCAGGACTATCGCCGGGAAGTCGATTTCATTCAGCGTTACGTTTTTCCCGGCGGCATGCTGCCGTCGCCGCAGATCCTCAAATCGCTCGGTGAACGCTTCGGTGTGCCTGTCATCCGGGAGCGCATTTTCGGGCAAGATTATGCCAAGACGCTCGCGACCTGGCGAAATAACTTCCGCGCTGCCTGGCCCAATCTCATTCCGCTCGGCTTCGATGAACGGTTCCGGCGCCTGTGGGAGTATTACCTCGCTTATTGCGAAGCGGGCTTCCTGTCAGGAAACATCGACGTCCGCCAGGTCGTTTTCGCCAAAGCGAATTAGACCGCAGCGCACAAATCCTCGCCACAACCGGCTTTCACTTTCGTTACCCGCGCTTTACTGTCCGCCTTCCCCGGGGCCGACTTCGAGCATATCTAGCGCGCATGCAAATCAATCACGACGTCATAGAAGCCATCGGCAATACGCCACTGATCAAGCTGAAGCGGGCATCCGAACTGACCGGCTGCACGATCCTTGGCAAAGCCGAGTTCATGAATCCCGGCCAATCCGTGAAGGATCGCGCCGGAAAATGGATGATCCTCGAGGCCGAGAAACGCGGAGAGCTCAAACCGGGCGGACTTGTGGTCGAAGCGACCGCTGGCAATACCGGCATCGGCCTTGCCGTTGTCGCCAGTGCGCGCGGGTACCGCACGCTGATCGTGATTCCGGAAACGCAGAGTCAGGAAAAGAAAGACATGCTGCGGCTCTGCGGCGCCGAACTCGTCGAAGTGCCGGCGCTGCCCTATGCCAACGCGAACAATTACCAGCACATCGGACGACGGCTGGCCGATCAATTACGGGCGCGAGAACCCAATGGCGTGTTGTTCGCCGATCAGTGGAACAATCTCGACAATCCGAAAGCGCACTATGAATCAACCGGACCCGAAATCTGGCAACAGACCGACGGCAAGGTTGACGGCTTCATTTGCTCGGTCGGCTCGGGCGGCACGCTTGCCGGAACGGGAAGGTTTCTAAAAGAGAAGAACAAGGAAATCGTGATCGGTTGCGCCGACCCGCACGGAGCAGCGATGTATGAGCTGTTCAAACACGGCCACGCCAAGGCCACACCGGGCGGATCCATCACCGAGGGCATCGGCCTTGGCCGCGTAACCCCCATCATCGAGCAGGCCAAAGTCGACGAGGCCTATTTGATATCGGACGAGGAAGCCGTTCCCGTCATCTACGAACTGCTCGAGCATGAAGGCCTTTGCCTCGGCGGCTCGACCGGCATTAACGTTGCCGGCGCGATCCGGCTTGCCAAGCAACTCGGCCCCGGCAAGACGATCGTGACGATCCTGTGCGATTCCGGAAACCGCTATCAGTCAAAGCTGTTCAACCCGGATTTCATGCGATCGAAAAACCTCCCCGTGCCGGCATGGCTGGAGAAGCGCAGCAAGATCGACATTCCATTTGAGACGGCGCATTTCGGTTAGCCGACGCCTGTCCGGGATTGGATCGCGCTTGAAATCAGCGCAAAATCTGACCGAGAAAAAGCTTGGTCCGCGCGTGCTGCGGATTGGCGAAGAAGTTTTCCGGCGTGTTGGTCTCGATGATCTGACCTGCGTCCATGAAAACGATGCGGTTAGCCACCTCCCGGGCAAATCCCATCTCATGGGTGACGACGAGCATGGTCATGCCCTCCTTGGCAAGATCGACCATGGTGTCGAGCACTTCCTTGACCATTTCCGGGTCCAGCGCGGAGGTCGGTTCGTCAAACAACATGACCTTGGGATTCATGGTCAGCGCGCGGGCGATGGCAACCCGCTGTTGCTGGCCGCCTGATAACTGGGCCGGATATTTTTTGGCCTGATGCGGTATTTTCACCCGCTCCAGATATTTCATCGCCGCCGCCTCGGCCTCTTTCTTCGGAATGTGACGAACCCATATCGGCGCGAGCGTGCAGTTCTCAAGCACCGTCAAGTGCGGAAACAGATTGAAGCTCTGAAACACCATCCCTACTTCGCGCCGGACTTCATCGACCCGCCGCAACTGTGGGCCGAGTTCGATGCCATCGACAACGATCCGGCCTTCCTGAAATTCCTCGAGTGCGTTGATGCAGCGGATGAACGTCGATTTTCCGGAACCGGACGGACCGCAGATCACGATACGCTCGCCCTTGGCCACATCGGTATTGATGTCGCGCAGTACGTGAAAATCGCCGTACCATTTGTTCAGCCCGGCAACACCGACGATCGGATCTGTGGTCATGATGTTTCCCGGTTACGCTTGATGTGCGTTCAACCTGTTCTCGACGAACAACGAATATCGCGACATTCCAAAACAGAAGGTGAAATAGATCATCGCGGCGAAAGCAAAGCCTGTAAACAGCGTCGTCGGCGTTGCCCAGACCGGGTCGGCGAAAGAGGCATGCACCTGACCCAAGAGATCGAACAACGCTACGATCGACACCAGCGAGGTGTCCTTGAACAGTCCGATAAAGCTGTTGACGAGCCCCGGAATGACGTGACGGAGCGCTTGCGGCATCACGATAAGAGCGGTGGTTTTCCACCAGGAAAGGCCGATGGCGCTGGCCGCCTCGATTTGCCCGCGTGGGATCGCCTGTAGCCCGCCGCGGATCACCTCGGCAATATAGGCGCCCGAGAACAGCGCGATGCCGATCAGCGCACGAACCAGGCCGTCGATCTTGAAATTACCGGGCAAGAACAGCGGCAGCATATAAGTCGCAAAGAACAGCACGGTGATCAGGGGAACACCGCGCCAGAATTCGATAAACCCGACCGAGGAGAAGCGGATCAGCGGGATCGTAGAGCGCCGGCCCAGCGCCAGCGCAATACCGATCGGCATGGATGCGACAATCCCGGTGACTGAAACAACCAGCGTCACCAATAGGCCACCCCAGAGGCCGCTATCGACAACAGACAATCCACCGCGGTCAAGACCCATCACCGCGATGACGAGGCCGATGCCAATAAATGTCGCGATACCGCCAAGCAACATGCGCCATCCCGTACGAAAGCCGCCGCCGAAAAAAAACAGCAGCAGCGACACGATAGCCACGGTTACCGCGAAATCGACCCATACCGGACGGGAGGAATTTTGAATTTGACCGTTGAGCCAAACCAGCGGCCAGATCAGACCAGAAGCCGCCGTACCTAACAGCGCAACTAGTTTGCCGAAAACTTGAACCAGCGGCCCGACAACGGCCGTCGCCTCGCCTGCCCTTGTCAACTTGCTGCCGAGATCACTGATGCCGTCGGCCAGCCCTGATAGAAGACCGGTCATCCAATTGACGCCCAATCCGTTCAATCCGCCGCCGTGCAGCAGAAAGAACGCGACGACGGGAAACGCCACAAAAAATATGCCCGCATTAAGTCCCTTGGCCGGCAACCGCGGGATCAGCAGCGGCAGCAGCAGAATGGCGGCAAGAAAGAAGGTCAGATTGACCCGCCAGCGTTCGGCGTCCGGATAGAAGCCGTAGATGAACTGGCCGAATTTCGCGGCCACAAAGGGCCAGCAGGCTCCCACCGCGTGTTCGGCATCTTGGGCGAGACAAACGGTGCGATCCTTACCGTTCCAAACCAGTGCCCCAGTGGGAGAAATTGCGACCGGAGAGACCGCATCGACCAACAGAAATTTGACGGCCGGAACGACGGTAAACCACAGCACCAGCCCGCTCACGATTGTCAGCAGGATATTGGTCGGCGAATTGAACAGACGCGTGCGCAGGAAGCCGACAAAGCCTGTCGCCTGGACTGGCGCCGCCCGCTCGGGAATCAATTCCTGTCGAACAAAAGACGGTGCGGTGTCGCTCATGAGCCCATGCTCCGGCCAATACGCCAGTTGTAGAAGCTCATGATCGCGCTGGTCACCAGCGAGATCAGAAGATAAACGCCCATCGTAATGCCGATGATTTCAATCGCCTGCCCGGTCTGGTTCAGCGCGGTGCCTGCAAATACCGAAACCAGATCCGGATATCCGATCGCAACCGCCAGTGACGAGTTCTTGGTGAGATTGAGATACTGGTTGGTCAGCGGCGGGAGAATGACGCGCAGCGCCTGCGGCACCACGATCAGCCGCAAGATAGCACCCCGCGTCAGCCCCAGCGAGGCGCCAGCCTCCATCTGCCCCTTGTGAACCGCGAGGATTCCCGAGCGCACATTCTCGGCGATAAATGCGCCGGTATACGTTGATAGCGCCAGCGTCAGCGCCACGAATTCCGGAATGACCCGAGAGCCACCTTGAAAATTGAAACCCTTGAGTTGCGGTATTTCAAAACTGAAGGGAGCGCCGAATACGAGGACGGCAAGCAATGGCAATCCTGCGAACAGGCAGACAACATAGGGCCAAATCGTCATCACACGGCCGGTTTGAAACAATTGCCGGCGCGCGTGGAATCGTAACGCCAGCGAAATCGCAATCGCAATCAGGAGCGCGACCGCAACGGCTCCCAATCCCGGATGCGGGATGGGCGTCGGAACGACGAGCCCTCGATTGGAAAGGAAAATGACGCCAAACAACGAAATGCTTTGCCTGGCTGGCGGGAGCGTCCCAAGCACGGCGAGATACCAGAACAGGATCTGGAACAGCAGCGGTATGTTTCGCAGTAGCTCGACATAGCCGCCGGAAATTCGCGAAAGCAGCCAGTTCGGCGACAACCGGCCCAGCCCGACCAGAAATCCGATCAAGGTTGCGAAGAAGATGCCGATGACTGAAACGAGCAGCGTGTTGAGCAGGCCGACAAGGAACACGCGTGCATAGGAGTCCGACCCGGAATAGGGTATCAGGGTCTGATTGACGTCAAAGCCCGCATTATTATCCAGAAATCCGAAGCCCGCCGCGATCCGCTGCGTCGCCAGATTACTCCGAACGTTGTCGATGACTTCGTAAGCAATCCAGGCAAGCACGACTACGAACAGCAGCTGAAGGAAAAATCCCCGCCAGCCCGCGCCGCCACCAAGTACCCGCCGCAATGTCGCGGCAAGCTGCCGCGGCGGTGGTCGTGGCTCGATACTCATCGTTGGGCTGCTTGGCGGGATCAGCGGATCGGCGGTGCGTACTGAATTCCGCCCTTGTTCCAGAGCTGATTGAGGCCGCGGCCAATTTTCAGAGGAGAGCCAGAACCGACGTTGCGATCGAAGGTTTCGCCATAATTGCCCGTTGCCTTGACGATCCGGATCACCCAATCCTTGGTCAGGCCGAGCTGTTCGCCGAAATTGCCGTCGGTTCCAAGGACCCGCTTCAACTCCGGCTTGTCGGATTTCGCCATCTCGTCGACGTTCCTTTGAGTAACCCCGAGCTCTTCGGCGTCAATCATCGCGAACAACACCCACTTCACGAGGTCAAACCACTGATCGTCACCATGCCGGACCATCGGGCCGAGCGGCTCTTTCGAGATGATCTCCGGCAGTACGACGTGATCATCAGGGCTGGCCATCTTCAGACGGTAGGCATACAGCCCCGATGAATCGGTCGTGAAGGCATCACAGCGCCCGGACTCGTAGGCCTTGACCGTTTCGTCCCCGCCGGCAAACGCGACCACCTCATATTTCATTTTGTTGCTTTTGAAGAAGTCGGCGAGATTCTGTTCAGTGGTGGTGCCGGTCTGCACGCAAACCGACGCGCTGTTCAGTTCAAGCGCCGAATTAACCTTCAGGGCCTTTCGCACCATGAAGCCCTGTCCGTCGTAATAGGTGACCCCGGTAAAATTAGCACCCAGGGTCGTATCGCGTGAGAGCGTCCAGGTCGTATTGCGCGATAGCACGTCGATTTCGCCTGACTGCAGGGCCGTAAAGCGATCCTTGGCGGACAAGGGGACGTACTTGACCTTGGTCGGATCGTTGAAGATGGCGGCTGCGACCGCGCGACAAACATCCACGTCGATCCCGGTCCAGTTACCCTTGTCATCAGGCGCCGAAAAGCCCGGCAACCCCTGACTCACGCCGCAGGCCAGCATGCCCCGCTCCTTGACCGTCTTGAGCGTTTGGGCAGTCGCGGTTTGCGCCGAAAAGCCGATGGCGAGAGCAAGGGCAAGGTAAACGCGTTTCATGGCGAGGCCTTTCAAAGATCGTCCGGGAACGGATGCTAGTCGACACAGGGAAAAGCGGGCCAACCGGCCGCCGCAATTTCAAGCCCGGATGGGCCGATTCGCCCTTGTTCCGGCTCGAAGACGACGCGGCGGTCGCAGCATGCCCCTCAACACTGCGGCGAATAGGCAATCCGTATCACAGAACGACTGGCGGGCCGGGTCAAGGGGTTGACGGCGGTCTTCCCTGTCTTGCTATTAGTCAAAAAGCCGTCTTCCGCTGCTTCGCTAACTTTTCATATTACCAAGCGGCCGGATCACCATGAGGAGGCCGCTAGAATATGAGCGCTGGCGATGACGAAGGCACCAAGCCGTTGACAACGGAAACCGCGCTGGTGACCGCAGGACGCGACACCAAGGCGCAGAAGGGCTTCGTCAATCCGCCCGTCGTCCACGGTTCCACCGTTCTCTATCCGACCGCGGATGACCTACATGCCCATCGTGGCGAGTTCCAATATGGCCGCCACGGCACACCCACAACGAAGGCGCTCCAGCAGGCGCTAATGGCTCTGGAAGGGCCGCAATGCGCGGGCGTCGGAATTGCGCCCTCGGGTCTTGCGGCGATTACCACGACCCTGCTCGCGGTGCTGAAAGCCGGCGACCACCTTCTGGTCTGCGACAACGTCTACCGACCTTCGCGCAATTTCTGCAACGGTCTGCTTTCACGCTATGGCGTCGAAACCACTTATTTCGATCCCATGCTCGGTGCGGATATTGCCGGCCTGTTCAAGCCGAATACCCGGGCTGTGCTGATCGAAGCGCCCGGCTCGCAATCGTTCGAAGTGCCGGATGTTCCAGCCCTTGCGGCCACAGCCCATGCCCATGGCGCAATCGTCATCGATGACAATACCTGGGCGACCCCGTTGTTTCACCGCTCGCTGGAGCAAGGCGTCGACATCAGCATCCAGGCCGCCACCAAATATATCGGCGGGCACTCCGACATCATGTTCGGTACCATTTCTGCCAACGCCAGCACATGGCCGGCGATTTCCGAAGCGATCCGGCTCCTTGGTGTTTGTGCCGGCCCCGACGACGTCTTCCTTGCAATCCGGGGCTTGCGAACGCTTGCGGTACGGCTCGCCCAGCACCACCGCTCGGGGCTGGAAATGGCGCAATGGCTTGCCAGGCGACCCGAGGTCCTGCGGGTGCTTCACCCGGCGCTCGAGAGCGATCCCGGCCATGCCATCTGGAAGCGGGATTTCACCGGGGCATCCGGCCTGTTCGGTGTCGTCTTGAAACCCGTACCGAAAGCTTCCGTCGATGCCATGCTCAACACGCTCAAGCTGTTCGGCATGGGCTATTCATGGGGCGGGTTTGAAAGTCTCATTATTCCGTTCGACTGCACTAACTATCGAACGGCAACACAATGGGCGCCGGGCGGACCAACCCTGAGGCTGCATATCGGTCTGGAAAATGTCGAAGACCTCAAGGCAGATCTTATCAGCGGGTTTGAAGCCTTCAACGCAACCTAACGATCGAGCGTCTCTGATTCCTTCGCGTGATTCTTGAAGATCAGCATCAGGTTACGGACGTAGATGATGTTCGAGGCCAATTGCCCGATGATGATAATAGGCTCACGCTTGACCAGGCCGTAGATCAACGTCAACAGACCGCCGCCGATCGAAAAGAACCAGAACGCCAGCGGTATCACGCTCTTTCCCGCCCTCTCGCTCGCGATCCACTGCACCAGGAAACGCGCGGCAAAGGCGAGTTGCGCAATCAGGCCAAAGGCCAGCCAGAAGTCGAACTTGGCGACAAAGATATCGTAGAGATAATCGCCGAGGGCCTGGCCGTATTGGATCAGCATCGTTCCACCTCAGTTACATCAGGCGTCGGCTTCTTGCGGCGGATCAGCCACCACACCCCCGCGAGATCCATGATTCCGATCCATAGCCGGTCGAAAAAGCCATAGTTTGACACGCCCGAATGCCTCGGACGGTCGATGACATCGACATAGACGATGTCATATCCCTCACGGCGAACCAGCGCCGGCAGAAAACGATGCAAGCCGTCGAAATAAGGCAACGCCAGAAATACCTCACGCCGGAAGGCCTTCAGGCCGCAGCCGGTGTCGCGGGTGCCGTCGTGAAGGATGGCATTGCGAACACTATTGGCGATACGCGATTGAATCTTTTTAAAGCCGGTGTCCTTGCGCCCCACCCTTTGACCCGCTGCAAGACCCGTGCGTTCGCCGCCTTGCTCGACGGCTGAAATCAACGCCGGCAGAAAGGCAGGATTATTCTGGCCATCGCCGTCCAGCGTCGCCACAATCGCGCCGCGCGCGGCGCGAACGCCGCTGCGTACCGCCGCGGATTGACCCGTGGATGCCGCGTGGCGCAACTGACGAAGATTTTGGCGTTCCTTCATGGCCGCCTTTAATCGTTCCGCGGTTGCGTCCGTCGACCCGTCATTGACGTAGATGATTTCGTATTCCCAGCGCGCGTCGAGCGCCGCGGTAATCTCGGCAATCAGGGGAGCGATATTGTCGGCCTCGTTGCGCACGGGAACAACGATGGAAACGGCAATTGCAGCGATGTCGGAAGACGGCAAATCTCACCCGTTGGCGTTGACCGGCGGCTAGCCGGTGGCTCGCTTCTTATGAGGCTGATGGCCCGGCGGCAACCCCTTTGAGGGCGCCTTCAGCGACCGGCGAAATTAGGCCGTGGCCGTCGATCACGAATCCCAGACCACGGGCGGCGAACCAATAGCGCACACACATGGCCCCGATGATCCCGATCGTGGCACCAGCCACCACATCGCTCGGATGATGCGCCAGAAGTACAAGGCGCGTAAAAACGATAAGGAGCGCATAGGCGATCGCCACGCCACGCAGTCTCGGCCAGGCCGCGGCGACCGCGAACGCCAGGCCAAAGGCCGTGATCGAATGCGCCGAAGGAAAGCTCGCGTGAGCTCCGGTTCCGTCAAAGGGGACGAAGTTAAAGGCGTTGGCCGCCCCACCGACGAACGGACGGCCCCGCCCGGCGATCCATTTCAGCAACTCGCCGAAAGCAAGTGGCACCGCGACCGCCAGCAGCACGAATTGCAGGCGCACACCGATGGCGAGCAACCAGCGTCGGGAAGCGCCGTGCATGGCAGGCGCCAACAGTGCGACAACCAACAACAGAACCGCAGCGAGCGACAGGACGTTGGTGTCCTTGCCGAAGTCGGTCAAAAAGCGAAATGACCAAAGGCCCGGGGCCCCGCGGGGCGGCATCAGCGTGATTTCCCACGCGTCGAACCAGATCATCAGCGTGGCAATCAGTGGCGCCGATATGCCTGCTATGATCAGTGTATTGCGTCTCAGCCGCCGCGCGGCTTCGTCGCGGTGCGCCTGCGACGGCGAACGTGCCAGTTGTGTCGCCCAGGTTGAAACGACCATACCAAGACGCGGAAGATAGCCTGTGGGTTGATCGGCGCCGGACTGAATGGACATCTTACTCCGTGCCTTCGGAACGGAAGATGGCGATCGAAATCGCCCGCCCTTGCGAAATGTTGTAGCCCTCCACGCGCGAGGCGACGTCATAACGCAGGCCAATCGCTTCGGCGCGCTGGGCGAAGCTGCGTTCGGAACGCTGCTCCACCAGTGCAAACCGGCAACTGCCCTGAGCGAGGAAATCTGCCGCGCCTGATCCGTCGGTCAAGAGCGTCGAGGTGCCGGTCATGAAAACAAGACTCGGTTCATGGAAACCGGCAGCAGCAGCTTTCGGCCCGACACAGACGACATTGCGAAGTGCCCTCGCCACCTCGGCGCTCGGGAACAACGGCGTCAGCGCCGGCACCACGACGCCATAAATGGCAAACGCGAGAAACAGCGCCGCCACGACAGCGTTCAGCAGCGAGCGTTCGGCACGATTGTCGTCATAAAGCCACCACGCAAACAGCCCGAAGATAAGAGCGGCCGCCACGAACGGCCACGCTAAAAAAACAGGCTGGCGCGTCAGGCTCACCGCGCCGACAACGGCCGCGAGCGAAGCGAGTGCGGGGATGGCAAACCACCAGGCGGACCCACTGGTGAGCCAGGAGCGCGACAATACGCGTCGTTCGAGCGCGCCGACAGTGAGGATTGCGATCGCTGGATAGAGCGGCAGGACGTAGTGCGGCAGCTTGGTCAGCACCGCTTCGAACACGATCCAGGAAGGAATCAACCAGGCGAGCAGAAACTGCGCGCCCGGTTCTCGCCTCGCCCGCCAGACCGCAGGAGCCGCCATCGCCGCCAGTGGCGCGCCAGGCCAGAATGTCAGCCAGAACAACAGAAGATATAGACCGGGCGGCATGCCGTGCGATTCTTGCGCCGATAGCTTGCTCAACATGTCGCCGCCGATTGAATTGGTGAAGAATGCGTCGCCGGCGCGCCAGAAAATCGCGACAAACCACGGCAGGACGAGAAGCAGGAGCCAGATCAGGCCCCATACCGGACGAAGCCGCCAAAGCCACGCCGCCGAGCGGTCGAGAAAAGCCAGCGTCACGATCGTCAAGGCGACGAACATCAGGATCAGCGGCCCCTTGATGAGGATGCCGCCCGCAAGCGCCGTCCAGAAAATCGCCGGCAAGGACCATGACGGGTGAGGAGAATCCTCGCCGCGCTGCCAGGACAGGTAGGCGCGCGCCAGCGCCCCCATCACAGCCACGACCGTCAGCAACAACATCGCGTCGGTCTTGGCGAGCCGCGCTTCGACGTTGAGCAGCACTGAACTCGCCATAATGAGAGCTGCCAGAATGGCGCCACGCCGGGTGACAAACGCAAGAGCCGTCCAGTAGGTCAGAAGCACCGCACCGAGCGCGCCGATCAACGATGGAACACGGTAGATCCAGATACGCACCTGGGCACGCGGCAGGCCAAGCGCGGAAGCCGTTTCGACCGCCACCGCTTGCATCCAGTAGATGCCGACCGGTTTTTTGTACCGCACGTCATCCTGAAAACGGATATCGACGAAATCGCCGCTTTCGACCATTTGTTTGGTCGCCTGCGCAAAGCGTGCTTCGTCCCGATCGATCGGGGGAATGCTGAAGAAGCCGGGCAGGAACAGCAAGAACCCACACACCATTAGAAGCGCGACGGCACGGACGTTATTGGCGGCTGAAAAATCCAGGAGATCGACGAGACGGCTGCCCCGATCGACCCTTTTTTGAGGTTCGCGCGGCTGTCCAAACCGGGGGCGGGCATAGGTCTCGCTCATTGGTTCCGCATACGCCGAAACCGCCGTCCCGACAACCGCTTAGCGAGCTATCTATTGGATTCTAACCACAACTGTGTCCGCCGCACCCTTGGCGTCGATCACCGTCAGCCTGGCAAAGCCCGGTCCGGGTGAATCGATCAGGCGTTGGCGGCGGCCATCGAATTCCCCGACCGAAACACCGTTGACCAGCATGGTAATCGGAAGCACGCCACCTGCCACTTTTACCGGCATCACCGGCGAGGACATGCCATCCCCGGCCAGGGCATCGATCCGGGAACCATCGAGTGGAAACTGGATATGCGGCGCGCGCTCACCGTCTGTTCGCACGAGTTCGCCCAGCGGCCGGTAGCGCCGTAGCGGCAGCGGCAATTTGGCGTTAGTGGCCATCAACGTGCCTTTGGGCGGCTTCGGAAAAGCCGCTGGCTGTTTACCGCTGCGGGCAAAGGCGTCAAACAGGATCGGCGCGGCCGTCGTTCGGCCGACAATGCCCGGAGCCGGTGCGCCATCCGGGCGGCCAACCCACACGCCGATGGTCATCCGGCCGTCGAAGCCAATCGACCAGGCATCGCGGTAGCCGTAGCTTGTACCCGTCTTGAAGGCGATCCGGTTGTGCACGCCGTTCTCCGGCGGGGGCGTCCCCAACAGAACATTGCCGACCTGCCAGGCGGCGACCTGATCCAGCAACCGCTGCGGCTCCTCTACTCCCTCGCGCTGGCTTTGGAGTTCCTGTAAGGGCCGCGTGTTGCCAAGCCGCGCCAGTCCCGAATAGAGCATCACCAGATCTTGCAAGGTGATGCCAACGCCGCCGAGACCCATCGCCAATCCAGGCGCCTCATCCTTCGGCAATTCCAGGTTGGCCCCAGCCTGCTTGAGCCGCGAGGACAGCCGGCTTGCGCCAACGCGGTCGAGCAATGCGATCGCAGGCACATTGAGCGACATTTGGAGCGCCTTGCGCACGGGGACAGTGCCCTGGAACGTCATGTCGAAATTTTCCGGCGCATAGGAGCCGAAGCGGATCGGCCGGTCATCAATCAGGCTTTCCGGGTGAACAAAGCCGTCCTCAAATGCCAGACCGTAGATGAACGGCTTTAGCGTCGATCCCGGCGAGCGCACCGCGCGAGTCATGTCAACCTGGCCGGCGCGGCGCTCGTCGAAATAATCCGGCGAGCCGACCCGCGCGAGCACGTCACCGCTGGCGTTATCGACCGCGAGAATGGCAACCGAAATATTCGGTCCCAACGCAGTCGCGCGGTCGCGCGCCAGGGTTTCAAGCGCCTGCTGCAGGGGTGCATCGAGCGTCAGCGCGATAACGGGTTTGTTCTTCACCGACAGCATCGCATTGTCGGCGGAGTGCGGGGCCAGGATCGGCATCGGCTTGCGCAGCTTCGGCACGGGGGCGGCCTTCGCGCTTGCCGCATCGGCATCGGAAACCACGCCCTCCTCGACCATGCGATCGAGCACACGGTCGCGCGCGGCGCGGGCGGCATTGGGATAGCGATCGAGCCTGCGATTTTCCGGCGATTGCGGCAACGCGACCAGTAACGCGGCCTCCGAAAGCGACAACCGTTTTGGCTCCTTGCCGAAATAGGCGATCGAGGCAGCACGAACGCCTTCGAGATTGCCGCCGAACGGCGCCATCGCCAGGTAGAGGTCAAGGATCTGGTCCTTGTTCATCTGCCGCTCGATTTCGATCGCACGTACGATCTGCCTGAATTTTGCGGAGATGGAGCGCTGCCGGCGCGGCTCCATCAGCCGCGCGAGTTGCATGGTGATGGTAGAACCGCCGGATACAATATGACCGCGGGTGACCAGCTGATACGCCGCGCGGCCGAGCGCGACGGGATCGACGCCGGCATGAGAACGAAATCGACGATCCTCAAATGCGAATAGCAATTTCAGATAGGTCGGATCGACGTCGGTGGCCGCATTGACCGGCAACCGCCAGCGCCCATCGGCCATCGCATAAGCACGCAACAATTTGCCGTGGCGATCGACAATCGTTGTCGAGACTTCGCGCGCCTGCTCCAGCGGCAGCGGGCCGAGCGAAGCGACCAAGCCGGAAACGGTCGCGGTGACGACAACCATGACGACGGCTAATGCGGAAAGGTGCTTCACTCGCCGACGCGCCATTCTGAGATTATGGGCTCCTGTCATTCCGGGGCGGTGCACAGCACCGAGCCCGGAATCTCGAGATTCCGGGTCTGGTCCTTCGGACCATCCCGGAATGACGGCGTTCCCATTCGCATTCCCTGCACTCATTTAGCCGAACGCACCTCGACCGAACCCGTGCCCGTGCGCCCATAGCGCGAGGGGTTGTACATGTCCTCGACATAGGCCTGCGGCAGTACATATTTGCCCGGCGAAACCGCCCGAACCACATAGGCGACCGTGAAGATCGACTTGTCATTGGCGGCGCGATCAACGGCCGCTGTGAAACGGTCATCGCGGAACTCGGTGTTTTCCGGTTCTTTGCCGTCTTCGATCCACGCCAGCGTGCCTGTGTCTCCGGACGAGACGAGATGCGGATTGTCGATCTCGAAACCGGCCGGCAGATAGTCCGACACCATGATGTGACCGAACTCCGGTTTGGCCTCGGTGATCTTGAGCACCACCGCGAAGCGGTCGTTCTGCTTGACCTTCGACACGTCGGCCGGCTTGCCGTCGAGCGTGAAGTAGTTGCGCTCGATCTTGAAGCCGTTGGACGCGGCCGGCTCCGGCGTGACCGGCGAGCCGCCGACCGAGACCACAGCCTGGATCGGCGCATCACCGGTGTTGGTGATCTTGACCGGCTTGCCTGACATCTCGGTTGCCTTGTAGCTGCGATAGAGCGCGGTCTTGATCGGCGTGCCGTCGACATCAAGCGCCATGGTTTCGTTGGCCAGCGCCCGCGACGCCAGCACCAGCCATGCGTTTTCCTGGGTTGAGGTGTAAGGCGAAAGCCCGCGCGCCGCTTCCACCCGCGACACAGCCTGCATCAAGGTAGCCCGTGGCGCATTGCCCTCGCCGGCCAGCGAGACCAGCGCCGCCGCATCGCGCAAGGCGCTGCCGTAGTCGACCCGGCCGAATTCAAGCAAGGGCTTCGGTGCCAGACTGTCGGCAGCCGCGGCATAGACCCGCTCTGCCCTCGTCTTGTCGCCGACCAGCGCCAGCGCCGCCGCGAGTTGCGCCTTCGCGATCGGCGTCGCCAGATTGTTCAGTTTGGTATCGGCTAGATAGCGCAGATCCCCGATCGGCGCGGTGCCGTTACGGGCAAGCACATAGAGCCCATAAGCGAGGTTCTTCCCGCCGTCTTTTTCCGGCTCTTCGGCATTCACGACCGAATTACGGATGCGGTCGAGCGCGCTTCGGAACAACACGTCTGGAACGGTAAATCCCTTCTCCCGCGCTCGCGTCAGGAAGTCGGTCACATACGCATCGAGCCAGGCGTCGTCCCCGCCGGCCGACCACAGGCCGAACGAGCCGTTCGAACCTTGTCGCGCCAGCAAACGATCGATCGCATCGCGGATGCGCTGGTCGATCGCGGTGTCCATCGCCAGATGGGCGCCCGCGGCGAGATCATTGACATAAAGCAGCGGCATCGCGCGGCTCGTGATTTGCTCCGAACAGCCATAGGGATAACGATCCAGGGCTTTCAGGATGGTCGCCGCGTCCAGCGCGCTGGAGAGGCCCGCGGAAATCGAGACGGTGCCGGTGCCTTCGACCAGATCGGTGAACATGTCCGCCGTCAGCGTCAGGCTCTCGCCCTTGGCCAGGTTGCGGATCGAGCGGCGCGTGAGCACCTGCGTCGCAGGCTTCACCTCCAGCGCATAGTGCCGCGCCAGCGTCAGCCCGTTTGGCCCTTTGATATCGACATCGAGAGTGGCCGAACCGGAGCCGCTGGCATCTAGCGCCAGCGACATCGACGATCTCTGTTTGGCGGCGAGTTTCACCGATGTCACGGGATTGCCGCTCACCTTTACGGGACCCGAGGTTTTCACGCCGACGGTATAGTCGCCGGGCGCGCCTTCGACGTTGTCGAGATCAAAGCTCATCGTGCCGCGATCACCGGTGAGCAGGAAACGCGGCAGCGTCGCCGTCAGCACGACAGGGTCGCGCACGGTGACGTCGAGCGTGGCGCGGCCGAGTTTGGTCGCCGTCCACGCCACCGCCATCACGCGCGCGGTGCCGGCGAATTCCGGAATGTCGAAACTGATTTCAGCCGTGCCGTCGGCGGCAACCGTAACGATTCCCGAATAAAGCGCGAGCGGCTTCTGCGTCGGCGGGCTGCCCTGCAACTCGCCCGCGCTGTCGCCGCCGGTCTTGAGCTGACCGCGGGTACCCTGCATGCCATCGATCAATTGGCCGTAGAGATCGCGGACCTCCGCCGTCAGACGGCGCTGGCCGAGATAATAGTCGTCCGGAGCCGGCGGCTTGTAATTGGTGAGGTTGAGGATGCCGACATCGACCGCGGCCACAACGACCTTGGCATCTTCGCCGGGATTGAGGCCAGTCAACTTCACCGGCAGCTTCATGGTGGTGTTGGGGCGCACCAGCGCCGGCGGCGACAGGCTGACGGAAAGCGTGCGCGCCTTCTTGTCGATGCCGAACCATTTCAGTCCGATCGCGCGACCGGGCATGCGTAGCGCAGCCGCATCGAGCGGACGGCGCAAGGTGGCGACCACATAGGCGCCGCTTCCCCAGTCCTTAGCCACGGGAATCTTGATCTGGGCGGTGCCTTCCCCGACGTCGCTGGTTTGCGTCGTCAGCAGCCGATCACCGAGAACATTGATCGTCAGTTTGCCGGCGGCGCGCGCATTGACCGAAACCACCATCGTATCGCCGGACTGATATTCAGGCTTGTCGATCGAGGTTTCCAACAGATCGGGCGTGTCGGCGCTACCGTCCGAATACCAGCCGACGTCGAACTGGACCGAAGTCAGCGGGCCGTCGGCGTCAGCCGATTTGACATCGAGGCGATAGCGCCCGGGCTGCGGCGATAGCGTGATGCGTGCGGGCTTGTCGGCTGCGACCGTCAGATCGCCATCGGCCACCCGCGTGGTCGACTTGACCGGCTCGAACTCCCAGGAGGAATTCTGGCGATACCACTGATAGCGGGACTCGATCTTCAGGAGTTCGTAGCGCAGGCCGTCGCGCGAAAGCGGCTTGCCTTCGGGCGAGACAAACACGACGTCGAACGCGGCTTTGTCACCCTCCGCGACGTTCTTGTCGGCGAATAGCGGCTTCACGCCGATCATGGCCGCAGCCGGCGTCACCGGCAGCACGATCTTGCGTTCCACCGCGCGGCCGCCTGCTTCCGCCATGCGGATGAAAATCTGCGCTTCCTGCGGACGGCTGGACGTCGGTGGTTTGGCAAGGCTGACCGGGAAGGTGGCGACCCCATTGGCGTCCGATTCCGGCAAGTCTTCGATCGGGGTTCGTTCGTTGCTGGCGTTTTCCTCGTCCGCCACGCCGAACTGATATCCGGCGAAACCCGCGCGCTGTTCAGCTGGCGCTACCAGCATGTCGCCTTCAAGCTGGAGGCCGGAGGCCGGCGCGCCATAGAGGAAATGGCCATCGACTTTAAGTTCTGCGGCAGCATCGACCTTGATCTGCTTGTCTTTGCTCGTGATGTCGAAGTCGATGCGTTCGGGGATATAGTCTTCGACCATAAAGGTCGTTTCGCCGACCGAATTGCCTTTCGGATCGGTGAAGGCGCGCACCCGCCAGGTCCCGGCCGGCACCGCTGAATTGAGCGCTACCGCCAGCGTCCGGCCGCCGGCACCTTGATCGGGCAGCACGGTGCGGCGGAATTCGACGCCATCGGGGCGCTCAATCACCAGGGTCAATGGACCGCCGGAAATCGCATTGCCCAGGCCATCGCGCACCAGCGCCGTGAGATAGACTGTTTCATTAGATCGATAGACGCCTCGCTCGGCATACACGAAGGCATCCGCACCCAACGGCACCGCCCTGCCGGAAACGCCGCGATCGGACAGATCGAACGCACTCGATTTCAGACTGAGAAAAGCATAGTCGGCCTTGTCGGTGGTCACCGTCAGCATGGCCGGCGAAAGACCGCCCTCGCCGCGCGCCAGACCTGCTTCAAACACCGCATGACCGGTATCGTCGGTCTTGCGGGTGGCAAGAATCTCGTTGTTGCGCGCCACCAGCCGAACCTCGGCCTTGGCGACGGCGTCGGTCGACGCCAGCGAATTCACGAACACGTGGATGCCATCATTGCCGGAAAACGCCGCCAGTCCGAGGTCGGAGACGATGAACCATTGCGTGGCCAGTCCGCCGCCGTCGTCGCCGCTGCTGCTATCGCTACCCGGCCCCTTGGCGGCCGCGGTCATGACGTAAACGCCGGGCTGCATGGCGCCGAGCGCCTCGTCGACCGGGAAAGCCGTCGTGACATCCTGGTTGAGCGTCATCGCGGTTGCGAGCTGGCCGGACCAGACCTTGACGCCCCGTTCGTCGCCCAGGCTCGACAGTTCGTAGCTGTTCAACGCGCGCTGAAAATCACCGTCGATCACGGTGTTGATCAGATTGCGGTCGCCGATCCGGAACACATTGACCGACACCGAAGGGGTGTTGACGCTGACCAGCGGAATGCCGCGCTGGCCGGTACGCGGCAACACATAAGCGCGCCCGGTGAAGCGGACGAACGGTTTGCGGTCGCGCACATAGATGTTGAACTCTGCCGACTTCGGCAGGCCTTCCCTGACGGTCGACGGCAGGCCGGCGCGCAGATTGATGTTATAGCGCTCACCATGCTTCAGGCCGTCGACGCAAAGCTGCTTGGCTTCGGAAGTGAGCGCAGGCTTGTCGTTGCCGGCCAGCGCAACGAACGGCGTGAAGTCGGTGCGCTTGGCGAGATCCTCGGAGAACTGGAAGCAGGCCCGCGGCGAGGCGGAATTGGAATCGATCGTATAGTCGAGCAGCCGGAAGCCGTGCTCGTCGCGCATCTTTTCGTACTGGTTACGCACTTCGGCGACCTCGCGCTGGTCGAGCGAAAGCCGCAAGGCGTCCAGCGCCGGCCGCCACAGCTTGCGCTCGGACAACGCCCGGCCAAGCACGGCGAGCGCGTCCGCCTCGTCGCCCGCGTTCGCAGCCCGCTGGTAGGCGATATAGGCCGCCGTCGAGGCGCGTTCGAGCAGGAAGGTCTGCTCGCTGGAATTCGCTGGACGGATCTGGAAGATGGTGCGGGCCAGCCGCTGCCAATTGCCGCTGTCGTCGGGTGCGGCGACGGCGATTTGCCCCAGAATCTGCAAACCGGTCCTGAAATCATTGCGCTTGAAGGCGGCGTCCGCGTCGCCTTTCAGCGCCGCACTAGACCTGTTCACGGCGCCCGCCTCGCTCTTGATCTGGGCCTCGAGCTTGATCGCCGAATCGGCGAGGTCGTCGCGCTTGAACGGCTTGTCCGCGGCGTGAGCCGTCGGAAGGCCGGCCGAAATCAAGGCAAACGACAGCGTGGCGCTAAAAATAGCCGCCCGAACCAGACCGATCATGATGGAGCTCCCGGTGCGACGAATGCGCCGCCGATCAAAAGAAGTGCGCTAAAAGGTGACGGACTCGTGGCGGAAAAGCCAAGGGGCGGAAAAATCGCCTGCGACATGTAGCGAAAGCCTCAAGTGCCTGACCCCGCGGCCATCGGCACGCAAAAAAGGTCGGGCTGGCCGAATCCGTCATTCCGGCCAGCTACCCCTTTGTCGCGGCCTGCTGAAATTGGTTCGGCGATACCTTGGGGAGAATGCTGATTTTTTACATTCGGTGGTATAAAAGCCGCCCGACGGTCCCATAGCTCAACTGGATAGAGTAACGGATTTCTACTCCGTGGGTTGCAGGTTCGAATCCTGCTGGGATCGCCACCCCGGTCGTTCCAATCGCCTTTTCCGCATCGGAAACAAGCCGGAAAATAGCCGCTCGCCTGCCACGAACTTGCCCGGCAACTCGGTGACGCCAACAAACGCTGGCCCTGGGGAGGATCACAGCGTGAGCGTTCTATGTACAAGGCGTCGAAACGTTACCTCGCAGCAAGCGTCAGCGCATTGACCCTTGCGATCATGTTTATGTTGTTGGCGATAGCCGCGTGGAGTATCGCGCCCGAAGTTGCGGCGGATACGTCCGAGGTCACCGTGGAGTTGAAGAAGTCGCTGCCGCCATGAGGTGCGCGTTGCGTGACGCGCCGAAAAAGGTTGCGGGACGTAAAGTGCTAAACGCTTGGTGTCACCGGCGTCGCCTGACATGGCGCTTTTTCATCTCAGCCCGCTCTTGGACGTCGCGCGTGTCGTGGCCTCGCACCTGAGGTGCGCTCCCTTCCCGTTTCCCGTCGGATGCATTCCCCGGCAACTGGCCGTTCTTGAACGCGAGGTCGAGCTCCATTGCGTCCTGCGCCGACACGATCGAGGGAGCGGTCAGATACAGCACCAAAGCGGCAAATAACGGGGTCAGAGCCAGACGCGTGTGGAAAGCCAAGGTGGTCATCCTCAAGTAGACTCGAAAGCCTTCCTACTGAGACGCTGCCGTGCTCGCGGCCGTTACGCGATGGCCGAGAAATATTCCCGAATGCGTCGTCCAGCCGCAGGCGGGAGTGGCCGTCCCAAAACAAAACAGGCTCGCCCTTTCGGACGAGCCTGTCGCGAAGAGATATCTCGGCCGATTACTTCGACATGCCGTCGTTCTTCTTCATCATGCCGTCGTCTTTCTTCATCATGGCGCCGTCGTCTTTTTTCATGCCATCCTTGGACATGGTGTCCTTTTTCATCATGCCGTCGTCCTTGGACATCGTGTCTTTCTTCATCATACCGTCATCCTTTTTCATCGCGTCCTGGGCGAAGGCCGCAGGGGCAAGCGCCAGGCTGAGCGAAAGCGCCGCAGCCGAAATTCCAAGCGCAATACGGGTGCTGATGGTCATTGACGGATCCTTTTTGAAGACTGAAAACCGGTTATGATGGGCGGCATGGGCCGCTATTATTAACGACGATCCCGCGGCGCGCTTCGTTACGCGGCATTGAAAAAAGTTTTGCCCTGTGACAGGCATGAGCAGGCTGCGGATGGCTTTCAGATCGTAAAAATTGAAATAACCGGCCGCCCCCAGCAATTTTGCCACAGTTTGCGACGCACCAATACAGGGCCTGCCTGTCTCAGACTTTTCGATAACAGCCATCGGGAATATGGACGGCGTAGGATGCGCTATAAGCACCGTCCGTCATAAGCTCCAGGGAGGGTTAACATGTACACGCGTCGCCACATCCTTGCATCCACAATTGCCGCGCCTGCCATCCTGCGCTTCGGGATCGGCACAGCTCACGCCGCCACGACCTTGAAGATCTCGCATCAATTCCCGGGCGGGACGATCGACAAGGGTGATTTCCGCGACCGGCTTTGCCGCACCTTCGCAGCTGAGCTGGCCAAACGCACCGGCGGCGAAATCACCGCCGATATCTATCCGAACTCCTCGCTGATCAAGACCAACGCACAGTTCTCGGCGATGCGAAAGGGCGCCCTCGATATCAGCCTTTACCCGCTGCCCTATGCCGGCGGCGAATTGCCTGAGACCAATATCGCGCTGATGCCAGGCCTCGTCTCGACCTACGACCAGGGCATGAGCTGGAAGAAGAATCCGGTCGGCAAGACGCTGACGGATTTCCTCGCCGACAAGGGCATCATCATCCTGAGTTGGGTGTGGCAGGCCGGCGGCGTCGCCAGCCGTTCGCGTTCGCTGGTGCTCCCGGAAGACGCCAAAGGTCTGAAGGTCCGCGGCGGCTCGCGGGAAATGGACATGGTACTTCAGACGGCCGGAGCAGCCGTGTTGTCGATACCGTCAAACGACCTTTACGCCGCCATGCAGACCGGCGCCTGCGACGCCGGCCTCACCTCATCCACCAGCCTGATTTCCTTCCGGCTCGAAGAGGTCGCAAAATCGCTGACCTCGGGCGCGAAATCGTCCTACTGGTTCATGCTGGAGCCGCTCTTGATGTCGAAATCAATTTTCGATTCCTTGCCGAAAAATCATCAGGACGTCATCCTTGCCCTTGGCATGGAAATGGAGGCCTTCGGCCGCAAGGGTGCACAGGAAGACGATGCGGAGGTCGCAAAGGTCTACGCCAAGGCTGGCGCCAAGGTCAGCGAACTGGACGCTGCAACCGTCGACAAGTGGCGCAATATCGCCCGCGATACGGCATGGAAAGACTACGGCGCCAAGACCGCGACATCAGCCCAATTGCTGAAACTCGCATCCGACGTCACAGCATGATGCACGGTCCGCTTCCGGATCGGAATGAACCTTCCATCGCCGCGACGAGCCCTGCCCCTGTCGCGGCGATCGAACGCGTGATGGCCTGGTGCAACCAGGTCATTGTCGTCATTGCCGCCATCGCGATGATCGCGGCATGCGTTGTTCTCAGCTATAGCGTGCTGGGGCGCGCGCTGTTTCAGAGCCCGAACTATTGGCAGGACGAGGCTGCGGTGTTTCTTCTGGTCGGCGCCACCTTCATGTCGTCGGCCTGGGTCCAGCAGCAACGCGGACATATCGGCATCGAAGCCTTTGTCGGACTGCTTTCGCCGCTCGCCAATCGCATCCGCCTGTGGCTTGTCGATGTCGCAAGCTTTGCGTTCTGTACGTTCTTTGCCTGGAAATCCTGGACACTGGCCTACGAGGCCTGGGACGACGGCCAGGTATCCAACTCGATGTGGTCGCCACCGCTCGACATTCCCTACGGCCTGATGGCGCTCGGCATGACCCTCCTCTGCGTCCAGATCCTGTTGCAGATCATCGCACCGATTGCCGGAGCCGCCCGCCGATGACGGTTGTCGGAATTGGGATCTCCTACGGGCTCGCGACATTGTTTGCGATGTTTTCCGGCATGCCGATCGCATTCGCGCTCGGCGCCGTTGCCGTCGTATTCATGGGCATCTACATGCCGGCGGCTTCGCTGGATACGGTGACCGAGAACGTCTACGAGGAAATGGCCTCGATCACGCTGCTGTCGATCCCGCTCTTCATCCTCAAGGGCGCCGCAATCGGCAAGTCCCGGGCGGGCCAGGACCTCTATTCCGCAATCCATGCGTGGCTGCACCGCGTCCCCGGCGGCCTCGGCGTCGCCAATGTATTCGCCTGCGCGCTATTCGCCGCGATGGCGGGCTCCTCGCCGGCGACCTGCTCGGCGATCGGCTCGGCCGGGATTCCCGAGATGCGCAAGCGCGGCTATTCCGGCGGCTTTGCGGCCGGCATTATTGCCGCCGGCGGCACACTCGGCATCCTGCTACCGCCCTCGATCACCATGATTCTGTTTGCGGTCGCTGCGGAAAAATCGCTCGGACGGCTGTTTCTCGCAGGCATCGGCCCCGGCCTGCTGCTGGTGACGCTGTTCGGCGTCTATGCGGTGATACGCTTTCGCAAGGAGTATGCGGCCGCGAGCGCCGCCTACGAGGCGACCGGCGCAACGTCAGCGATTCTGACCCGCGAAGAGTTCACCATGGCCGAGCGCTTCAGCTCGCTGCCGCGGGTTCTGCCTTTCGTGCTGCTGTTGACCGGTGTGATGATCGCGCTGTACGGCGGCTATGCCACGCCGTCCGAAACTGCCGGCCTTGGCGGCCTGCTGGCGCTGGTCTTGATCGCCTTGATCTATAGCGTCTGGCGGCCATCCGACCTCGCCCCGATCCTCAAATCGACGATCCGCGAATCGACCATGCTGATGCTGATCATCGGCATGTCACTGCTCTATTCCTACGTCATGAGCTATCTGCACATCTCGCAGTCGGCCGCCGAATCCATCGTCGCGATGCACCTGCCGCGCTGGGAATTGCTGCTGGCTATTCTGGTCATGGTCGTGGTGCTCGGCTTCTTCCTGCCGCCGGTGTCGATCATCCTGATGACGGCGCCGATCATTCTGCCGCCGCTTCGGGCCGTCAATTTCGATATCATCTGGTTCGGCGTCGTCATGACCATCGTGATGGAGATGGGACTGATTCACCCGCCGGTCGGCCTGAATATATTCGTCATCCGCAATGTCGCCCCCGACATTCCGTTGCGCGACGTCATCTTCGGTACATTACCGTTCGTGCTGCTGATGATGCTGGCGGTGCTTATACTCTGCTTCGTGCCGGAAATCTCGACCGGATTGCCAGATCTCGTGATGGGTCCGGACGGCAGCAGGTAAGCGAATGGCGGCGAGCGCAGATTTCAGCTCGCTATGCCCTATTCGCCGTTCGCCCTTCTCTTCTTCGCATTCAGCGCCGCTGCCACCCGGCTCACCGGCGGCCGGCCAATCAGCTTGCTAACCTCGTTGGTCGCCTGAAGCAGCTTTTCCATGTCGACGCCGGTGGCGAGCCCTAAGCCCTCCAGCATGTAGACGACATCCTCAGTGGCGACATTACCGGTGGCGCCGGGCGCGTAGGGACAACCGCCGAGACCGCCGGCAGCGGAATCGATCACGCGGGCGCCCTCCTCCATGCCGGCATAGAGATTGGCGAGCGCCTGTCCATACGTATCGTGAAAATGCATCGCCAAATGCGCCATCGGCACATCGCCTGCGACCGCACGCAGCACCTCCCGCGCTTTCTTTGGCGTGCCGACCCCGATCGTATCACCGAGCGAGATCTCGTAGCAGCCGAGATCCCAGAGGATCTTGGCCACATCGACGACCGCCTTTGGCTTGATCTCACCGTCAAAGGGACAGCCGAGAACGCAGGAGATATATCCGCGCACCCTGACACCGTCACCGCGCGCCCGCGCGATCACCGGTTTGAAGCGCTCGATGGATTCAGCGACCGAGCAGTTGATATTGGCGCGTGAAAAGCCTTCGGAGGCCGAGCCAAACACCGCGATGACGTTGGCTCCAGCGGCGCGGGCAGCCTCATAGCCCTTCTCGTTTGGCACCAGCACGTGAAATTCGCCATCCCGATGGTGGTTGACGCGCCGCAGCACCTCGTCTGAGCCGACCATCTGTGGAATCGCTTTCGGCGAAACGAATGCGCCGACCTCGATCGTATGAAGCCCCGCGGCCAGCAGCGCTTCGATAAACGCCACGCGCGCCTCGACGCTGACCTGTGTCTTCTCGTTCTGAAGGCCGTCGCGCGGGCCGACTTCGACGATGCGCATCTGATCGCTCATGCGCCAACCGGCTCGATTTCAGCGAGTTCAACGCCTTCGCCAACGATATCGCCGACCTTGCACTTGATGGCCTTCAGGACGCCCGCAAACGGCGCGCGCAGCGTCTGCTCCATCTTCATGACCTCCAGCGTCAGGATCGGCGCGCCCTTCTCCAGCTTCGCGCCAACTTCCGCCAGCAACGCCACAACTGTCCCGGGCAAGGGCGCAACGATCCGGTCCTCACCGACCTGCTCCTCATCGTCGCCGCCAAAAGGATCGACCCAGTGCAGTTCGAAGCGGCCGTTGCGCGTCCGTACATACAGTTCATGGCCTTCGACGATCGCCACGACCTGCGATTTGACCCCGTGCAACGTGAGATCGATGCCTTCGACATTGGGCACGGCATTAAAGCCGATTTCACGCTCGCCAATCGTGAGCGTCGCTGGCCCCTTGCCGTAATGCAGCGTGACCTTTTGCTCGCTTCCCTGACCCTGCCGGAACGTAAACACCCGTTGACGCCGGCCAACCGGCATCCAGCCAGCCGTTGCCCAAGGGGAATTTGCCTCGCTCGCGGCGCTCCTGGATTCCTCATGAAGGATCGCGGCAACAGCCGCGCCAAATTCGAGATCGTGCGGCGACTTCGGTCCAGCGGCGAGCGCGTTCAATTCGCGCTCGATGAAGCCAGTATCGATCGCGTTCGCCCGCACTGCGGGGTGGCTGACAAGAGCGGCAAGGAAGGGAATATTGGTGACGACGCCGCGCACGTCGAATTCCTCAAGCGCGTGGTTGAGGCGGTCGATCGCAACGTCGCGCGTCGGCGCCCAGGCGATCACCTTGGCCAGCATGGCATCGTAATGCGGCGAGACCGTATCGCGCTCGCGATAACCAGCATCGATCCTCAATCCCGCCGATGGTTCCGGCATATTCCAGCTTCGAATCGTGCCGACCGAGGGCATGAAATTCTTGTCGGGATTTTCCGCATAAACCCGCGCCTCGATGGCGTGGCCATTCAGCGTGATCTGATCCTGCGTCATCGGCAGCTTCTCGCCGGAGGCTACCCGCAATTGCCATTCGACAAGGTCGATACCGGTGATCAACTCGGTGACGGGATGCTCGACTTGCAGCCGCGTGTTCATCTCGATGAAGAACACGTCCTTGCCGTTGGAGACAAACTCGATCGTACCGGCACCGACATAATCGACGGCGGCGGCGGCTTTCCGCGCGGCTGCACAGACGGCATCGCGCTGGGCGGCATCGAGCGTCGGTGACGGCGCCTCCTCGATCACTTTCTGGTGGCGGCGCTGGAGTGTGCATTCGCGCTCAAACAGCGACACGAGATTGCCGTGGCTGTCGCCGATCACTTGCACTTCGATATGACGTGGATTTTCGACGAGTTTCTCGATCAACATGCGATCGTCGCCGAAAGCCGCCTTCGCCTCGCGTTTGGCGCTCTCGACGGAAGCCGCCAACTCATTTGCCGTGCGCACGATGCGCATGCCGCGGCCGCCGCCGCCGGCGGAAGCCTTCACCAGCACCGGAAAGCCGATTTTTTTTGCCGCGCCTGTCAGCGTGGCGTCATCCTGCGCGTCGCCGTGATAGCCGGGGACCAGCGGGACACCAGCTTTTTCCATCAGTTGTTTGGAGCCCGATTTCGAGCCCATCGCCTGCATCATCTCGGCCGTCGGACCGACAAAAATCAGTTCCGCATCGAAACAGGCTTTGGCAAACTCCGCATTCTCCGACAAAAACCCATAGCCGGGATGGATAGCCTCGGCGCCGCTCTTGTGCGCCGCCTCGATCACCCGCTCGATATTGAGATAACTGTCGCGCGCGCGCGCCGGACCAAGCAGCACGGCTTCATCGGCCATCGCCACATGCAGCGCACCGCGGTCCGCCTCCGAATAGACAGCAACCGTGCGCAAGCCCATCGCCCTGGCGGTGCGGATCACGCGAACCGCGATCTCGCCGCGGTTGGCGATCAGGAGGGTGCGAAATCGCCGGTACAGTTTTGACCGATCCATCGTCACATCCTGAACAGGCCGAACTTCGTCGGCTCGATCGGCGCATTGACTGAGGCGGAAAGACCAAGCCCCAGCACGAGCCTGGTATCGGCGGGGTCGATCACGCCATCGTCCCAGAGCCGGGCCGTGGCGTAAAAGGGGCTGCCCTGCTTCTCATATTGGGCGCGGATCGGCGCCTGGAATTTCGCCTCGTCCTCGGCCGACCAGGTTTCGCCCCTGGCCTCGATATTGTCGCGCCGGACCTGGCTCAACACCATCGACGCCTGCTCGCCGCCCATGACCGAGATCCGCGCGTTCGGCCACATCCAGAGGAAGCGCGGACTATAGGCGCGGCCACACATGCCGTAGTTTCCGGCGCCGTAGGAGCCGCCGATCACAACGGTGAATTTCGGCACATTGGCAGTGGCGACCGCGGTCACGAGCTTAGCGCCGTCGCGTGCAATGCCGCCGGCCTCGTACTTTTTGCCGACCATGAAGCCGGTGATGTTCTGAAGAAACACAAGCGGGATATTTCGCTGGCAGCAGAGCTCGATGAAATGCGCGCCCTTCAACGAACTCTCGCTGAACAGGATGCCGTTATTGGCGATGATGCCGACCGGATAACCCCAGATATGCGCGAAACCGCAGACCAGCGTCTGGCCGTAGAGCTTCTTGAATTCGTCGAATTCCGAACCGTCCACCAATCGCGCGATGATATCGCGTACGTCGAAGGGCTTGCGCCCGTCGGCGGAGACCACGCCGTAGATTTCCTCGGCCGCAAACAGCGGCTCGCGCGGAGGACGCATGTTCAAAGAGGCCCGCGTTGGCGGTTTCAACGTACTGACGATCCGCCGCGCAATACCGATCGCATGCGAATCGTTTTGCGCGTAGTGGTCGGTCACACCCGACTGCCGTGAATGGACGTCGGCGCCGCCCAGTTCCTCGGCCGTAACCACCTCGCCGGTGGCAGCCTTTACCAACGGCGGGCCGCCAAGAAAAATCGTGCCCTGATTGCGCACGATAATGCTCTCATCCGACATCGCCGGAACATAGGCCCCCCCGGCCGTGCACGAGCCCATCACGATCGCGATCTGGGGAATACCGAGCGCCGACATCTGCGCCTGGTTGTAGAAGATGCGGCCGAAATGCCGCTCGTCGGGAAAAATCTCGTCTTGTTGGGGTAAAAATGCGCCGCCGGAATCGACCATGTAGATGCAGGGCAGATTGTTCTGCCGGGCGACATCCTGTGCCCGCAGATGCTTCTTCACCGTCATCGGGTAATAGGTACCACCCTTGATGGTGGCGTCGTTGGCGACGACCACACATTCGCGCCCCGAAATCCGCCCTACACCGGTGATAATGCTCGCCGAGTGCACGTCGCCGCCATAAAGGTCGTAGGCGGCCAGCGGTGACAGTTCGAGAAAAGCGGTGCCGGGATCGATCAGTAAATCGACGCGCTCTCGCGCCAGCATCTTGCCCCGAGAGGTGTGCCTGACGCGCGAAGCCTCGCCGCCGCCACCAGCCACTTGCTGGAGCTTCTGGCGGAGATCTGAGACCTGCATCTGCATCGCCTCGGCATTGCGGGCGAAGTCGGCAGAGGCAGGATCAATACTGGATGGGAGCGGCATGACTTGAGCAAGCTTTATGGTGCGCCGCAATCCGTGCAGCAGGAGCGTACTATCGTGTCATCGCTTCGTCGGCCCGCGCAACCCGAGAAAGAGACCCTCAACTCAATTGGCAGGAAACTCTCAAGAAATCAGTATCTTAATACCGTATCTTGATCTATCTTCGATGCCAAGCGCTTGCGAAAACCGTTCTGACCGCAGATCCGGTTTTCAATGAGTCCAGGGCTCGCCGCGGCGGAATGCAAAATTGTCGGCGTAGGCCACCTGCCGATGCGCAGAATCCTTCGGTTCAAACACCTGGTAAGCGATGCCCTCATGCTCGCAATAGGCCACCGCTTCTTCCTTGGTCTCGAAGCGAATCGTGACCTGCTGTTTCATGTCGCCCGAACTGGTCCAGCCCATCAAAGGCTCCACGAAGCGCGGCTGTTCCGGCTCATAGTCGAGCTGCCAGTCCTTTGTCTTGGCCCTACCGGATTGCATCGCGTTTTTGGCAGGCTTAAAAATGCGGGCGGTCATGGAGGGTCAACTCTCTTAGGGAATGGGCAGAGCCAATCGAAACAGCCGGGATCATTCGAAATTTCAGTCCCGAACCTGAATCGCTGATTCTCCGACCTGTGATGAAACATCTGCCAAAATGGTATATTCATTATGGCGTCCGGTGACAATCTTGCCGGACACCAAGACCGACGCTCCGCCCGCTGCCCTCACCTCAACGGACGCCTCACGAAAACGGCCCCCATGAAAATCAATGCCACCCTGCCGGAAAAAGGACGCGACCTTCGGCTTGATTTGTTCCGCGGGATCGCGAACTGGGCGATTTTTCTGGACCATATTCCCGACAATGTCGTGAACTGGATCACGACCAGAAACTACGGCTTTAGCGACGCGGCCGACCTTTTCGTATTCATCTCCGGCTACACGGCCTCCTTCGTCTACGCGCGGATGATGCTGGAGCGTGGCTTTATCGTCGGCGCTACCCGTTTGACCAAACGGGTCTGGCAGCTCTACGTCGCGCACATCATTCTGTTTGTGATTTACATCGCCTCGATCAGCTATCTGGCGTTGCGCTTCGGCGATTCCGAAATCATCAACGAGTTTAACGTCGCAGGCCTCGTCGATCAGGCAACAGAAACGCTGCGCCAGGGTTTGATGCTCAAATTCAAACCGGTCAATCTGGACGTTTTGCCGCTCTACATCGTGCTGATGGGATTCTTTCCGCCGGTTCTCTGGATCACGCTGCGTCAGCCAAATCTGACGATGCTCGCCTCCATTGCGCTGTGGCTCACCGCAAGACATTTCGGCTGGAATTTTCAGGCCTATCCAGGCGGTAGCTGGTATTTCAATCCGTATTGCTGGCAGGTGCTGTTCGTGTTCGGCTCGTGGTGCGCGCTTGGCGGCGCCAGGAAAAGCCGCTGGCTGATCGATTCTAAAATCACGCTTTATGTTTGCTTCGCCTACCTCCTGTTTGCGATGGTCATGACCATGGCGGGAAAATTTCCGGATTTCGGCGCGCTTTTTCCGGACTGGCTCTACTCGACCTTCAACCCGAACGATAAGACCAATCTCGCGCCTTATCGCTTCCTGCATTTCGTCGTGATCGTCATTCTTGTCATCCGCTTCCTGCCCAAGGATTGGCCGGGGCTGGAATGGAAAATCTTCGACCCTCTCATCGTCTGCGGTCAACAATCGCTGGCCGTATTCTGCGTCGGCGTCTTCCTGTCGTTTGTCGGGCATTTCGAGCTGATGATGAGTTCGGGCTCGCTGTTTGCGCAACTTTTTGTCAGCGTGACCGGCATAGCGATCATGACCGTCGTCGCCTACTACATCTCTTGGTCAAAGCGACAGGATAAACCGCTCAAAGTGCCCGCGCCGAAGGCAGCTTGACAGAGGGCGAAAGTAGCGCGCTCTAATTTTCGGACTTGTCGCGGGGCTTTGGCGCGACTAACCGTCCGCGCGAGGAAAAGCCCTGCCATTCCGTACTCCACCCGACTTTGGCGGCGTGGCCCTTCCTTCCCTGAAGGGAAAACGCCGCGCCTTGCGGGTCGACACAATGGGCAACCCAGGAGCCCCCCGGTAGTTCTACATCGTTCACCAGAGCTTGACCGCCTCCGGCTCTCGCACGCTCGGCCGCGGCATCCAGATCGTCGACATTGAAGTAGATGAGCCAGAATGGCAGCGCTTTTTCGGTGGGGTTCTTGAACGCTCCGCCGATAACCTGGCCGCCCGCCGATAATGAAACATAGGCATCGGTCAGATGATTGTCGGTGTCCGCCGCCTGCCAGCCGAACAGCTCGCAGTAGAATGCAACTTCCTTGGCCACATCGGTAGCGAGCAGTTCATGCCAGCCGATGCGGCCGGGTTTACCGGAATCGGTCGATTGTTGCGGCGTTACCTGCGGGCGATCGATCACCCCGAACGTCGCGCCACGGGGATCGGCCACAACCGCAATCCGGCCAATGTTGGTATCGGTAGGTGATACGTATACCGCGCCGCCGAGGCGTTTGATCCGATCGGCTGCGACGTACGCATCCTTGACGCCGACATACCCCATCCATCTCGGCATCGCGCCCATTTTCCGGCCTTCGACCGGCAGTTCCATCAGACCGGCTGTCGCGACCTCACTTGCCGTGAATACCGCATAGGGCGGCTGCGACGTCGAATCTGCCTTCGTGCCCCAACCAACGACATTGCTGATAGAAGCTAGCTGCCGCCGCCACGTCGGTTGTCATCAGTTCGTACCAAGCGAAATATCCGGGATCATTGGCCAAGTCTGCTTCTCCGTTCGCGCCTGCAAAATCCGAAAGCGTCGGCCCAGCCGTAACGACCGGTCAGCTCCGGTGCAAGAATTGGCGAGGCTTAGGTCTGATAGTAGACACAGCGCGGTCCGATGCTTGGAAGTACTTTGATGTTGCTCCGCACACGGCTCGGAATTCCGACCCGCGATACGGTTTTTTCCAATACCGGTAATGATGAATGGAGCATGAATAACCTGCGATTCCGGCACCATTCATCAATGTGAAATCTTAGCCATTGAAGGGGTTTTCGGGGTTTCGTGAACCTCCGTTAGCTTGCGGGTGACCAACCCTTGCAGTAGGGTTATCCTACTCGAACCGCTTGCGAGAAAATGGAGGATTCGAATAATGGCACGACAGAAGAAATCTTCGACACGCGTTAAGGCCGCACTACCGGCCTTGGGCGCTGCCGGCTTGACCTTTTCGATGGTAGGCGGCGCGGCGGCAGCTACTGTGCCGGCTAACGACGCAACTCAAACGAGCTATTCTCCCAATCACCAGATCATGCTCGGCGAAGAAGAAATTGCTGACGTCAGCCTGGCGACCTTCTACGTCTTCGACAAAGAGAGCACCGCTGCGGCGAAGGATGGCAACGTTCAACTCGCGCGTGGTTGTGGTTGCCGTGGGTGCGGCGGTCGTGGTTGCCGCGGATGCCGTGGCTGTGGCCGCGGATGCGGTTGTGGCGTTGGCTTGGGCGGATGCTGCGCTTCCTGGGGCGCATGCCGCTGGTGCTAAGCGAGGTCACCTGCCTCGTTTGATCAACATCAACAATCTTGGCCGGGTTCGACACCGTCGACCCGGCCTATCCATGTGTGCTTCCGGTGTCGATTGCAGCGCCTACATTCTACCGGCGCATCAAGATCACGCCGAATTCCCGCTTCACTAAATGACAGCCGCCGGCCAATTGGATTAAGGGACGCTCCCGATCCGAGACAACTCCTGCATTTGCAGGCCGGCGTCGCAGGCAAGCCCGGTGCGCGAAATCATGAAAGCCAAACCCAAGACCGCTCCATCCAAAGCCAAGCGGAGGACCGGTTCGTCCCGCCGCGCCGCAAAGGACGTCGCGCAGTTCGCGCCGAATTTCACGGTCTACGTGATGCCGCCGGATCAAGTCTGCCTCTATTCCGAAGATCGCAAATTCTTCCTGCATGGCGAGCTCTACTGCGCGCTGGCCGCGGCCATTGGTAAGGGTGGGAAGAGCCTGCAACAA
This sequence comes from uncultured Alphaproteobacteria bacterium, assembly GCA_963752265.1. Lineage (GTDB taxonomy): Bacteria > Pseudomonadota > Alphaproteobacteria > Rhizobiales > Xanthobacteraceae > Bradyrhizobium. The sequence continues at coordinate 58,469 of CAVVZW010000001.1, forward strand.
CTCGTGGCAGAGCTCGGAAAACATTTTCCGCCCGAGAAGGTCGAGGAAGCGCTCAAGCGCCTGATCGAACGACAATACGTCGTAGAGGCATCCGCTACCTCGAACAGCGTTCAGGCCGGCTATTGGGCCAGCCTTGGCCTACCACCCGGTATGGCCGAGCAAAACCTTGCCAATTGCCGCGTGCGAATTGAAGCCATCGACGTTCACGGCGCCAAAGAGTTCAAGAAAGCGCTCAGCGAACTCGGCGTCCGCGTCGTGACCGGCCGCGCGGCCGATCTGACGATCACGCTCACGAACGATTATCTCGAACGGCGCCTGGCCGAACTGAATCAAAAACGGGTATCAGACGGCACGCGTTGGCTGCTGGCCCAGCCCTCCGGCGCTTTCCCCCTCGTCGGACCGGTAATCAACCCGGGCAACGGTCCATGCTGGACATGTTTGTTCGATCGCATGATCCGCAATCGCGAGGTCAAGGGATTCCTCGATCGCATCGAAGCTCATGTCGTTTCCGCCTCGCCCCTGGCGCGTAGCCCGCTGGGTCAAGGTGCTATTCCGTTTGCCGCGCTCGAAGTCGCCAAGGCAATCGCCAGCGGTTTTCGTACTGACCTGAACAATCATATCATCAGTCACGATTTGTTGGGCTCGACGACCGTCAAACACTACGTCGCGCATCGTCCACAGTGTCCGACCTGCGGCGACAAGAAGTTGCGCGATCCTCGCCGCACACCGAAACCGATCGAGCTCGGGCCCGGGCTCAAGCTGACGATGACGAGCGGAGGATTCCGCACCGTGTCGTCTCGCGCGACGGTGGCGCGTTTCCGCAAACATGTCAGCCCGCTCACCGGCGTCGTCAAAAAGCTGGAACGGATCGAGGCCGACCTGCCGCTGAATACGAATTATTTCGCCGGCCACAATTTTTCCGGACCAGCGTTGAATGTCGACACGCTCCGGGAAGGACTGACAGGCGGAAGCTTCGGCAAGGGCTCGACCGCCGAGCAGGCCGAAGCCAGCGCCTTGATGGAAGCGATCGAACGCTATTCCGGCATTTTTCAAGGCGACGAAATCCGAAGCGCCAAGCGTTTCATCGACTTTGAACCCGGCGAAGCCGTCAATCCCGAGGATGTGCTGCTGTTTAGCGACGCGCAATATCGTTCGCCCGAGGCTGAGCCGGACAACTCCCATCCGGTCCCGGGACGCTTCGACCCCTCGGCCAAGATCGAATGGTCACCGGTCTGGTCGCTGCGCGATCAACGTTTCAAATATCTGCCGACCAGCCTGATGTATTTCTTCTATGGAGGCCACGAAGGTTCCTACAATGCCAATTCCAACGGCTGCGCGGCCGGCAACACGCTTCAGGAAGCCATCGTCCAGGGCTTTCTCGAGCTCGTGGAGCGCGATGCCTACGCCATCTGGTGGTACAATCGCTTGCCGCGGGCGGAATTGGACCTTAGCCAGTTCGACAACTCCTACGTGCAGGATCTGCGCGCTCAACTCGGCGACCAGGGCCGCAAGCTCTGGGTGCTCGACATCACCAGCGATCTCGGCGTGCCGACCTATGTCGCGATTTTGCACTGGATGCAGAACGGGCATGAGAACATCGAGTTCGGCTCCGGTGCGCATTTCGATAGTCGCATTGCGCTGCTCCGCACACTGACCGAACTCAATCAGTTCCTCTCGATCGGCTTAATGAACGGTGGGTCGGGCGAGAAGCCCAGCCTCGATAACATCACGCCGTTAGAGCTGAAAAACTACCCGTTCCTGGTGCCGAACGGCCGTCCGGCTAATCCGATCGTCTCGGGCTCGAAATTCGGACCGCTCGGCGATACCCGCAAACAGGTCGATGCTTGCGTCGAGATCGCGCGACAAGCTGGCCTCGACTTCCTCGTTCTCGACCAGACGCGGGCCGATGTCGAAACCTCCATCGCCCGGGTCATCGTTCCCGGCTTACGGCATTTCTATCGCCGCTTTGGGCCCGGCCGGCTCTATGACGTTCCCGTAAAGCTTGGCCTGCGTGACGTGCCGTTGACGGAGAGCGAACTGACGCAGTACGTGCCTCATACCTAGAGAAAGCAGCCGGCTTGCCCGCTCCCAAAAAAAATAAAGGGCGCAAGACCACGCCGGTCGTCGCCGCCCGCCTGAGCGGCCACGTCACGATCGAGGGACAGGCCGACGGAAACGTCGTCGCGCGCTTCGAAGGATACGCCCAGGGCCTCGGAAAGTTCACGCCCGCGACCATCAAGCGCCTCTCTGAGCTTCGCACCGGACTGCCGCTGGCCTCGATGGCGCGTGACCGCGCCACCGACAAGGAAATCAACCTGCTGGTGCAGCGGTTGGCGCGAAGCGGCCTTTTGGAATACCGCCTTGGTCCGGCGCGCGGCGGCCGGGATAGCGTCGTGATCGAACCGCAAATCGCCGACTACTCGCCGCAAGTCTCAAAGATCGGCAACACGGATACGATTGCGCTATCGCGATTTGCTTACCTGCGGCGGCGCGGCACTGAAATGGTGCTGGAATCGCCGCGGGCGGGCGCTGTGTTCAGGATCGCCGATCCGAAGATGGCCGCCGCGCTCGTCACCTTGTCGACGCCGCAAAAGATCAGCCAATATCGCAAGGAGCGCAGCTTTCCCGGGTTGGAATTCCTGGGATTGCTGCTGGATTGCGAGATCCTGTTCAAGCTCGGGGCCGGTGACGCGGACGGCCTGCGTGCGTCGGAAGGCGACCCCAGCCTGGTGCTGTGGGATTTTCACGATCTGCTGTTCCACACCCACAGCACAGCGGGCCGGCAAGCCAATCCGATTGGCGGACTTTACGCCTATTCCGATCTCATGGCGCCGCTTCCCGCGATACGTCCGCCATGGCCGGGACCGGCCGTCGATTTGAGCGGCGCGGCAATGCCGGCTTCAGCGCCCTCGCCGTTCGCAACTCTCCTCGATGAACGGCATTCGATACGCGACTTCGATGATGAGAACCCCGTTACGCTGGCCGAACTCGCCACACTTTTGCAGACAGCCGCTCGCGTGCGTGCAAAATGGACGGCGCCTTCCGACATGGGTGAGGAAGGTCCTGAAGTCTCTTATGCCTCCCGCCCCTATCCGTCCGGAGGCGCTGCCTATGAGCTGGAACTCTATCTCGCGGTCAACACATGCAAAGGGTTGGCGCGCGGCTTTTACCACTACGATGCCGACAAGCACGCCTTGAAATCCATCGAAGTTCGCCCTGAGGCGCTCGAGGCCCAGTTTTCCGATGCTGAATTCGCCATTGGCGCCTCCGGCGCACCACAGATCCTGATCATCATCGCGGCACGCTTCGGCCGGGTCTCCTGGAAATACAGTTCGGTAGCCTATTCGCTGATCCTCAAGGACGTCGGTGTGTTGACGCAGACGCTTTATCTCGCCGCAACCGACATGGGGCTCGGCGGATGCGCGATCGGGACCACCAATATCGATTGGTTCGCGCGCGTGACGGGCCTGGAATTTTCCGTCGAAGGTCCGGTCGGGCAATTTGTCTTCGGCCGCGGCATCACGCCGGGCCCGGACGATGATCCACAAGTTGGATAAACCTAGTCCTTCCGCTGGCGCAGCATCGCCGATCGCGCATTCCTGACCGCACCTGACTTTCGGTTTACACGGGCCGCAGAAGTTCTACGATCCCTCAAGAAAACATCGGGAGGTTGGACATGAGCGCGGTGGCGTCGGCCATCGGCGTGAAGAGGTCTCGCGTCAGGCTCCTGATCGTAGCGATGCTTTTCCTGGTGACGACGGTCAATTACGCCGATCGCGCCACGCTTTCGATCGCGGGCTCGGCGCTCGCCAAGGAGCTGAACCTCAATTCCATCGCCATGGGCTATATCTTCTCGGCCTTCGGCTGGTCTTACGTGGCAGCCCAGGTTCCGGGCGGATGGCTGCTCGATCGCTTCGGATCGAAATGGGTCTATGCCTTTGGCATTCTGATCTGGTCGTTCTTCACCGTCTTGCAGGGTCTGGTTGGCTTTTTGACGGGCGGGGCAGCGGTCGCGGTGCTGTTCCTGCTGCGGCTTTTAGTGGGGTTTGCCGAAGCCCCATCGTTCCCCGCCAATGCGCGGATCGTGGCGGCTTGGTTCCCGAGCAACGAACGCGGTACGGCGTCCGCCTTCTTCAATTCCGGACAATATTTTGCGACCGTGATCTTCGCGCCGCTGATGGGCTGGATCGCCCATGATTTCGGCTGGCGTTACGTTTTCTACGTGATGGGCGGGCTCGGCGTTCTCGTCGGCCTCGTCTGGATCAAGACCATGTACGGGCCAAAGGATCACCCCGGCATCAATGAAGCGGAGTTCGATTACATCAGGGATGGCGGCGCCCTCGTCGATCTCGATGCGTCACAGAACGCGAGCGCGACCGATGACGGCCCGAAATGGAACTATATCGGCCAACTGTTATCGAACCGCATGATGCTCGGAGTTTATATCGGTCAGTTCTGCATCAACACGCTGACTTACTTCTTCCTGACCTGGTTTCCGGTCTATCTGGTGAAGGAACGCGGCCTGTCGATTTTGCAGGCCGGTTTTGTCGCGACGCTGCCTGCGCTGTGCGGCTTTATCGGCGGCATTTTGGGCGGCGTCATCTCCGACGCCATCCTGCACAAAACGAACTCACTGACGATGGCGCGCAAAATCCCGATCGTTGGTGGCATGCTGCTGTCGATGACGATCATCGCTTGCAACTATGTGGACGGGCAGGCGCTCGTGATCGGCTTTATGGCGCTCGCTTTCTTCGGAAAAGGCATCGGTGCGCTGGGCTGGGCCGTCGTGTCCGACACCTCGCCCAAGGAAGCCGGCGGCGTCTCGGGCGGGCTGTTCAACATGTTCGGCAACCTGTCCAGCATCACGACACCGATCATTATCGGCTATATGGTGGCCGCAACCGGCTCATTCAGCGGCGCGCTGGTTTTCGTCGGCGCCAACGCCCTTGTCGCCGCCTTCGCCTACCTCGTGATCGTGGGCAAGATCGAACGGGTGAAGCTGCGGACGGCCTAGAAACAGGGTTATACGGCTTCCGTAAACCGTCTATACGTTCGATCAGGGCCGGCACACTCGACAGGAGTTGCAACGATGGGCAAAAGAGAAGTCGTTACCGAACAGCCCCGTTACATCAAGCTCAACGAACGCGACAATGTCGCAATCGTCGTCAACGATTTTGGCCTTCCGGCTGGCTCCCGCTTTGCCTGTGGCCTCGAGCTTCGCGCTTTCGTGCCGCAAGGTCACAAGACCGCGCTGGTCGACATCGCCGAAGGCGCGCCGATCCTGCGCTATGGCGAGATCATCGGCCATGCCGCCTCTCCCATTCTCGCCGGAGAATGGGTCGATGAGGCACGCATTCGCATGCCTGATGCCCCTGCGCTCGACAAGCTCGAAATCGCAACCGCCGTGCCAGCGCCACTGCCGCCGCTCGAAGGCTATACATTCGAGGGTTATCGCAACGCGGACGGCTCCGCCGGCACCAAGAATATTCTTGGCATCTCGACGTCCGTTCAATGCGTCAAGGGCACGCTGGAATATGCGATCAAGCGCATCCGCAATGAACTTCTGCCGAAATACCCCAACGTCGACGACGTCATCCCGGTCACCCACGCCTATGGTTGCGGTGTTGCGATATCGGCCCCCGACGCTGTGGTGCCGATACGAACGCTGCAAAATATTGCGCTGAACCCGAACTTCGGCGGCGAAGTCATGGTCGTTGGTCTCGGCTGCGAAAAGCTCGCTCCGGAACGGCTGGTTCCGGAGGGCCTCAATGATGCGATCGTGCGGATGCAGGACGAAGCCTTCGACAGCTTCGGCGCGATCATCGAACGCATCATGACGATGGCCGACGCCAGACTGGCGGTGCTCAACCGGCGCCGGCGGGAAACCTGTCCGGCCTCCGATCTCGTCATCGGCCTGCAATGCGGCGGCAGCGATGCTTTCTCTGGCGTTACCGCCAACCCCGCCGTCGGCTTTGCCGCCGATCTTCTGGTGCGGGCCGGCGCGACCGTCATGTTCTCCGAAGTCACTGAAGTGCGCGACGCTATCCAGCTCCTGACGCGGCGGGCGGTCAACGAAGACGTTGGCCGCGCGCTGATCCGCGAAATGGCCTGGTATGACAACTACCTCGCTCGGGGCGGCGCCGACCGCAGCGCCAATACGACACCCGGTAACAAAAAGGGCGGGCTTGCCAACATCGTTGAAAAATCACTCGGCTCGATCGTGAAATCAGGCTCAAGCCCGATCTCCGGCGTCCTGGCGCCGGGCGAGAAAGCCAGGCAGAAGGGCATGCTGTTTGCGGCAACGCCGGCTTCTGATTTCATTTGCGGCACGCTTCAGCTCGCTTCCGGCATGACCTTGCAAGTGTTCACGACCGGACGCGGCACGCCCTACGGGCTTGCGGCGGCGCCGGTGATCAAGGTCGCGACCCGAAGCGAACTGGCGCGGCGCTGGAAAGACCTGATCGACTTCGACGCCGGGCGCATCGCCACTGGCGAGATGACGATCGAGGAAACCGGCTGGGAATTGTTTCGCCTGATCCTCGACGTCGCCAGCGGTCGCACCAAGGTCTGGTCCGATCACTGGGGCATCCACAACGACCTCACGCTGTTCAATCCCGCGCCGGTGACCTGAGGCAAATATCAAGATAGTTGCGACATTTGGTTATTGTCGATGGCGCCTCACATGAGTTCGCTGAGCGCAAAGGCGAGAACTTCGCGGTCGCCCAATCGCTGTCGTGCAGGCGATTTCCGTCACTCTGATCAACCAGAGCCTCGATTGGAATTTGTCCGATTTCATGCCAGGCTTTCATAAGCGCAAAACGCCGGAACAGATTGACCTTCTTTTCGGACGCGACCTTTGCGATGGCCGAAACCATTGCGTTGGTCGCGCTCAATAGCTCCGGTGTCAGCATCGCCGGGGTGTACTGCAAATCCATGAGAACGATGTCGATCTGGCCTGCCTCTTGAAGCTGATCGATGCCCTCGCGGAGAGCGCAGATCGTCTTTTCCGCGGTGGGCGTATCTGCATTTTTCTGCCAGACCGCGTTGGTGCCGATCTGCCAGATGACGAGGCAAGGTTTCTCGACGAGGACATCTTGCTCCATTCGCTTCAATTCCTGGGGCGCTTCCTCGCCACCAATTCCCCGATTGATGACGTCGATCATGCGCCTCTGGTTGGGGTGCCTGTCCTGATAGGCCTTCCGCAACGCCGCTTCCAAACGGTAGGGAAAGGCGACGATGCCGCCCTCGCCTTCCATTGTCGAAGACCCGAGCGCGACGATCTTGACGGCCTTCGTGCCGCCGAGAGCTGCAAGGAAATTTTTCAACCCGTACTCAAGCGGAGCCGGTTGGACAGGAGTTTGTTTGGGGGAGCTGTTCATTGGCTAAATCCAGAGCGGCCGCGCGGCAATATGCAACTTTAAAGTGATACGCGCGAGTCCGGAAAATCGTTTTCTTACCAAACATCCGTCACGGGACCGCTGCCCCGCTTTGATCGTCGATGCTTGCTTCGCCGATCCCGATCTGATCTCCATCTCAACAGCAATCCCCCCCAAAGCACGACTCTTTCAAAAGCCGTTCCGCTTCGGCCCGCGTCAGAAAAAGCCCGGGCTCAGATCGAGGCCGTAGCTCATCAATATAAGCGATACCAACAGACCCGCACCACAAAACAATGCAACAGCCGTAAATGCATCGATTTCGTGAAAGAGCGTGAACAAGTGCCGTTGCCGGGCAGAATTGTACGCTCGGATCGACCTGCGGCCTCTCGGTTCTCGACAATAGCCTTGGCAGTCCGGTGACGATGACCACGAGCGGCACCTATTACGATGGCCCGAGCGTTGCACAGGGAACGACAGGAACTTGGTTTGTCAGCGGGACCGCTGTCGTGACCCAATCGGCAAATGTGAATGACATCGTTACCTGCAAGCTGTGGGATGGAACGACCGTCATCGACAGCGACGTCATGATCGGTCCGGTGTCTGCCGGCTTGGGGTTGGGGATTAAGCGGCCACCACTGAGACGACGGCCCCGCGCGGTTCTTAATTCGTGATATTTCCCGTGATGAGCAATATTGACCACCTCATCGATATTGTGTCGCGGCATGATGGGTCATCATCACCGTTGAAGGCTCGCCATCATGATCAACCTGGTCTTCTGGTACACTGGACTGGCGGTTTGGGCTTGGGGTGCGGTCCTGTGCGTGTTGGCGATCCCGGTCGGACTTCACTATTGGTCGGTGAGGAAACGCGCACGCCATGCCTAGAACGGTCTCAGTGCGTTACTGGCCCGTTGGTTTTTGCGTTTAAATTGTGAGAGTAAAAGTGTCCCATTCTGTAAAATTAATCGTTGCTGCCTACGTCAGCCTCAAAGACCGCCAGGCGATCGAGGATCTGCGCGAGCACCGGCAGATGCTCCGCAAGAAGCTTCAGGACATCAACGGTATGGATGTGAGTAGATCACTACAGCTGATAGAGAGCGACCTGAGCGAGATTGAAGCCGGGCTTACGCGACTCCAATAAGCAGCCGCCACTTCAACTCTCGGGTCTCAACCGGAGGTCGAAGGCAATACTTCAGGCGCGAAGGCGGCTTCGCAAAAAAAGGCCCGTCATTCGCGGCGGGCGCCAAGTCTAGGGAGAAACCGCCGTCCAAAGACGGCATTACTACGTTAGGCCGTTTCGCCGCTGGAAGATGTACCCGAATGTACACAATAGCGGGAAAGTGTGCCGGCCGGGCGCTAGTGACCTTATTGACCTGCACTCATTTGAGCTTGTTCTTCGGCTTGTTCTTCGGCTTGGCCTTCTTCGCTGCGATCGTTGTCCCGGCAGCTTCTCGCGTCAGCCGCTCGGCCTTGAGCCGCTCCCGGTTTGCAGAAAATGCCTTCTGCGCGACCTCGTGGTCAGTCATTGCTTTTTCGGCTTCGACTTGGCGAAACGCCTTCCGCGCCTCGCGCTCCTCTTTGGTGATCGGCTTGGTTGGTTGAAACTCGCCCGGTGTCTTGGTCATTCTTTCGCCCTTCGCTCTCGCCGTTCATCACCGCGGCCCGCCTCAATCCGATGCACCCGACCAACACCCAGACTAAACCCGCAACTATGAGCAAATAGGCCGATAATTCTGCGCTGCTTATTTCGCTCACCTTTTTGCCTTCAGCCCGAGCTCTACAAGGCGGCGGATGGCTTCGGAGCGCGTCGGTGTGTCGGCCTGTGATGCCGCCCATTTGTCGACCTCTGCCCCAAGGGCAGGCGCCAGTCTGACGGCCGTCACAGGATAGACCCCGCCCTTTTTCTTCGGCCGGCCCCTCGATTTTTTGTTTACGGAAATTGATTTCTTCATGTTTTCAGTTTACAGAAAATACGAGCCGAGAGGAAGCGCGAACTTCCGCCCGGCTCTAACCTGAACCATAAAGGACTGAGAATCCAACGATCAAAGCTGACAGCGTGCATAGCACGCCACCCCTAAACTCGTCTAAATCCCGCCGCGCCGTCCTGGCCGGCATAGCTTCTGCCGCGGCATTGCCGGTCGCGGCCGGGATCTCGACCGAATTTCCCGGCTGCGAACCGCCTGATCAAGAAAAGCCCGCGCCGATCGAGGCCGCACCGAAGAGCGACGCCGATCTGCACGCCCGAGCGTTCCGCGACATTGAGCCTGAGATTTGCGATTGCGTGAGGATGAGCTACATCGCCGCGCACTTGGTCATGAATAACGACGAAGCCGCACCCTTGCGGTCGGACATCTCTACGAAATGCTGCGGCGCTTTAGGCAGTAATATTACGCCGCCTATCACGGCGATTTGGCAGCCATCGATCGGCACGCAGTTATAGGTGACGAATGAAGCGTCGGCGCCGATCGATCAGAAAGCGCAACCGGCAGCAATTGGCATCGCATTCCAGGAGGCTGAGAGCAGGCACAAAATCTTAATCGGTTCCTGCCAACGTCCGCGCCAATCGCGGTTCACCTACCCCCCGCGAGAGTAAATGCGTAGGAGCCGTCGCTGAGTCTCAACCCAGCGGCACGTCCCTTCGCGGCTTCCCCGGTTACCTTCCGGATTTTTATTGATGCAACGCCAGCGCCGACTTGTACAATTGGTTCATGACCTTCTGCTTTTCCCGATTGGTCTTTCCGCAGTTATAATAAGTCGCCACCCAGTCGGCTCCATAACTCCGGGTCATGACCCGGTCCGCATTTCGCTGTTTGAGCTCACTCGCATCCGGCTTGGAATCCATCCGCGCCGCCAAACCGCACATTCCCCCGACCAGTATCACCACCGCCGCCGCCAAAATGATTGTTTTCATGATTTTAATTTGTTGGTTAAATCGTTCGCTGCATCCATTGCTGCCCTTCATATAACAGTGCGAAATCCCTCCTCGAAACGGATCAACAATTTTTGAAAAAGATTCGGCTCCCCTCCGCCACCAACCCGGTTACGCCTTCTGACTGGCCGTGATCTCAACCTGCAACCACGCGCGGGCGTAAGCCCAGTGACGCTTTGCCGTCGGTTCGGAAATGCCCAGGATCTCCGCCGCTTCACTGATCGTCAGCCCCGCGAAATATCGCAGCTTCACCAGTTCCGCCTTCATCGGGTCCCGCGCCGCGAATTTTGTCAGCGCATCGTTCACCGCCAGCAGATCGTCTTCGCCCGCCTCCACCGCGATCTCAACCTCTTCGATATCCACATGGTCTTTGCCGCCGCCGTGGCGCGCCGCCTGTTTCCGGCGGGCACGGTCGATCATGATCCGCCGCATCGCCTCCGCCGCCGCGCCAAAAAAATGCCCGCGGCTGTTGAAGCGCGCCCGGCCGTTCTGGTCCACCAGCCGCAGCCACGCTTCATGCACCAGCGCCGTCGCTTGCAACGTCTGGCCCGGCGGCTCATGCGCCATCTTGGATGCTGCCAGTTTGCGCAACTCTTCATACACCAGCGTCCGAACGCGACAACGGCAGCACGCGTTGGCGAGCGCGCAGCATAGCGCGCATGCCGTTTAGCTTGGGCCGGATGCTGTCGATAAAGGTGCGCGTTGCCATAAAGGCCTCCCCCGCTTCAAACGTCTGATCGACCAAGCCGCGCTCGGCATACCATTCCGCCGTATGTGTTTCGCCCGAACTGATCAGCTCTTCGGCTAGGCGCATATTGGCTTTTCGTGTCACCAGCGAATACCCGCCCATGCCGGGAAACAGATTAAACGCAATTTCCGGGAAACCCATCTTCACATCTTTTTGCGCCAGTACATAGTGATTGGCCAGCGCCGCTTCGAACCCGCCGCCCAGCGCGCTACCTTCCAGCATCGCGATGGAAATGGCGCCGGTGCCAAAGCCGGTGAACACGCCGTGCACCGCATCGATGCAAGAGCGCGCGTAAGCCACCAATTCCTCACGACGCCCTCCACGAATCACTTCAACAAAAAAATCCAGATCTCCGCCGATGTTGAAAATTTCCGGAACCGACGAGCCGTTGACCCAAAAATCGAAGGGTAATTTGGAATCCCGGGCGACACGCGCCACATGCATGATGTCGTTGACCACTCTGAGTGAACAGGGACGTCGCAGGCGCGGCATCATCGGAATCGTCGTGCGCCCTTCCTCGTAGTACACAAAGTAGACATTCCCGGCTTCAGTAAAGGAACGGCAGCCGGATAAATCTCATCATGACCTGAATATCCTTGACTAAAGTTCGTCATAACGAAAGTCCGTGAACGGCTAAAGCAGAGGTCATGCAAAAGATGTGAAGGTCAAAGGAATATGAAAGATAATGGCAATAGCCAGGGCGGGCTAGTGCGATCAGGCGATATCGCGGAAACATGACCTAATTCAAATCAGGCCTCTTAGGTTGTCGCGACCCAGTGTATTTGCCAAAATATGCACTGACAAGCCCATATGCCGGCGCAATTTTGGCGCTTTTTCTAATTTCAGGATTCTCAATGCCTGAAGCTTGGTTTGCCGGCTTCTGCGACCAATTGTGTGGTTATACAAAGGAAACATTTCGGTCTGCCGACCGGCCCATTCGAGTGTGCACTCTTCTCGAGCCCGCCCCACGAATCTCTCGATCGCAACTGGTATTTTTATGAATTTCAATTCGGCCTCCATGCTTTTATTGGTCTAGTCTGCATTTTAAACGAGAGGTCTCGATAAACAATCGCAGCTGCCTTTGACTTAATGACACGCGCGATGTATTGAATTTCCGTCAAGCGGCGTGAAATGGGGTTTATTTTCAGCGCAGCGACCGATTTGGCGACGCCAGCAGTGAAACACGCGACCCATGAACGTCGGACGCACATGGGGTCATAAAAGGATCTGAGGTACTAGCGGTTTGCCGGGCCGATCGATCTCGTCTTCTCCGCGTGGCAACGAACGGCCGATCGGCAAGGCGATGTCGATGCGTTTGATGAACAAGAAGATTGCGGGGCGAGGGATACTGCGTTGCTGCGTTGCTCCGTTGCTGCGTGCTGCGTTGCTGCGTCGTTGCGTCGGTGCGGTGTGCACAAAGCGGCATATACCCAGGCGCGGGCAGCAGCAGGGCGGCCCAGCGCCTGAGACACCGTTTGGCTATTTACAGTCTCGGCGCTCCCCTCGCCTGCACTGCTTGCGCCCAACCGGTCCGCGCCTACCACCCACGCAGCGAGTGACAGCAGCGCCACGTCCTCACCCAGAGCGCCGATCAATTGCGCGCCAAGTGGCAGGCCTGCGGACCGATCCTATCGGCAAGTTGATGGCCGGCACACCCAGCAGGGTCCACGGCGCGCAAAACGCCGCGTCGCCGGTGTAGTCAAGTCCGCGTGGCGCTTCGCCGGAGGCCGGCGCGACCAGCAAAAGCGTCGAGTCCCATGCTGCCGTGACCAGCGCTTGAACCGCGTAGTCATCTGGACTTGTAGGACTTCCGCATTTGCATAGTCGGTGGCAGGACCCGGCGCCCCTCTTCAATCAGCTCCCTCATCCACGGCGCTCACGAGCTCGGCGTGCGATCGAACAACTCACGGTGCGTCAGCGCCGCCTCGACGCACAGCAAGGTCCACGCCAGCCCCTCGGCATTGCCATTTCGCCGGGAGTTCAACGTTAACCCATGGCGCCATCGGCTTTCGAGCGCCCGGCAACGCGTCGAGCGCCTGCTGTTGCGCGGGTTCGATCGCGCCGCCCAATCTGCTGTTGCAACACGCCGATACGCCGCTGGCCGCCGCCCGCAAAACTGCACAGCCGGCTTTTTGCGTTGTCGTGGAGGCTGCGAAGTCGGACCCGCAGTGGGAGCCGAGCGTGGACCCTAGGTGTGACGTTAAGCGCGGCGGCAGCCGTGCGGAATCGCCATCGTCGGTGCAGGCCAACAGGCCGGGCGCACGCGGTAGGCAAGTGCCGACGCTATTGGCGAATAAACCCAGGTGATCGAGCGAGTCGGCCAGCGGTAACAGCCGGTACGTGCAATCGTCCCGTACATGGGTTTCATCCGACGACGCCGCAATAGGCGGCCGGCCGTATCACCGAGCCGTAGGTCTGCGTACCCAGCGCGAGCGGCACGATGCCCGCGCCGACGGCGGCCGCAGAACCGCTTGATGAGCCGCCCGGCGTATGGCCATGATGCCAAGGATTGGTCGTGGCGCCCGGATGACGCCACGGTAATTCCGGCGCTGATGGTTTTACCCAGTACCGTAGCGCCCGCGGCGCGCAGACGCTGGACCACCCACGCATCGTGTTGTGCGCCGCCCGGCGTACGCGGGCGAGCCAAATTCGGTGGGCATATCGGCCGTATCGATCAGATCCTTGACCGCCACCGGCACGCCTGCCAGTGGAGCATGCGCCGGGCTCTCGCCGATGCCGCCGGGAATGCCATGGTTCGCTGCGGGCGCTTCCGGTAAATAAATGAAAGCCTGCAGTTGCGCTTGCGAGCGCTGTGCCGCATCGAACGCTTCTTGTACAGCGCCTGCTATCGTCACACTGCCCGCGGCGATCGCCTCGCGCAGTGCGCGTACCCCTTTTGCATGCAATAGTTCGGTCATTTCCCTGCCAGCGCTTGCTGAATATAGGTGCGTACGACAAAGCTTTCGTACTTCGGTTGCTGTTTCAGATTACCCATGCCTGATCTGCGTATCCATGCCCACCGTCAGTGCTTTGGGCGTGATATCCACACTCTTCGGATAGACGCCTTCGTTCAACATCCGGGTGACCGCCGCATTCACGATCGCCGGGTCCAGTGTCGGGAATTCCTTGCGTGCAATTGCCGCCGTCTCGGTCGGGTTGGTTTGCATGAATACCAGTGCCGCTTCCAGACCTTTCACAAAGCGCGCAGCGGAATCAGGGTCGACATTGCGTTTTGCGGCAATCGACGAAAATCGCATATTCGCCGGTACAGCTTGGGAAAGCTTAGCACCACCTTCATACCCTTGGCCACTGCTTGATCGAGGCCAGGCTCATACATGACCGCAACTTTGGACTGACCGGCTACCAGCGGGCCGATCTCCGAACCCAGCGGCACCTGCATCAGACTGATGTCGCTGGGCGACATGCCGTTTTCCTTGAGCAGCTTGAAGAATAGCGAGGTGCTGGTGGTCGGCATCTGGCCTGGGCTGACGACGGTACCGCTTTTCAGATCCTTCACGCTATCGAACTTGACGTCCGGCGCGGCCGCGATCCATACCGCAGCGCCATTCACTACGTTGGCAATCACGTCGACATCGGCGCCCTTCTCGGCCGCCACCGCCGCCCATTCGGGGCCACACAGACTCCATATAGTCTGATCATATGATATCTCCATATGCTTCTAAGACCTTACCCGGCAGCCGCAGGAGGATTTCGAACTGCGGCGAGGCCGGACTGCTATCATGAACGTAGGTGCGTGCCAAACGCGCCAGTGTAAAGGAGCCGAGTCAAACGATGGGTCCCATAGGTGGACAAGAGATGGTCCTCATCTTCATCGTCGCTCTGGTTCTGTTTGGGCCCAAGAAGCTTCCAGAACTGGGACGGACGGTGGGGGAAGTCCTCAGCGACATTTTTCCGCCACGTTTCGAGCGACCTCAAGGCCTCGTTCGAGCGTGAAATGCAAAATCTGGAGCGCGAAACGGAAGCCGCGAAAAACTGAAGGAACTGGGGGCATCGGCCATCCAGACCATTCATGAAAAAGCGGCTGCCGAGTTCGAATATCCGTATTACGATTCCAGCTCATCGGAATCCTACGATTACGTCTCCGCTATCAATCCTCCCGTAGGCGCTTCAGAAGTTTCGGGCGCCGAATCTCAGATCGAATCAGCGCATTCAG
>CAVVZW010000002.1:0-69276 GCA_963752265.1 uncultured Alphaproteobacteria bacterium
CCGCGTGCGCTCACTGCCGATCACACCGGAAGCGGTCAAGGCGGCGATGAAGGCGTAAAGCCTTCAAATAGCGAAAAAAACGAGCCGCCGGAGGGCATCCTCCGGCGGCTTTTTCATGCCGGTGACCCCTTCGGTTTCCGGCACTCGTTCAAATTTTATCTTTAACAAAAGCTGCACGTTTATGTTCTCTCTTAAGCCTCGGGGAATGACTTCTCGGTTAGGTTGCGGGTAACTCGCCTGCTGATCAAAAGAGGGTCCATGTCCGCTCAAGCCCCAAAACGCCGCCTGCTGCTGGCGTCCGACAACCAGGAACAAAGCCGCGAGTTGGAGCGCATCCTTCAATCGGTCAGCGAAGTGCATACGGTTTCGACGTCGGAACTTCCCGACGCGCCAGCTGATCAGATCTCCGGCGTCGTGATCGACATCAATTTGCGTTCTTCCGAAAGCGTGCAGCGGGTACGCAACAAGCTGCGGCATGAATCCTACCGAGCGATGCCGCGCCTGTTCGTTCTGGCGGATGCGCTTCATCACGGCTCGATGCAGGCCTGGGCGCTTGGCGCCACCGATACGATATCGCGGCCGCTCGATGCGGCCGGCATCCTGCAACGTATCCGGGCCGCATTCCCAGACAGCGACGGATATGACGCCACCATGCGCGGCAAGACCCTGAACCGGGGCGTGGCCGCCGCCCATGAGGTGATGGTCAAGATTTTCGATAAGCTTCCCGCCGGCGAGCCGCTGAAATTCAGCGACATCGTCCAGGCCGAGAACAAGATTCTCAAGGCGCTCAAGCATTCCTCGCTGCGCGAGTGGCTGACCACGGTTGGCTGTCACCACGCCGATACCTATCGTCACTGCCTGTTCGTGACCGGCTTTGCGGTAGCCTTTGCGCTACATCTGGGCATGCGCGAGGACGACCAGCGCCGCCTGGTGCGGGCAGCGTTGCTACACGACGTCGGCAAGGCGTTCATCCCGACGGCCGTCCTCGACAAGCCCGGCCTGCTCAACGACGAAGAAATGGGCGAGGTGCGCAAGCACCCGCGTCTTGGCTATGAGACGCTCGCGTCACAAGGCGGCTTTCCGCCGGAGATGCTGGACGTCGTCCTGCATCATCACGAATTCCTCGACGGTACCGGCTATCCCGACGGCCTCCGCGCGGAGGAGATCAGCGATATCGTGCGGCTGACAACGATCGTCGATATCTATGCGGCGCTGATCGAGCAGCGCCCCCATCGGTTGCCCTTCACCCATGCCAAAGCCTTTGCGACCATGGAGAAGATGGAAGGCAAGCTCGACATGCATCTCTTGCACGCCTTCCGCCCGGTGACTCTGGGCGCGTATTGACAGAAGCTGTCATTGAGAGCGCCAGCGAAGCAATCCAGAATTAGGACACCAACCTTCTGGATTGCTTCGTCGCTAACGCTCCTCGCAATGATGGAAATTCGTCAAGTTTCCCCACTCTCATACGACGAAATCTCGATCAGGCTCCCGTCGGGATCGCGGCAATAGACCGATCGAATGGCGCCGCGCGCGCCCTGCTTTGTCACCGGGCCTTCCTCGATCGCCACGCCACACGCCTTGAGATGCGCCACCACCTGCTGCGGTGTGCTTTCGGTGAGGAAGCATAGATCGTCGCTACCGGGCATTTCGTGGTCGGCGGTAAACCATTCGACCTTGTCGGCATCGCGCGGCCGCACATTGATCTTCTGGTGGCCGAACACCAGCGAGGTACTAGCCGGCTTGCCGTGGCCGGGATCGAAAATGTTGACCTCCATGCCCAGCACCTTCCGATACCAGTCGACGGTGCGCGCCACGTCGGCGACATTGATCACGATATGATCGAGCGCGTTGACCTTAACACTCATCTAGCCGTCCTTCCGTCGTAGGCACGCAGTGCTGGCTAGCCGCGTCGCGGCTTGTTACAACGACACCCAGTACTTGTTCAATAAGAGACGAGAGGGAGAAACGCATGGCTTCACGCCGCACCGCGATAGCTCGATTGGCACTCGGCCTGTTTGCTCTCACCATTCCATTCTGCCCGGCATCCGCGTTGGACTATCCGACGCGGCCAGTGCGCTTCATCGTCGGCTATCCGGCCGGTGGTTCCACCGACATCATTGCGCGCCTGATCGGGCAGAAGCTGTCGGAGCGGCTTGGCCAGCAGTTCGTGATCGAGAACAAACCCGGCGCCGGCAACAATATCGGCACCGAAACCGTGGTCAGGGCGGATCCAGACGGCTACACGGTTCTGCTAGTCAACCCCGCCAATTTCATCAACACCTCGCTCTACGCCAACCTCAACTTCAATTTCATCCGCGATATCGCGCCGGTCGCCACGTTTCTGCGTGTCCCGAACGTGATGACGGTAGCGAAGGAAGTGCCCGCCAAAACCGTCGCCGAATTCATCGCCTATGTGAAAGCCAACCCGGGCAAGGTGAACCTCGCTTCATCCGGCAATGGCACGTCGGTGCATCTGTCCGGCGAAATGTTCATGGCGATGACGGGCGCGAAGATGCTGCATGTGGCTTACAAGGGCGCGGCGCCGGCGACCACCGACCTGCTCGGCAACCGCGTCCAGGTGATGTTCGACAATATGCCCTCGATCATCGGACACATCAAAGGCGGCGCGCTGCGGGCACTGGCCGTGACCACGGCGAAGCGATCACCGGAACTGCCTGATGTACCGACCGTTGCGGAGACGGTTCCCGGCTATGAAGCAAGCGCGTTGTTCGGGATGGGCGCGCCGGCCAAGACGCCCCCGGAAATCATCGCCAAGCTCAATCACGAGATCAACGAGGTGATGGCGGACCCCGAGGTCAGGAAGCGGTTGGTCGAACTCGGCGGCGAGCCGCTGATCACATCGCCGAAGGATTTCGGGGCGATGATCCAGGCCGAAACCGACAAGTGGGAAAAGGTCGTCAAATACGCCGACATCAAGATCGAATAAAGCATGATCCGGAAAAGTGGGCGCCGGTTTTCCGAAAAGATCATGCTCAAAAAAAAGCAATCGGCGCCGGATGATCCGGCGCCGATTGGTAGATAAATGAGGTATCGCTGGCTCAGGTGCCGCCGGGCGCCGGCGCATCTGATGGCGGCGTCGGGTTGACCGTCTCCGCCACCGGTGTGCTCGACGGTTCGGGATCAAAGCCGAACAGTTCGACCAGGAACTTGTAGTATTTCGGCAGCTTTTCCTTCAGTTGCGCGCGGGTATGCGGCTCACTGATGGTTCCTTTGCCGGCCAGAAAGACGCTTGCGGTTACCGCGAAGAATTCCTGCGGGTTCGTCATCGCGTACTCTTCCTTGGGCCAGACGTTCTTGCTCACGGCTTGCGCGTACATGGCCTTGATGCCGAGATTCTCCAATCCCCCGCCCATCAGCTTGTTATGATAGGCGTGCAGCAGCTCATGAAGGATAACCGGGTCCTCGGTATATTTCAGCATGTTGGGTCGCAGCTTGATGACGCCGGTGCCGGCATCCGCCGCCAGATCGACGAAATTCGGGTTGCTCCAGCGCATGGCCTGGGAATCCCACACCGTGAAGGAGCGGGTTCGCGCCGTCGACGTTTCCGGAGGGACCGACGTGTAGCACGCGATTGGCGGGCCGAAGTCAGTGCATGCCATTTCGCTGGCGACGATCGGAACCGTATGGAAGAACTGCAGCACCTTCGGGCTGAGACCGACGTTTTCGACGACGTCGAGCTGCTTCTTCAGAAGATCGGTGATCGCGACCTTGTCCGTGCGGTCCACGTTTTCAGACAGGTCGTAAATATAGCCCTTATAGGACTCGAAGCCCGGCGGCACTTCAGCAGCCGGTTCGACCGCGATCACGCGGGGACCTGCGCTCGCAACACCTGAAACAAGCGAAAGCACGAATACAACAGACGAAGTCAAAAGCAGCCCGCGCATGGTTTTCCCCCCTTATTCGTGTTTGGCGATCGATGATGCGATCTGGCCGGCCGTGACGAAGACAGCACCATACAGGAGCGAACTTGCAGGCCGGTTTCGTCGTTCACGGCAAATTTCGTTCGGATATTTCAGCTTCATTAACTATCGCCGCGCGCTCAGCCCCGCTGTGCCGCGAGCCGTCTTCCATCACAGCGTCAAAAATTGACAGACTCCCGCCTGCCCGAACAAGTCGGGGGGCGCTCACAGGAGCAGGCGGGAGGTCTGCATTCTGAACGCACCTCTGAGAACGGTGCACCAGAAATTACTTCAGCGAACTGTTGATCGAGGAGAACTTGGTATTGAGCTTCGAGCCCAATCCATTGACGACTGCGATGATGGCAAGCGAAATGCCCGCAGCAATCAGGCCATATTCGATGGCCGTGGCGGCTGTTTCGTCTTTCAAAAATCTGGAAATGAGATTCACGCCGATGTTGCCCCGCTATTCCGTCCAAACAAACCGTTCTGGATAGATAACGCGCGGGCTTCTCTCGCAGCGTGGCGCGATCATTAGCGCATAACATTTTACGGAAATGCTAAGCAGCAAGGTTAAGATCGAATTACGATCCTGATCTCCCTACAGCCCCGGTGCGCCGCGGATCTCGACCCGGATCGGGGTCGGATTGAAGCCGTTGCAGGGATTGTTCACCTGCGGGCAATTGGAAATCACGAACAGCACGTCCATTTCCGCTGTCACCTCGACGTGATTGCCGGGCGCGGAGATGCCATCAAGCACCGTGAAATTGCCGTTGGCATCGATCGGAACGTTCATGAAGAAATTCAAATTCGAGACGATGTCGCGCTTGGTGAGACCGTGTTTGGACAGTTCGAGAATGAAATTCTCGCGGCAGGCATGCTGATATTTTGTCGACTCGCCAAAGCGCACTGCGTTGCTCTCACAGGAGCAGCATCCCGCCGACGTGTCATGCCGGCCGCAGGAGTCGGCAGTGATCCTCGCCATCACGCGGCCTCTGTTGGAAACGAGCTGCGTACCAAGCTCGATGTAAGCCGAACCCTGGACGCGCAGCGTATCCTGCGACGAGTACCGCTCGGACAGATCGCCGGCACAATAGAGCAAGGCATCGACCGCCTGCTGGCCTTCGCTGTCGATGATCCGCAGCGTCTGCCCCTTCTTCAGGACGCGCGACCACGGCCGCTCCGAGGGGATGTCGAAGGCATCTATCAAATCAGGAATTGCTGAATCGGTCACGGGATTCTCCGTTAGGCGTATAGCCGGTCGGTAAAGGCGAAAGCGCGCATGGCCTCGGGTGAAGCGGTTCGACACAGGTCATCGGATCGCGGCGTTGGCCCGCGATGCCTGATCAGCGTGGCAGGCCCGCCGGAGGTAGCCCCTTGCGAGGGATTCAGCGGGTGCGGGCAGTTTGAAGCGACCACGATCAGATTCATCTCCGCCCGCAGATCGGCGAAGTCGCCCGCCCGCTTGCAGCCCTCTTTCCAGAGAAAGCGCCCGGCATCGTCGAGCGCGACCGGCGCAAAAAAAGTGATGCAGGGCGAAATGTCGCGGACGCCAAGCCCGATCTTGGAGACGGCAGCCAGAAAATTCTCCTGCGTGTTGCGCCTGCTCACGCCCGGCGAAGCGAGCACAGAGGCCGGCGTGGAACCGCCGACCAGAAGATCGTGCGCGCCGCTGGTATCCTCGATCAGCGAGAACACTACGTGCCCCATGTCGGACAGGATCACGCGGCCTTTCGAAATGGCGGCGCTCCACTGTACTTTAATTGTATCGGCGCAGTTGATCCGCTCGGATGGATCTTCCTCGCGCCAGGCCAGCAGCGATACGCTGGCGTGGCCCGTATCGTCGATGATCCGCAGCACCTCACCCCGGCGCAAAAGCAAGGTGGTGTACCAGCCGGCGGGCACCACCTCACGATGGATCACGGCATCAGGCGCAATCGGTGCGGCATCCAACGCCGTCGGCTCCGGCAATCCCTTGGGCGTCAGTTCCTGTCCCGCGGCGCGAAGCTCTTCGTAGCGACGCCGGTTCTCGGCGATTTGCTGTTGGGTCTGGGCCATCCTTCAACTCCAAACGACTATTCAGTGATCGTGAAATGAGCCTCGACCGGCTTTCCTGCCTTGCCGTTGATCGGCAGAATGTCTTGCGGACAGGCCGAAAAGGCGATGACGAGATCCATCTCCGCGCGCAGACGGACATAACCGCCCGGTATCGGCCGCGGCGGCGCGGCGAATTCCAGCGTCCCCTCCCCGCTCCAGGGAATGTTCATGAACAGGTTAAGCGGACTTGGCACCTCGCCCGGCACCAGACCGAGTTCGGCCATGCCAGCAAAGAGATTGTCTGTACAGTTGTCGTGATGGCCTTCAACGCCGAGGAACGCATAGCGATAGCGGTCGCACGCCGCGATCAGCGTATCGTGGACGCCGCCCGAGGTGTCTTCGATCAGGGTCAGGATCGGCCGCCGCTTGTTGGTCCGCAGCACGTCGCCGGGCCTTGGCACGAGATGCAGGCTGTGGGCGCGGGTGTGCTCGTTCGACATGAACTCGCCGAGATCCGCCCGGTTGAAGGCCCAGGTGTCGACGACCTGTTCGCCGTGGGTGTTGACGACGGTCACGCTCTGTCCGGCCGAGACGAATGCGGCCTTGCCGCGCCGCGCCGGAATTTCGATCAAGCTAGCCATGGCAAATTCCCTCCCCGACTTTTGTTCAGCGCCTGCCGCCCGCGGTCTCTCCCGCGTATCGCTGGATGAACTGCCGCGCGCGGTCGGTTTCGGGATTGGAGAAAAATTGCTCCGGCGATCCCGTTTCGACCACGCGGCCATGATCGAGAAACAGCACCCGCGTGGCGGCTTCACGCGCAAAACCCATTTCGTGCGTCACGACCACCATGGTCATGCCTTCGCGGGCGAGTTCGCGCATCACGACCAACACCTCACCGACCAATTCGGGATCAAGCGCGCTGGTGGGCTCGTCGAACAGCAAGAGGTCCGGCTTCATCGCCAGCGCGCGGGCGATGCCGACGCGCTGTTTCTGACCGCCCGACAGCTTGGCGGGGAAAACGTCGCGCTTGTCGCCAAGCCCGACTTTCGCCAGCAACGCCAGCGCTTCCTCTCTCACCTCGGCCTTGGGCCGCTTCTGCACTTGAACCGGCGCTTCCATGAGGTTTTGCAGCACCGTCAGGTGCGGCCAGAGTGCGAAGTGCTGGAACACCATCCCGATATGGGTGCGGATCTGCGACAGCTCACGGTCGCCCATGACGACGCTGCCGCCGCTGATGCCGACTTCCTGGCCGTTCAGATAAATATGGCCGGCATCGGGGCGTTCGAGCCAATTGATACAGCGCAGCAGCGTCGACTTGCCCGAACCCGACGGCCCCAGCACGCAAACGGTCTCGCCCTTTTGAACGTGGAAGCTGATGTCGCGCAGCACTTCGAGATCGCCGAAGCGCTTGGATATGCCGACCACGTCGAGAACCTTGGTGACGTCTCTCACATCCACTCCACTACCGCCTCGCCGCCGCCATCCGATCGATCGTGTTCACGCCCGCCTCGATCACCAGACACAAGCCCCAATACAGGAACACCGCCGATATGAAAGCCGCGAACGGAACATAATGCCGCGACTGGATGGAAGCTGCCGCATGGGTCAATTCCGGCAGCGCGATGATGGTAAGAAAGGCGCTGTCCTTGACGATCTGGATCATCTGGTTACCGATCACGGGCCCTGCCGCCAGCAACAGCGGCGGCAGGATGATACGGCGAAACAGCGAAAGGTTGGAAAAGCCGAAGGCGGAGCCGGCTTCGATCGGCTCGCGCGGCTGTGCCGCCCAGGCCCCGCGAAGAATTTCCGCCATATAGGCCGCGTTGTAGATCGTCAGCGCCAAGAGCCCGGAGGTCCAGTTGTCGAGCCTGAGACCAAGCGAAGGAAGCCCGTAATAGACGATATAGGCAAACAGCAGGAACGGCACGCACCGCATCCCGTCGACGAAGCTGCGTGCGGCCCAGGAGAGCCACGGCTGCTTCGACATCAAAGCCGGCGTCAGGACAAATCCGATCAGGAGGGCAGCTATGGCCGACAACAGCGACAGGATGGTGGTATTGGCGAGTCCGCTCAGGAGCAGGGAGCGCTCGCTCCAGACGATGCCGAAATCATGGATCATGCCGCAGCCTCGGCCCGGAGCTGACGCCGTTCGATCCAGCGCTGCAACGAAACCAGCAGGAATACGATCGGCGCGTACAGCGCGAGCGCGACCATGAACGGCGGCAGCGGATCATAGGTCTGGGCACCGATCCGCACCGCTGCCCGCGTGATATCGACGACGCCGACCACAGCGAGCGCAGGCGTCACCTTGATCAGCAGCGACATTTCATTGACGAGACCGGGAAGACTGACTCGCACGATCTGCGGCAGCACGATGCGGCGAAATCGAAGCATAGCGTTCATGCCGACCGACTGCGCGGCCTCATACTGGTCCTTCGGAAAATTCATCAGCGCCGCGCGCCAGACCTCGCAGTTGAACGCGGCCGTATTCATGACCAAAGCGAGAATCGCCGCCGAGATCGGGTCCATTGCGATGCCGATATTGGGAAGCGCAAAGAATAGCAGAAGCAACAGGGTTACGAGCGGGGTCGCACGCAGGATACTGATATAGACGGTCACCACACGCGCAGCGACCGGCACATCGGCCCAGCGCAGCACCGCTAGCGCGAGGCCGATCGGCGAGCCGATCAGGATGCCGGCGAGTGACAGCAACACCGTCACGACGGCACCCTGAAGAATGGCCAGCAGATCGCCCCAGCTCATGACCGATCAGCCGGTACTGAGTCAGAACTCGGGGTCCCACTTCGCCGGCAGGTCCGGGAACGAATTGCCGAACCACTTCTTCTGCAATTCGGCGAAGCGGCCGGTTTCCTTTTCCTTGGCAATGAAGCCGTTCAGGAAGTTGAGCAGCTCGGTATTGCCCTTGGCGACGGCCCAGGCCGGGAACGACTTGCCCGACACCGCCTGCCCCAATTCAAACACGGCGGGCTTTTCGGCTACCATCGTCTGGAGGTTGACAACGGTGTTGACGACATAATCGACGCGGCCGAGCGCCAGATCCTGGTAGGCTTCTGGATAGGAGGTGTACTCCACGACTTTGCCGAGCTTTCCGCCTTGCTTCTCCAGCATGGCGCCGAGTTCGGGCAACCGCGCCAGCAACGCGCTGCCGGCCTGTACGCCGACCGTCTTGCCGTTCAGATCCTTGATCGACGAGATGCTCTTGTCGTCCTTGCGCTTCACATAGAAGTGGGTCGCGTCCGCAATTGGGCTGGTGAAGTCAAGCGACGCCAGCCTTTCCTTCGTGATGATGACGGCCGTGATGGCGGCATCGTATTTGCCGGTGCTGACACCGGCGAGAATGCCGGTCCAGGGCAGGATCTGTTGCTTGACCTCGAACGGCGCGTATTTTTTCAGGTCTTCGATCATCTCGTTATCGAAGCCGGTCGGCTGGCCGTCCTTGACGAATTCGAAGGGACGGAAATCGTCCTCGGTCGCAACGATCAAGCCGCGTTTCTTGATTTCGTCGAGGCTTGCGGCCTGTGCGGCACCAAGCAACGCAGGAGCCGCGAACCACGCGGCGGTCACGCCCAAGGCGATGTGTAAAGCAAGACGTCTGGACAGTGAATGGCAGGTCTTCGAAACGGTCGTCATGATGGACTCCTCTTTTTGGCAGATCAATCGAACTTAAATCCGTGTCGTCGCAGATAGGGTGGGAACGCCGCGCCTTCGGCCTTCGCCGCCTGACGGGCCTTGTCTTCGGACCAGCCGTAAAAGCTCACCTCACCGAACTCGGCGTTGGATCGCTGCTGGTCCTTCGGAATGGCGTGGCGCGCGTGCCTGCGGCGGTCGTAGTCGTCGAGCGATGCCGCTAGTGTGCTGTCGTCGTAACCGTCAGTGTGCGTCGTCACGCCGCGCGGCAAACGCAGGCTGACATGACCTTCGGCAGCCGGATAACCGAGACAAAGCCCGGCGACGGGAAAGACGAGGTCCGGCAGCGCCAGAATGGCCGCGACCTTGTCGATCTCGTTGCGGATCACGCTGATCGGGCAGACGCCAAGCCCGCTCGATTCCGCGCAGAGGATCATGGTCTGCATCGCCAGCGCCGCATCGACACTCGCATTGAAGAATCCTTCCAGCGTGCCATTTGCGACCGGCTTGTCGCGCAGTCGGCCGATACGATGGAGCCGCCTGGCGTCGCCGAGAAACACAAAAAACACCGGCGCAATGCCGATCCAAGGCATGCCTGGAAACAGCTCGCCGATCGCGGCGCGCTTCCCGGGATCGCGCAAGCGCAGGATGGAGGCCTGCTGGAAATCCGATTTCGCCGATGCGCTGAGGGCACAGGCGGTCAGAAGATCCAGCAATTCCTCACTCGGCATTGTCTCGCCGTAGCGCCGCACCGTCTTTCGCGACAGCACGCGAGATATCAACTCATTGTCCCCGGCGCTCCCGCCTGAAGGACCGCCATCGCCGAAGCGATGGTTCAACGTATCTGCAATCGATGGCATCAGCGTCGCTCCTGCTTGTCGCGACAGCTCTTTTCGTTGGCGATGACCGTGTCAACCCAAAGCTTCGGAACCATCGACCGGGACCTGGGGCAACTCATCACCAACTCCATGAAAAATATGGAGCAAAGGACATGCCAGATCGCGAACAGCGCGGCTTGCGCCGTGATCAACTGCGCGCTTTTGACGCCAAGTCCCTCTGGCGTTGCGGGGAATCGTACCCGCGACCTTCCCGTCACGCGAGCGAAAATACGAAGTATGCTTCGCAATTGCGCCCGCCAGGCGGCCGACATCATAAGTTCGGCAATTCAAGGCGGCGGCTTTTCAGGCAGGCTGCACAGATTATAGCCGACAACCTCTCTGTCCGGATTGATCAGTCCGGGGAGGCGGCTGTTTCTGCCTGGCTGGCGCGCGCAGCCACGACTTTTTGCATCATGACGATAAATCGCTTTTGCTCGGCGGTGCTCAGGCCCGCCAGCGTCTCATGATGCGCCGCCCGCGCCGAAACCTCGATCTGCTGCAACAGGCGCGAGCCGGATTTGGTCAGCCGGCACATTTGCGCCCGGCGATCCCGGCTATGCACGGTGCGTTCGATAAATTTACGGGATTGCAACCGCTTAAGCGCGCCGGTGGTGGTGGTGCGATCGAGCATTACCTCCGCCGCCAGCGTGGTTTGATCGGCGGTTCCGCACCGGGCCAGCGCGGTCAGAAGGCTGTATTGCAGCGGCGTGAGATCAAAGGCCGCGCATCTTTCCTGGAACAACGCCACGTGGATTTGATGCAGCCGCCGGATCAGAAATCCCGGCCGTTTCTCCAGCGGCCAGTTACCTCTGCGCTGTCGTACTGCCTTCCCGATCATGCGCGTTATATCCCCGTCATCGCTGCACTCAATTGATGCAACCTATGGCACGAATGTTGCTGTATTCAAATACGAAGTATACTTCGCATTTGGCCGGCTCTATAATCCACAATAAATTAAGCTCTGGAAGAGGAGATCAGACATGTCCGTGAACACCAGCTTCGACCTGCTGCTGCGCGGGGGCCGCGTGATCGATCCGGCCGCGGGCGTTGATGGTTTGAGGGACGTGGCGATCCGCAACGGCAAGATTGCCGCCGTTCAATCCGACATCCTGCCTACCAGTGCCCGCGAAGTCATAGACGTCAGCGGCAAGATCGTCCTGCCGGGGCTGATCGATACCCACGCCCATGTCTATCAATATGTCACCGGCCGCTTCGGTGTGAACGCCGACATGGTGGGCGTCCAATCCGGAGTGACGACGCTGGTCGATCAGGGCGGTCCGTCCTGCATGACGCTGCCGGGCTTCCGGCATTTCGTCGCGGAACAGGCCAAGTCACGCACGCTGGCCTTTCTGTCGGCCTATCTGGTCGGCGGCCTGGAGGGACATTATTACCCCAACCTCTATAGCCCCGACTGTGTCGAGATCGACGCCACCGTGAAGGCAGCCACAGCTAATCGCGACCTTGTTCGTGGCATCAAGGCGCATGCCGAGATTGGCGGCTTTGCCCGCTGGGGCATTCGCGTCATCGAGATGGCCGCCGAGATCGGACGCCGCGCCGAATTGCCGGTCTATGTTCATTTCGGTCAGCTCTGGGGGCTACCGGCCAGCGGCACCAATGGCGAAGACGTCGACACCATTCTTGAACGTGTGATTCCGCTGCTGCGATCAGGTGATATTCTCGCGCACCCGTTCACGCGTCACCCCGGCGGCTTCGTCAATCGCGAGGGCGAGGTGCATCCCGTCATTCAGGCCGCGCTCGACAGGGGGCTGAAAGTGGACGTCGGGCACGGCAGCCACTTCTCTTATCGTCTCGCCCGCAAGGCGATCGCCGCCGGCATCATGCCGACAACGCTTGGCGCCGACATTCACGGCTATAACACCCACATCCCGGCGCCTGCGGGGACACCTGACGAAGCCGCCGACGACGAGAACCATCCGTTCGCGGGACAGGCCAAGTTCAGCCTGGTGCAGGCCATGAGTTCGATGATGGCGCTGGGCCTGACACTTGAGCAGGTCGTGCCGATGGTGACTTCGCATCCGGCGGAAATGCTCGGGCTTTCCGGCGTGATCGGCACGTTGCGCTCGGGCGTCGATGCCGACGTCACCGTGCTCGACGAGATGCGCGGCCGGTACATCCTGCGCGACAATGAAAAGACGGAAGTGGTTGCCGACCGCCTGTTGCAGCCCGTGTTCTGCTTGCGGGCCGGCGTCCGTTATGATGCCATCGCTCCGATCCTGCCGCGCGCGGTGGCCGCTTAGCCGTCGGCGGCTAGTGGAGCTGCAAAACGAATGGCATCCGTCGAGCGCGGGCCCGAGCCTGCTTCAACCACGGCGGCGGAATCGGGTCAGGGCGTAGGCGCCCGGCTCCTCCGCAAGGAAGATGACCGTTTCTTGCGCGGCCGCGGCCAGTATGTCGCCGATATCAGACTGCCAGGCCTTCAAGACGTTGCCTTCGTTCGCAGTCCGCTGGCGCATGCCCGCATAAAAGCCATCCACGTTCCCGACCGCTATCGTGACGTTGTCTTCACCGCCGATGATCTGGCCAATGTGAAGCCGATCCGCGCGGTGACGGCGCTGCCCGGTTTCAAGGTCTCCGAACAGTCCGTGCTCGCAAGCGGCAAGGTCCGTCATGTCGGCGAGATGGTGGCGATGTGCGTGGCGGAGACGCGGGCCGAAGCCGAAGACATCGCCGCCGCGGTGACGTTGGACCTCGAACCGCTTCCCGCTGTCTATGACATGCAAAAAGCGCGTGAGCCCGGTAGCGCGCTGGTGCACGAACACTGGGGCGACAATGTCTTCCTCGAAAGTTTCTTCGAGGTCGACATCACGCAGGCGTTCGACGCGCCGATCAAGGTCAGCCATGAAATCTCGACTGCGCGCCAATGCATGTCGCCGCTCGAAGGCCGCGGGGTCGTGGCCACTTTCGATCACAGGCTCGATCAGCTCACGCTTTATACCGGCGCGCAGATGCCACACATCGTGCGCAACGGACTATCCGACACGCTCGGCATCGAGCAGGGCCGCATTCGCGTCGTGTCGCCCGATATCGGCGGCGGCTTCGGACACAAGGGAATTCTGCTGCCGGAAGAAGTCTGCCTTTCCTGGCTCGCGCTGTACAAAAACCTCACCGTCCGCTGGATCGAGGATCGGCGCGAGCATCTGAGCGCCAGTTCCAATTGCCGCGAGCATCACTACAAGATCACCGTCTATGCCGACCGCGACGGCAAACTTCGCGGCATCGATTGCGAGGCAACCGTCGATTCCGGCGCCTACTCGTCCTATCCCTTTTCGGCCTGCCTCGAAGCCGCGCAAGTCGTCAGCATTTTGCCGGGCCCCTATCGGATGCCGGCCTATCGCTGCCGCACCTATTCGGCGGCCACCAACAAGTGCCCGATTTTGCCGTATCGCGGCGTGGCGCGAACCGGCGTTTGCTTTGCGCTCGAACTCATGCTCGATGCGGTCGCCGTGGAAGCAGGGCTTGAGCCGCACGAAGTCCGGTCGCGCAACCTGGTCGCGCCGGAGGAAATGCCGTTCGAGAACATCACGAAAAAGCATTTCGACAGCGGCGACTACCCGGAAGCCATGCGGCGTATGTTAGAGGCGGTCGACGTCGCGGCGATCCGCAAGCGACAGAAGACCGGAGAGCCGGATGGGCGGCGGATCGGTTTCGGAATGTCCGTCTATTGCGAACAGGCGGCCCACGGCACGTCGGTTTACTCCGGCTGGGGCATTCCCATGGTGCCCGGGCACGAGCAGGCAACCGCACGGATGACGCCCGACGGCGGGCTGGAGCTGCGGGTCGGCGTGCATTCGCACGGCCAAAGCATGGAGACGACATTGGCCCAGGTCGCCAACCAGATCCTCGGCATCGACACCGCGAAAATTCGCGTCATCCACGGCGATACCGCGATGACGCCCTATTCGACCGGAACCTGGGGTTCGCGCTCGGCAGTGATGGCCGGCGGCGCGGTCGGCACGGCCTGCGAGATCATTGCCGAACGGGCCAAACGCATCGGCGCCAAACTCCTGCAACTCGATCCGGAATCTGTGATCTTGCGCGACGGACGGGTCTGTGGACCGAACAGCAGCATCGGCCTTCCCGAGATCGCCCATACCTGGTACCGGCGGCCGCAAGACTTGCCGCCCGACGTCGATCCCGCCGGGCTGGAAGCGACCGGTGGCTACAAGCCGCAACGCGACAGCGGTACCTTCAGCTATGCGGTGCATGCGGTGACGGTGGCCGTCGATCCCGACCTCGGCGACGTCGAGATACTGGACTACGTGATCGTTGAAGATGGCGGCGTGCTGCTCAATCCCATGGTCGTCGACGGTCAGATTTTTGGTGGCCTCGCCCAGGGCATCGGAACGGCGCTCTATGAAGAGATGCCGTTTGACGCCGCAGGCCAGCCGCTTGCCACAACGTTGGCGGATTATTTGTTGCCGGGACCGACGGAGGTCCCCGAGCCGCGCCTCGATCATATGGAGACGCCGTCGCCTTACACCATGTTCGGCGTCAAGGGCATCGGCGAAGGCGGCGCCATTGCGCCTCCGGCAGCGATCACCAATGCCGTAAACGACGCGCTGCGGCCACTTGGGGTCAAACTTCTGCATTCGCCGATTTCGCCGCGCCGGATTGTCAAAGCCGTGCTGGCGGCCCGGCGGCCGCAAGGCGAGACGCGTATGAAAGCCGCACCCTTCGCCTATGAGCGGCCGTCAAACCTGGACGCGGCCATCGCCTTGATGGCTGAAGCCAAAGGCGCCGCCAAGATCATGGCCGGCGGACAATCGCTCGGTCCGATGCTCAATCTTCGGCTGGTCCAGCCGGATTTGATTATCGATATTACTGGGCTGGACGAACTCAAAACCGCCGAGCAGAGCGGCGATGAGCTCGTGATCGGCGCGTGCGTCACGCATGGCGATATTGAGGACGGACGGATTCCCGACGTCACGCACCAAGCGATGCAGCGAGTCGCAGGCGGCATCGCCTACCGCGCCGTTCGCAACCGCGGCACGATCGGCGGCTCGCTATCACACGCCGATCCCGCGGCGGATTGGGTTTCGGCCTTGCCGGCGCTCGGCGCCAAAGTTCGGCTGCGAAGTTCTGCCGGGCATCGAGACCTTGCGATCGAGGATTTCACGACGGGCGCGCTGGAATCCGCCCTTCAAGAAAGCGAACTGGTCGAGGCCGTGCGTGTTCCCGTCATGCGAGCCTCCGCGCGCTGGGGTTATGTGAAAGCCTGCCGCAAACCCGGCGAGTTCGCCCACGCCATCGCCGCCGTGCTGATCGATCCGGAAGCCGGAACAGGACGCGTGGTGATCGGCGCGATTGAAGCGCCGCCGATCGTCCTGACCGACGCCTCACCGCTATTCGGTGGCAAGATCACCGGCAACTTCAAGCGGGAGTTCATCACAAGCGCGGCTGACGCCCTCTTGATCAAAGCCGGCATCGCCGATGCCGCCGACCGGCATATCCACGTCACGATATTGCGCCGGGCGATCGAGGAGGCCGCGGCGTGACGACGATTGGCCTCACCGTCAACGGGCGCGCGGTCAACAAGCCGGTCGATCCGCGCACACATCTGGCGGATTTCCTGCGCGACCAGCTCGACCTGACCGGGACCCATCTCGGTTGCGAACACGGCGTGTGCGGCGCCTGCACGCTGTTGCTCGACGATATGCCGGCGCGCTCGTGCATCACTTTTGCGGCGGCCTGCGACGGCGCGCACGTCACCACGATCGAAGGTCTGGATAACGACGAGATCGCAACCGAATTGCGCGCTGCGTTCAGCCGCGAACATGCTTTGCAATGCGGCTATTGCACGCCGGGCATGCTGATATCGGCGCGCGATCTCGTTTTGCGTCTCGAGATCTCGGATGAGCGCGCAATTCGCGTCGGCATGAGCGGAAATTTGTGCCGGTGCACCGGCTATGTCGGAATTGTGCGCGCGATACGCTCGGTGATCGATGCGCGACGAGGCCGCGGGATCGCGCCAATTCATGGCGCCGGGCGCCAGCAGCTCGGACCGGTCGGATCCGGCAATGGCATACTCACGAAATCAGCCGGCGTTGCCCGACCGGTGACTTCGGAGATTCAGGAGCCACAGGCAAGCGGCACCTCGTTGCATGTTCCGGATTTCGCACCTGACAACAACTTCAACGAGCATTTCACCGTCGCCTTTCCACCCGACGAGGTCTACGAGATGTTCGCAGACGTGAAGCGGGTCGCGGCCTGCCTGCCCGGCGCTGCACTGACGGCCATCCCGGCCCCGGACCGCGCCGAGGGACAAATCAGCGTCAAGCTCGGCCCGATCTCGGCGAACTTTCGTGGCGCGGTAAGAATCGAGCGCGATCCCACAACGCTCTCGGGCCGGATCATCGGGGTCGGAAACGATCGGCGCAGCCGCTCGTCCACGCAAGGCGACGTCCGCTATCGTTTGTTGCCGACCGAAGGCGGGACATCGACACGCGTCGAGCTTTCGATCGGCTACAGCCTGCGCGGCTTTCTGGCCCAGATCGCGCGCGAAGGCCTGGTGCGCGACCTTGCCAAACGGCTGACGGCGGAGTTCGCCCGCAACCTCAGCTCAACCCTGTCAGGCACCGCGCCGGAACAGGCGAAATCGCTCAACGGCCTTGTGCTCGCATTCGATCTTTTGAAGAAAACGCTATCGCAAATCCTTGGAAAAGATCGGAGCTCCTAGCGCTCGCTAGCCTCTGCATCGGCATGTCCCGTTGAAATCGACGTTACTCTGGGTTAGAGGCGGTGCTGCGGCCACCGAGAAAAAAGACCGGGAGAAACGGCGATGATGGAAGGTTTCAAAAAGGAAACGCTGCATGTGAACGGCGTGGACATCGTGCTGCGCCATGGCGGAAAGGGACCGCCGCTGCTCCTGATGCATGGCAATCCGTTCACGCATTTGTCCTGGAATCGCGTCGCGCCCGACCTCGCCCAACGCTTCACGGTGGTGACGCCGGATCTACGTGGTTACGGCGACAGCTCCAAGCCCGACGGCGGCGACGGCCACTATGCCTACTCGTTCCGCGAGATGGGCAAGGATATGATTGAGGTGATGAAGACACTGGGATTTAGCAGTTTCTCGGCGGCTGGCCATGATCGCGGCGCACGGGTGCTGCACCGGATGTGCCTCGATCATCCGCAAACGGTCAGCAAGGCCTGTTTTGTCGACATGCTGCCCCAGCATCACCTCCTCAATAATGTGACATTCAATTGGGGCAAATTCTCCTGGCACTGGTTCTTCATGATTCAGCCAACACCCTATCCAGAGACGATGATCAACAACGATCCGGAATTCTTTCTTCGCAAGAAATTGTCAAAGACCGGTCAAGGCACGAGCTTCTTCGTTCCGGAAGCACTCGATGAATATATTCGCTGCATCAAGAATCCGCGAACGGTCTACGCCATGTGCGAAGACTATCGCGCAACCGTGTCTTGCGATCTCGAAATGGACACGGCCGATTTCGACGCCGGAAAACGGGTGATCTGCCCCACCTTCCTGCTATGGGGCGCCACCGGCGGCGTCGGCCGCAACCACAATGCGAAAGAGATCTGGTCGAAATACGCGACCAATATTGCCGGCACGCTGGCCGCACCTGCCGGACATTATGTGCAGGAAGAAGCCCCGAAAGAGACGCTCCAGGCCATGTTGGGCTTCTTTGCAGATTGAAATGGGCAAGGACCGTCGTATAAAGACACGAACAACCGAGGAGATTCCCGATGGCCATGACCCGTTCCCTTCCTGTGGCCGTTCCGCCCGCGATCCCGGTTCGCGAGATTTTGCCCTGGGCGATCTTCTCCGGCTTGCTGCTGGTCCTTGGCATCTATTTTGTCGGCGTCGAGGAAGGCGCTCTCTCCATCTTCAACGGCATGTATGTGCACGAATTCGTGCATGACGGCCGCCATTTACTCGGCTTCCCCTGCCACTGACAGCGTTGCAGCACGCTCCGATGACCCGGAAACTGCTGGTGCGCGGCATGCTGCTCGGTCTGATCGCCGGGCTTCTTTCCTTTGGCTTCCTCAAATTGGCTGGCGAGCCTTCGGTTGACCGCGCCATCGCTTTCGAAAGTGCGATGGAACAGACCAAGGCGGACGAAGCCAAAGCCAAGGGCCTGCCTGCGCCGGCCGAATATCCCGAACTCGTCAGCCGCTCCGTTCAATCGGGCGTTGGATTGCTGACCGCGGTAATCGTCTATAGCACCGCGTTTGGCGGCATTTTTGCGCTGGTCTTCGCCGTCGCTTTTCGCCGCATGGGCGACTTTAGCCCGCGCACTACCTCGGCCTTGCTGGCGACGGCCGGTTTCGTCAGCGTATACCTCGTGCCGATGCTGAAATATCCGGCCAATCCACCGTCGGTCGGTCTGGCCGAGACGATCGACATGCGGACCAATCTTTATTTCGCGATGATCCTGATTTCGCTTGCCGCCGTGACTGCCGCTGGAATGCTGCGGCTTCGGCTCAATCCGCGCTTCGGCAGTTGGAACGCGGGGCTAATATCGGGTGGCGTCTACGTCCTGATCGTCAGCGGCGTCGCGTTCATGCTGCCCGACGTCAATGAAGTGCCGGAAGGCTTTCCGGCGACGGTGTTGTGGCAGTTCCGGATCGCTTCACTGGGTGGACAGGCCGTCATGTGGGGTGCGCTTGGCCTGCTATTTGGCATCGCCGCCGAGCGGGTCGTCGCGGTGCGCCAACCGGCGCTGCGACGTGCGGCGGTCTGAGTCTCTCCGGAGCGGCAGGTGAAGCATGACGATGCGTCTTCATTTGCTTTGCTCGGCTTCGACCGCCTCGACGAGCGCGGTCGCTTTCGCGGCTGACGAGCCGCTCGATCCTAAGGGACGTGAAAGCCTTTCCAACCTCGCAGGCCGCTTTCCCTCCTGCGATATCATCCTGCGCAGTCCGGCGCTTTGCGCTCGCCAGACCGCGGATGGCCTTGCGCTCACGTCATCCGTGGAGCCATTGCTGCGCGATTGCGATTTCGGCCGCTGGGCCGGACGTTCGCTTGAAAACGTGGAAGCCGCCGAGCCGGCAGCGGTTGCGGAGTGGCTGCGAAATCCGCGCGCGGCGCCGCATGGCGGCGAGTCCTTTGTTGACGTGACGAGGCGCGTCAACGGATGGATGGACCAGATGCTCACCCAAACGGGCTCTGTTCTTGCCGTTACGCACGGCATGGTGATCCGTGCCGCCATCGCTCACGTGCTTGGCGCAGGCCCGGAGGCTTTCCGGCATATCGACGTCGCGCCGCTCACGCGAGCCAAACTGTCGGGCGGAGGCGGACGCTGGACGCTCGCCTCGCTGATCTCGCCGAGAGACCTGCGATGACGGGCCGCGTCAACAGCAGGAAGGGACGCCGATCGATATCCCTGCTGATTGCTGTCGTGTCGATGCTCGCGGTCACCCCGGCTCGCGCCCATCATCAGGGATCCAGTGACGGACCGATACGGGGCGTCGCTATTCTGGCGATTTCCCACGGCGAGATGCCGATCGTCGCCAGATATCGCAGCCAGGTGCTTGACCTCGCGGCCCGCCAACCCGTGACGGACCCGACCTTGCGCCGGCTCACTGGCTTCGTGAGCCTGCAAACCTTTGCCTGCTTTTGGGGGCTCGTTCCCGGCAGCCTCGCCGACGAACAAAGCCCGTTCAATGAATGCTCCCACGCCTATCTGGCGGGGGTGCGAGAGCTGCTGGTGCACATGACGGCCATGCCCGGCGACCAGTCCGCGGCAAAGGCGCTTGAAGCGCGCATGGATGCGGAACTCGCAGCCAACCCCGACCGCAACGCCGTGTGTTCGCACAGCGGCCAAATTTTCGACAGCGCCGATGTAATCGGGCCGGACTGGCAGCTCGCGCCACTGCATCTGCCGACCGTCCTGACGTTTTCAGCGTTTGTGGCGCTGCTCGTCGCAGGATTTGCCGTCGCCGGCCGCCGGCGGCTTTTTCGCAAAACCGAAATCTCTAGCGCCGCGTCGTAAACTGGTCCGCCGCGCGACGGCATTCCCACTTCGCGCGCTCGAGATCAGGCCGGTCGTCCTCAACTTCCGGATAACCGAGGCAGAGATAGCCGATGAACTTCCACGACGCGGGTACGTCGAGGATTTCGTTGACGCGCGCTGGATTCAGGATCGAAACCCAGCCCAGACCTATTCCTTCCGCACGCGCCGCGAGCCACATCGAGCAGATAGCAGCGACGACGGAATATTCGATCATCTCCGGCATCGTCATTCGCCCGAGGCCGTGGCCTGTCTGGCTCTGCTTGTCCGCGAAGACGGCGAGATGACCGGGCGCTTCCTCGAGCCCCGCGAGCTTGAGCGTCGCGTATTGCGACGCCCGGTCGCCGGAGTAAGAACGCAGCGCCTCCGCGTTGCAGACTTTGAAATCTTCGATGACCGCGCGGCGGCGTGAGGGGTCCTCAACGATGACGAGCCGCCAGGGCTGGCTCAGGCCCACGGAAGGCGACAGGCAGACGGTCTCGATGAGGCGTTCGATCGCGCCTTGCGGCAGCGGGTCGCGGCGGAAACGCCGCACGTCGCGGCGCCACACGAACAATTCATGCAGTTGGCGGCGAAATGCTTCGTCGAATGCGACCATCAGAATTCCCTAGATCAAGGCTGCCGCCATCAGCAAAACCACGATCTCGCCAGCCTGCTCCACCGCGCCCAGGATGTCACCCGTCTGTCCGCCGATTTGTCGCGTCGCGATGAAGCCCCATATCGACGCGACGATCGATAGCAAGATGAGCGCCATGACCGCCTTGCCCGGTCCAAAGCCGATCACGAGACAAAGAATCCCGAGGCTGGCTGCAATGATCGCGCTTTGCGCGGGCGGTTGTCCGGCTCCCGCCGAGAGCCCCTCCGATCGCGCCGGCGGGACCAGCGACATAAACGCCGGCAACGCTGCCCGGGTAGCCGCGTGCGCGACCAGCAACGCCGCGGTAATTGCCATCGGCTCGGCGATGGCCGCCAACGCGCTCCATCGCAATGTGATGGATAGGATGAGAGCACAGGCACCATAGGTGCCGATCCGGCTGTCGCGCATGATCTCGAGCTTTTGCTCGCGGCTCTTTCCGCCGCCGAGACCATCGAGCGTATCGGCAAGGCCATCCTCATGCAGGGCGCCGGTGACAAGAATCGTCGTCGCCAGCGCCAGCGTGGCCGCGGCACCGGCGGGCAGGCCAACACGATGCGCGATCGCGTAGGCGACCGCCCCGGCAAGGCCCACCACCAGCCCTGCAACCGGCAAGGCCCAACTCGCGCGCGCGACCTCGCCGCCATCGAACGAATTGGCCGGACCAACGGGCAGAATCGTCAAGAGCGACATCGCAATTCTGATGTCAGTCACGATGCCCGTAAGAAGCTTCAAATAGCGCATCCGCCTCAGCCTTATTTCAGCTTCATCGGCAAACCGGCGACGACAAACTCGACCTCATCGGCGACGCCTGCGATCGTCTGGTTCATGATACCCGCCGCATCGCGATAGACACGTGCGAGCGCATTGTCGGGAACGATGCCAAGCCCGACTTCGTTGGTCACCATGACGACCGGACTAATCTGACGGCTCATGGCGTCTGCGAGTTCGGTGACGGCCTGCGACCAGTCGCGCTTCGAATGAAGCAGGTTCGACAACCAGAGCGTCAGGCAATCGACGAGCCTGGCCCCGCCGCCATCGGTCGCGATCAGCATCGGCACCAGATCAAGCGGCACTTCGCGTTCGACCCATTCGCTGCCGCGCCGTGCGCGGTGTTGGGCGATACGCTGGGCCATCTCTTCATCGAGCGCCTCGGCGGTCGCAATATAAACCGGCCGCCCCGGAAAGGCGCGCACGCGCGCCTCGGCGTGCCGGCTTTTTCCCGACCGAGCCCCGCCCGTGATCAAGATGATCGGCATGCGACCTCCGTTTCGATTGAGGCAGTAATCATCATTTGCCTGCAAAGACAAAGCGAAATCCGTCCCGATTGGGCTTGCACGCCGGCGACATCTTGCGCATCAGAGGACGGTCGAAGGAGGGCGTTAGCTTGGGATTTGCGGGAGCGATGGCGATGGCGTTGGCGATCGACGCCGTGCTGGGTTGGCCGGAACAGCTGTTCCGCCTCATCGGCCACCCCGTCACCTGGCTCGGCCGGTTGATCAACGGAGTGGACGAGGTCTGCAATCATGGTTCTCACCCGCCTGCATTCCGTCGCGCCGTCGGCGTCGTGGCGACGTTACTGGTGATCGCGCTTCCGACTGCTCTCGCATGGATCGTCCAGGTGCAACTGACGACCGGATGGAGCCGCATCCTCATCGCGGGAATCCTGGCATGGCCGTTTGTGGCGCTGCGCTCGCTCGGCGATCACGTGGCCGCGGTCGCACAACCGTTGCAGTCGGGCAATATCGAAGCGGCGCGTTTGGCGGTGGCGCGCATTGTCGGCCGCGATCCCGCCAGTCTCGATGAAGCAGGTATCGCGCGGGCGTCGATCGAAAGCCTCGCGGAAAACACCTCTGACGGCGTGATCGCCCCGATGTTCTGGGGAGCGATCTTCGGCCTGCCCGGCCTTGTCGGCTACAAGATAATCAATACGCTGGACTCCATGATCGGCCATCGCACGCCACGTCACGAAGCCTTCGGTTGGGCGGCGGCGCGTATCGACGACCTCGCCAATTTCATTCCGGCCCGTCTGACCGGCTTGCTGTTTGCGATCGTCTCCGCGCGGCCTTCGGGTACGCTATCGTGCATGATGAAAGATGCAGGCCATCACCGCTCGATCAATGCCGGCTGGCCAGAAGCGGCCATGGCCGGCGCGCTTCGTGTGCGGTTGAGCGGCCCGCGCGTCTACCACGGCACGCCAGCCGACGAGCCCTGGCTGAATGGAGGCGCGCGCGACCCGCTCGCTGCGGATATCGCGCAAGCCCTCAAGCTTTACCATCGTGCCATGTGGCTCGCGGCAGCCATACTTATCTTTTTGGCGCTCGCGTGAGGAGGTCACACAATGCCTGAGCACGGCGGAAATCTCGATGTGGCCTTGCAGCGATTCGGTGGAAACGCACAGGACTGGATCGATCTTTCGACCGGCATCAACCGGCAGCCTTATCCAGTGGGTGAGTTGCCTCTTGCGTGCTGGAGCGCTTTGCCATCGCACTCAAACATCCAGTCCCTGCATCGCGCCGCGCAGCAGGCTTACGACACGGACGCGCCGATTCTCGCAACGAACGGCGCGCAGGCGGTTATTCAATGGCTGCCGCAGCTTGCCTTGCGCGGTCGCGCGCGAATTCTCGCACCCACTTACAACGAATATGCGGCGGTCTTCTCCGCCGCCGGCTGGGAAGTAACCGAGACATCCGATTTTGAAGCGCTTGCGGGCGCCGATCTCGCCGTGCTCGCTAATCCCAACAATCCCGACGGCAAGCTGCATGAGCCGAGCCAACTGCTCGCGCTACTGCCCCGCGTCGGCCGGCTGGTGGTTGACGAGAGTTTTGCCGATGCTGTTCCCGGTCTTTCGCTCGCGCCCAACGCGGGCCAGCCCGGGCTTCTGATCCTGCGCTCTTTCGGAAAGTTTTTCGGGCTTGCCGGATTGCGGCTCGGCTTCGTCATAGGAGACGAAGCCGATATCGCCAAGCTTGCTGGCCTGGCGGGACCATGGCCCATCTCCGGCGCCGCGATTGAAATCGGCAGCCGCGCTTTGTTCGATCGTGAATGGGCGAAGGCGACATCGGCGCGGCTGGAGCGCGAGTGTTTGCGGCTGGACGCGGAGGTGATGCGGCGCGGCTGGACGCTTGTCGGCGGAACGCCACTGTTTCGGCTTTACGAGACCGGCGATGCGGAACTCGCGCAGGAGAGATTGGCGCGCGCCTATATTTGGTCACGCGTCTTCCCGCATCCACAGGGATGGCTGCGGTTGGGACTACCGGGCAGCGAGCCCGAGTGGGCGCGGTTGTCGGCAGCTTTGGCGGGCTAGTTTCAAGCCTCAGCGCGCCAACGCGAATAATCCATCAACATCGAGATGGGTTTCGACGTGCTCCGCGAGCGCATCGAGCGTGCTTTCGATCCTTGCGCGATAAGGTTGCTCGGTAGCTGGAATGTCCAGTTGCGCAAGAAAGGCTTTTCGGAAAGCATCCGACGTAAACATCCCATGCAGATAGCTGCCATGGACGCGACCATCTGTGGAAACCGCTCCCTCAGGCCGGCCATCAAGCACGGCGAAAGGACGGGTGCAGTCCACGCCGTCCGTATGCCCGATGTGAATTTCGTAAGCGTCGATCGGCTGTCCGGTCGCAGCGTGCGAAGCGGCCGCGCGCGTCAGCGTTTTCTGTGGCGTCATCACCGTCGAAACATCCAGAAGTCCGAGGCCGGATGTCTCGCCCGACGGTCCTTCGATTCCCAGGGGATCAGCGACGCTTTTTCCAAGCATCTGATAACCGCCGCAAAGGCCGAGCACATGGCCGCCACGACGGTGATGGGCGAGAAGATCGACATCCCAACCTTGCGCGCGCAGGAAGGCGAGATCGCCACGGGTGGATTTCGAACCGGGAATGATCACGAGCCGGCAGTCGCCGGGAATCGCCTCTCCCGGCCGGACCATCACCAGATCTACCTCAGCTTCGAGCTTGAGCGGGTCGAGATCGTCAAAATTGGCAATGCGCGACAGAGCGAGAAAGGCGATCTTGCATTTGCTGGTCTTGCGCGATTCTGCGAGGTCCAGCCCGTCTTCGGCGGGGAGCTCATTGGCGCGCGTGAAGTAAGGCAGAACCCCAAAGCCCGGCCATCCGGTTTGCTTCTCGATCAGCCGGTAGCCGTCGTCGAACAACGTGGGATCGCCGCGAAATTTGTTGATGACGAAGCCACGGATCATCGCGGCATCGTCGGGATCGAGCACGGATTTCGTTCCGACGAGTTGGGCGATGACGCCGCCGCGGTCGATGTCTCCGACCAGCACGACCGGCACGTCGGCGCGGCGGGCAAAGCCCATATTGGCAATGTCGGCCTGACGAAGGTTCACTTCGGCAGGACTGCCGGCGCCTTCGACCAGCACGAGATCGGCACGCGCTTTCAGACGCGCAAAACTTTCGAGCACCGGCTGCATGAGTGAAGGTTTCACGGCCGCGTACTCACGCGCGCGCAGCGTCGCAACCCGGCGGCCGTGAACGATGACCTGCGCGCCGATGTCCGTTTCCGGCTTGAGCAATACCGGATTCATATCGGTATGAGGCTCGACCCCGGCCGCTTGCGCCTGCAAGGCCTGCGCGCGCCCGATCTCGCCGCCATCCACGGTCACGGCGGCATTGTTCGACATGTTTTGCGGTTTGAATGGAACTACGCGAAGACCGCGGCGTAACGCAGCCCGCGCCAATCCAGCCACGATGAGCGACTTGCCTACGTTCGAGCCGGCTCCCTGGATCATCAATGCGCGGGCCATCGACACGATCCGATCTGTCAGAATTCCACGCCGGGCTGCGCCTTGATGCCGGAGCGGAACGGATGCTTGATCAGCGTCATCTCGGTGACGAGGTCGGCGGCGTCGATCAATTCCTCTTTCGCGTTGCGCCCGGTGAGCACGACATGCATCATGTCAGGCTTCTGGCTTTTCAAAAAGCCGACGACTTCGTTGATATCGAGATAATCGTAGCGAAGCGCGATGTTGATCTCGTCGAGCACGACCATGCGCAAGGTAACATCGGCGATCAGCTCTTTGGCCTTTGCCCAGCCGGCTTGCGCGGCCGCGACATCGCGCGCGCGGTCCTGGGTTTCCCAGGTGAAGCCTTCGCCCATGGCATGGAACTGGCAGAGATCGCCGAAATGACCGGTCAATAGACGCCGCTCGCCGGTATCCCATGCGCCCTTGATGAACTGGACGACGGCACAGGGAAAGCCATGCGCGACGCATCGGACGATCATGCCAAAGGCCGAAGATGATTTGCCCTTGCCGGCGCCGGTGTGGACGATGATCAGACCTTTATCGCCGCTCTTCGTCGCCATGATCCGATCGCGGGCGGCTTTTTTCTTGGCCATTTTTTCCGCATGACGTTCATCGCCCGAAGCCTCGGACAACACCGATTTTTCGTCAGCGGCAGCATCTTCTTCTGAGGTCACCGGATGCGCTCCTTTGGCTTGACAAGTAGCGGCCGCGGGCAAATGGTGGACCCGCGTTGGTTCCTGTCCTACGACAGGCGAAGAGGGAATGCGATAGGGTCAAATCCTTTGACCTGAACAGCAGCCGCCCCCGCGACCGTGACCGGAGAGATGCTTGAAGCCACTGACCCGAGAGGGTTGGGAAGGCGGGCATCAAGGGGATAAAACCCTGCTCCGCAAGCCGGGAGACCTGCCAGCGCATCTGATTTAGACCGGCGGACGGGGTGTTCCGCGACGGGGAGCGAACCGTTGCCATCTTGGTTCGCGCACCTCATCGCCTTCCGCCAAAACTTCGAGCTAAGCCTTCGAGGAGAGCGATGACCGTCACGCTTCACGTCTGCATCACATGCCGCGCCGGCCAAACGCTGCAACAGGGCGAGACCACGCCCGGCGCGCGTCTACATGCGGCCATCCTCGACGCCGGCGTGCCCGATGGCGTCAATTTGGTACCCGTCGAATGTCTATCGGCCTGCAACCAGGGCTGCTCGATCGCACTCAGCGCACCCGGCCGATGGTCTTATGTCTATGGGCGGCTATCGGATGCCCACGCATCGGATGTGATCGCGGGCGCTGCGGCCTACGCGAACGCGCCTGATGGCATCGTGCCCTGGCGCAGCCGTCCGGAAATTTTTCGCAAGCAATCGCTTGCCCGCATCCCGCCCATTACCGCCCTGCCGGAGGCCGCCGAATGAATACGCTTGCCAAAGTCCCCGTCACCGTCGTGACCGGCTTTCTCGGCTCGGGGAAGACGACGCTGATTCAGCACCTGATCGCCAATGCCAACGGCAAAAAGCTTGCCGTGCTCGTCAACGAATTCGGCAGCGAAGGCGTGGACGGGGATATCCTGAAATCCTGCGCCGATGCCGGTTGCCCAGTCGATAACATCATCGAACTCGCCAACGGCTGCATTTGCTGCACGGTCGCTGACGACTTCATTCCGGCGATGGAACTGTTGCTGTCGCGGCCTGTGAGGCCCGACCATATCCTGATCGAAACGTCTGGCCTCGCGCTGCCAAAGCCGCTGCTGAAAGCCTTTGACTGGCCGGAGATCCGTTCGCGCATCACCGTCGATGGCGTGATCGCGCTGGCGGATGCGGAAGCCGTGGCCGCCGGGCGTTTTGCGCCGGACCCGGCTGCGGTCGATGCGCAACGCTTGGCCGATGAAAATATCGATCACGAGACGCCGCTGTCGGAAGTGTTTGAAGACCAGATCGCCTGCGCCGACATCATCCTGCTGACCAAGGCAGACCTTGCCGGCGCCGCGGGGCTTGAAGCGGCGAAAGCCGCGATCTCAGCCGAGATGCCGCGCCGCGTGCCGATGTTGTCGATTGTCGATGGCGCGGTCGATGCGCGCGTCATCCTCGGCCTCGGAGCCGCGGCGGAAAACGATCTCGCCGCGCGTCCGTCGCATCACGATGGCGAAGACGACCACGAACATGACGACTTCGCCTCTGTCGTCATCGACCTTCCGGAGGTGAGCGACATCGACGCGCTGGTTGCATCGGTGCAGCGGCTGGCGCGCGAGCAGAACGTGCTGCGCGCCAAGGGTTATATCGCGGTCGCCGGCAAGCCGATGCGGCTGTTGCTGCAAGCGGTGGGCGAACGGGTCCGGCATCAATACGACACGCCCTGGGGAATGCGGCCTCGGCAGTCGAAACTGGTGCTGATCGGCGAGCAGGGTGATATCAACGAACGTGCCCTCAGGGCGGCACTTGGTGTGTGATGCACGTTGTCTTTCGCGAGAGTCGCGGGCTTGAGGAGACCGCGGTCCCGAAGGACCTCGGTCAGGACCCGGCTGATCTCGCGATACTCTCGTTCTCCGATAGCGATCTTGCAACCTTCGCGGCCGGCTGGCGGCGCGGCCGCACCAACCTGCCGAGGCTGCGGCTTGCCAACCTGTCAGAGCTTCGCCACCCGCTTTCGGTCGACACCTATATCGAACGGACACTGACGCAAGCACGCGGCGTACTGGTACGGCTTATCGGCGGCGAATCCTACTGGTCGTATGGACTCTCCGCCCTGTACCGTCTGGCGAAAGACCGCGGAATCGCGCTTGCCGTGCTCCCAGCGGATGGCCGTGACGATCCCGGACTGGATGCGCTCTCGACCGTGCCTATTTCAGCGCTACGGCGGCTCAAAGCATTCTGCGACCAGGGCGGCGCGATCGCGGCACAGGCTGCGATTGCCGAGCTCGCGCTAGCGGCGGGCCTTGATGCTGGACCGGTGGTCGGCGAGATCGATATCCCGGAAATGGGTTTTTACGATCCGGCCCATGGCGCCATCGCCCCGCCGCCGAATCCCGATCAGCGGCCGCGCGCGCTGGTGACGTTTTATCGCTCTTATCTCACCGCAGCCGACACCGCACCGGTCGATACGCTGATCGAATCGCTCCGGCAAAAGGGCTTTGACGCCTATGGCGCATTCGTCACGTCGCTGAAGGCGGCTGGCGTCGCGGATTGGCTGAGAGCGCAATTCGAGGCCAACCCACCTGCTGTCATCGTCAATGCAACCGCGTTCTCCGCACTCAATGACGACGGCACGACGCCGTTTGACACCGCGTCGTGTCCGGTGTTTCAAGTCGCGCTGTCCACCGCCCGACGCGAAGAGTGGGCGGAATCGCTTCGCGGCCTGTCGCCGGGTGACCTCGCGATGCATGTGGTGCTGCCGGAGGTCGATGGCCGCCTGTTTGCGGGCGTCGTCAGTTTCAAGTCGCCGGGGATGCGAGATGCCGATCTGCAATTTGCGCATCTCGCGCATCGCCCTGATGAAGAACGAGTGGACGCCATCGTGGCGCGGGTGTGCGCCTGGCACAGGCTTGCGACGAGGCCCGCGAACGAGAAGCGCGTCGCCATCGTGCTTTCGAACTATCCCGGCCGCCCACATCAGATCGCGCATGCGGTCGGACTGGACGCGCTGGCGTCAG
This sequence comes from uncultured Alphaproteobacteria bacterium, assembly GCA_963752265.1. Lineage (GTDB taxonomy): Bacteria > Pseudomonadota > Alphaproteobacteria > Rhizobiales > Xanthobacteraceae > Bradyrhizobium. Next base: position 29,514 of record CAVVZW010000002.1, read on the forward strand.
TCGAAGTGCTGTTGTCGGACATCAAAGCTGCCGGCTTCGATGTTGGTTCCGTGGAAGCGCTTGGTGACGTTCTGTTGCGACAAACCTTGACGTGGGACGTCGCCGAATATTGTGCTGAGTTAGCCAGGTTACCGCGACCACTCCAGGACGATCTCGCCAAGGCGTGGGGCGCGCCGGAATACGACCCGGCCTGCCGCGGCGGCAAATTTCATTTCGCTGGCGTTGAATGTGGCAACGCTATCACCGCCATTCAGCCGGAGCGCGGCGATGTTAGTGGCCGCGACACCGACTATCACGACCTGTCGCGCACGCCGCGCCATGCTTATGTCGCGTTCTATCTCTGGCTTCGACGCCAGGGATATGATGCGCTGATCCATATGGGCGCGCATGGAACGCTGGAATGGCTGCCCGGCAAGGCCGTGGCGCTGTCGTCGTCTTGCTGGCCGGAAGCATTGATCGGCGAGGTGCCCGTCATCTATCCCTTCATCGTCAATGATCCCGGCGAGGCCGCGCAGGCCAAGCGGCGCATTGGCGCCGTGACAATCGGCCATTTGCCGCCGCCGCAGAGACAGTCCGCGGTGCCGGAACGGCTGCGCCGGCTCGAACAGCTACTCGACGAATATTCAACCGCCGATGGACTCGATCCCGCGCGCCGCCAACGGCTGATCGCCTCGATCCGCATTGAGGCGCGCGCCGCGGGCCTCGAAGATGACCTTGGCCTTGGGCCCTCGGCTGCGCCTGCCGAAGCCATTCCCCGAATTGATCGCTTCGTCTGCGATCTCAAGGAAAGCCAGTTCGGCGACGGGTTGCACGTCTTTGGCCGCGGCGAATGCGGCGAGGCCGAACGGGACGCCGTGCTCGCGGCGCTCAGTGGCGAGCGCATCGCGCCGGGACCGGCCGGCTCGCCTTGGCGCGGACGCCGCGACGTGCTGCCGACCGGACGCAATCTGTTTGCGGTCGATCCCCGCGCGGTGCCGACGCCATCGGCGCATGCGCAGGGGATCAAACTCGCTGAAGAGCTTCTGCGCCGTCACTTGCAGGATCACGGCGATTGGCCGAAAGGGCTGATGGTCGATCTCTGGGGATCGTCGACCATGCGCACCTCAGGCGAAGATTTCGCGATGGCGCTGCATCTGGCGGGCCTCGCGCCACGCTGGGACCACGCTTCCGGCCGTGTATCGGGTTACGATATCCTCGCGCCGGCCGAACTCGGCCGGCCGCGCATCGACGTCACGCTTCGGGTGTCAGGTCTGTTTCGCGACGTCTTTCCTGGCCTTGCGCAACTGTTCGAGACCGCGACCACAGCGCTCAGTGAACGCGACGGCGAAGGGGATGAAAATCCCTATTGCCTGCGGACATCACGGGTGTTCGGACCGCGTCCCGGGCAATATGGTGTTGGAATGGCGGCGGCACTGGATGCATTCACACCGGAATCGCGCGCGGCGGCTGGCGAGGCCTGGTTGTCAGCCTCCTCCTGGGCCTTTGCGTCCGATGGCGAGATGCGGTCCGATCGGGGCGGGATCGAAGCAAGGCTCGCCGCGTCTGATGCGTTCGTGCATACACAAGACCTGCCGGAAACAGACCTGTTGCTGGCTGCCGACTATGCTGCCCATGAAGCGGGCGTTGCGGCCGCCGCGGCCCGGATCGGTTTAGCCTCGCCATCGCTCTATCATCTCGATGCCACGCGCCCCGACCAGCCGCACGCACGCACGCTGACCGAGGAAATATCGCGCGTGGTGCGCGCCCGCGCCACCAACCCGGTCTGGATCGAAGGCATGATGCGCCATGGCTTTCGCGGCGCCGCTGAAATCGCCGCAACGCTGGAACACATGGCCGCATTCGCCCATCTTGCCGATGCCGTGCCGCCGCATCTCTTCGACCTCTATTACGACGCCACACTCGGCAATGATCGCGTGCGCGCATTTATCGCGCGCGAGAATGCACAGGCGCTTGCGGCCATCGAGACCTGCTTTGCCCGCCTGCGTGAAGCTTCCCTCTGGAAGACACGGCGCAATTCGATTGCGGCGGCGCTTGGCGAGGCTTCATGAGCGCGGTTGCGGTCAAGGGCTGGTGCCCCGGCGTCTGGCAGCCGATGCAATCGGGCGACGGGCTCGTGGTTCGTGTCCGGCCGCACGGAGGCCGGATCGACGCGAAGCAGGCGGCAGGAATTGCCGAACTCACCCAGCGCCATGGCAACGGGCTGATCGATCTCACCAACCGGGCCAATCTCCAGATCAGAGGCGTGAGCGAAGACAGCCATCCGCCGCTGATCGACGGGCTCGCCGAGCTTGGCCTGCTTGATCCTGATCCCGACACCGAAGCGCGGCGTAATATTCTCGTCACGCCATTCTGGACGGCCGGAGACGAGACCATCTCCATCGCCGACGAACTGGAACGCGCGCTTGCGGGCGGTCCGGCCGGCCTTCCCGCCAAGTTCGGCTTCGCGGTCGATTGCGGGAAAGAGCGCGTGCTGTCGGAGGCCTCTGCCGATGTACGGATCGAGCGCGCCATCGATGGACAGCTCATGGTGCGCGCCGACGGAACGGAATTTGGGTGTGCGGTCGCGCGCAACGACGTGGTAGCGACCGCCGTCAGTCTTGCCGAATGGTTTGTGTTCTCGGGCGGGACGAAGGCAGGCCGGGGACGGATGGCAGCTCACGTCGCTGAAGGCGCGAAGCTGCCCGAAAACCTTTGCGGTCTTGCGAGACCCGCGCCTAAGCAAAGTGCGTCCGATCCCGGACTAACCCCGCACGGCGCACTCCTCGGTGTGGCCTTCGGGCAAGTGACTTCGACCACGCTGAACTGGCTGGCCAAGAATGCCAAAGCCTTGCGGATGACCCCATGGCGCATGATGCTGGCGGAAGGCATGAACGAGATGCCCGCTTACGAGGGCGTGATCACGCGCGCGGAAGATCCATTACTGCGCGCCGTCGCTTGCAGCGGCGCTCCGCGTTGTCGCGAAGCCCACGCTGACACGCGCGCGCTCGCTGCCGCGCTCGCGCCGCATCTCGCCGCAGGCGCCCGGCTTCACGTTTCCGGTTGCGTCAAAGGCTGCGCCCAATCGGGCTCTGCGTCGGTTACGCTGGTTGGCACCGACAACGGATTCGATTTCATCCGCAATGGTTCGACGCGGGATGCGCCTGTCCTGCGCGGACTGAGCGCGAGCGGCATTCTGGCAAACCCTTCCGTTCTGTATGGGAGGGCGCTGATGCTGCACAACTATGAGACCGATGGCGCGGCGATCTACCGGAAATCCTTCGCCATCATCCGCACTGAAGCAAACCTCGCGCGCTTTTCCGCTGACGAGGAGCCGGTGGTGGTGCGCATGATCCATGCCGCGGGCATGATCGGACTGGAATCCCATATCCGCTTTACATCAGGCATGGCTGGCGTTGCGCGAACGGCCTTGCAGAATGGCGCGCCGATTCTTTGCGACGCACGCATGGTGTCCGAAGGCATCACCCGCGCACGCCTGCCGTCTGGCAATGCCGTCATTTGCACGCTCGACGACCCCACCGTCCCTGCCCTCGCGCAAACCATCCGCAATACCCGCTCGGCGGCGGCGCTGGAATTGTGGCGGCCGCATCTTGATGGCGCCATCGTTGCCATCGGCAATGCGCCGACCGCTCTGTTTCACTTGCTCAACATGCTTAAGGAGGAGAGCTGCCCGAGGCCCGCAGCGATCATCGGCTGTCCGGTCGGCTTTGTCGGCGCGGCGGAGGCCAAGGCGGCGCTGCTCGCCGATCCGCCCGCGCCTTCTCTCACGGTCGAAGGACGCCTCGGCGGCTCGGCGATCACGGTCGCTGCCATCAACGCGCTCGCGTCGAGGGGCGAATAGCGATGGGGAAAATCATCTGTTGCGGCCTCGGCCCCGGCGATCCCGACTTGATGAGCGTGCGGGCCGCGCGCGAGGTGCGTAACGCCAAACACGTCGCTTTTTTCCGTAAAAAAGGACATCCCGGCCAGGCCCGGCGCATCGTCGAGGGGATGCTCGCCGAAGGTACCGCCGAATATCCGATGGAATATCCGGTCACGACCGAGATCGCCTTCGATAGTCCCGAATACGTCCGCCTGCTCGATGGTTTCTACGACGAATGGGCCGGGCGGCTGGCGCGGCTTGCTAGTCGTGACGACGTCGTCGTGCTGTGCGAGGGCGACCCCTATTTCTATGGCTCCTTCATGCATCTGCATGTCCGCCTCCGGGGGCGCGCCGAGATCGAAGTTATCGCCGGCATTCCCGGCATGGCCGGTTGCTGGAATTCGGTTGGCCGGCCGATCGCGCTCGGCGATGATGTGGTGACTGTGCTGACGGGCACGCTTGGCGAAGATGAGCTTGAGCGCCGCATGCGCAATTCCGACGCGCTTGTCATCATGAAGACGGGCCGCAACCTGGACAAGATTCGCCGTGCGCTGGCATCTGCCGGCCGTCTGGCTAACGCGTGGCTGATCGAACGCGGCACGATGCCGGGTGAACGCGTCATGCGGCTCGCAGACGTCGACGAGACCGACTGTCCTTACTTTGCGATCGTGCTGGTCTACGGCGAGCCGCAACGCGTCAAGGCCGCCGAATGACGGGCACACTAACTATTGCGGGGCTAGGCCCAGGCAGTGAGGCGCTGATCACGCCGGAGGTCTCGGCGGCGTTGGCGTCCGCGACCGACATACTCGGCTATGCGCCTTATGTCGCGCGTGTGGCCCCTCGCTCCGGCCTCACCCTGCATCCATCCGACAATCGCGAAGAGCTCCAGCGCGCAACGGAAGCCTTGCGGCTGGCGTCAGCGGGCCGCCACGTGGTCGTGGTGTCCTCCGGCGATCCCGGCGTGTTCGCGATGGCTTCTGCGGTGTTCGAAGCGCTGGAGGCCTCACCGCAATGGCGCGATCTTTCCATCCGCGTCCTGCCCGGCGTCACCGCGATGCTCGCCGCCGCGGCACGCATCGGTGCCCCGCTCGGCCATGATTTTTGCGCCATCAATCTTTCCGATAATCTAAAATCCTGGGCCACGATCGAAAAGCGCTTGAGGCTCGCGGCTGAAGCCGACTTTTCAATTGCGATCTACAATCCTCGCTCGGCGAGCCGCCCCGATAGTTTTTCGCGCGCGCTTGAGATTTTGCAGGGAGCCGGTTGCGGCGAACGCCTCGTGATCTTCGCGCGCGCGATCAGCACGCCCGACGAGAAGATCGAGACAATGAGCTTGCGGGACGCGCGGCCGGAGATGGCCGACATGAGGACGCTGGTCATCGTTGGCAATTCGACAACGCGCCGCGTTGGCCGCTGGGTTTACGCGCCGAGGCACGCCCGATGACCAAGCCAGTGCATGACCTCGTCCACGCTTTCCACCCGCATCCGGTCGGGCACTTCCGGCCGCGTAATCATGATCACGGGCAAACCCAATTCACGGGCGGCGTCGATCTTGGCGCGCGCACCCACTCCGCCGGAATTGCGGGCGACGACCCACTCGATACGCCGCGCACGCATCATGTCCAGTTCGCCGGCAAGGGTGAACGGTCCGCGCGAAACGATGAGATCAGCATCTGGCAGCGGGAGCGCCCCTTCGGCGGCGTCGATGAAGCGGAGCGTGTAAGCGTGCTGCGGCCGCGCCGAAAACGACGCGATGTGCTGCCGCCCGATGGCAAGAAACACGCGCGCGGGCTCTTCCGGCAGGACCGTGACGGCGGATGCGATATCATCGACCTCGATCCAGATATCGCCGGGCGATTTCGCCCATGGTTGACGCTCCAGTGCGATCAACGGCGTTGCCGTTGCCGCGCAAGCCGTCACTGCATTGCGGCTGATCTCGGTTGCAAAGGGATGGGTCGCGTCAACCACATGCGTGAAACCTTGTTGCCTGATAGCATCGGCAAGACCGTCGGCGCCGCCGAAGCCGCCAGTTCGCGTCGGCAGCGGCTGATTAACCGGCACCTGCGTTCTTCCGGCGTAGGAATAGATCGCGTCGACACCCGCAGCCGCAACAGCGGCCGCCAGCAGATTCGCTTCGCTCGTTCCGCCCAGGATGAGGACGCGCATGGATAGTCCCTGGCTCACCATTATCGGCATCGGCGAAGATGGCCTTTCCGGCCTATCGGAAGCAAGCCGAAAGGCATTGGCCGAAGCCGAAGTCGTTTTTGGCGGAGAGCGGCATCTGGCGCTCGCCGATGTCGGAGATCGCGGAAGGCGCTGGCCGGTGCCATTCGACGTGAGCGAAGTGCTCGCCTGCCGTGGCCGCGCGACTGCCGTGCTCGCCTCAAGCGATCCGTTCTGGCATGGCGTCGGCAGCATTCTTGCCGAGCGTCTTAGCGGCACCGAATGGATCGCCCATCCCGCGCCTTCGACTTTTTCGCTCGCCGCATCGCGTTTGGGATGGCCGCTCGAATCCGTAACTTGCCTTGGTCTACACGCCGCGCCGTTCGAATGCCTCGTGCCGCATCTGGCGCAAGGCGAAAAGATCATCTGCTTGTTGCGCAACGGCCATGCCGCGATTGATCTCGCAACATGGCTGACCGCGCGTAACTGGGGCGCTTCGCAGCTATGGACGCTGACCGCGCTCGGGGGACCGCGTGAATCCATCACGCAACATCGGGTTGACAGTTACACGACAGATCCGGCGGCAACGCTTGTTGCCGTGGCGCTGGAGGCGAAAGGTTCAAACGGACTGCCGCGCAGCTCTGGCCTTTCGGATGTGCTGTTCGTGCACGATGGTCAGATCACGAAGCGGCCGATGCGCGCGCTGGCATTATCCGCGCTTGCGCCACGGCCGGGCGAACACTTATGGGACATCGGCGCGGGCTCCGGCTCGATCTCGATCGAATGGGCTCTGCACGGCGGAACCGCTGTTGCGATTGAGGCCCGCGGCGATCGCGCCGAAAATATCATCAAAAACGCCGAAGCCTTCGGCCTCGGCCATCGGATCACCGTCGTCGAGGGAACGGCACCCGGTAATTTGATAGACATGCCTGCGCCGCAAGCAGTCTTCATCGGGGGCGGTCTCAATGCTTCGTTGTTCGATTGTCTTTGGCCGTTGATCCCGGAGGGAACGCGGCTGGTTGCGCATGCGGTGACGCTTGAGACCGAAGCACTGCTGTCAGAACTGCACCAGCGTCACGGCGGCGAATTGATGCGGATCGAGATTGCCCATGCCGGCCCGCTCGGTAGCTATCGTGCCTATGAGCCGGCGCGACCGGTCGTGCAATGGAGTGTGGAGAAATGACCGTGCACTTCATCGGCGCGGGGCCTGGTGCTGCCGACCTCATCACCTTGCGCGGCCGCGACCTCATCGCCGCCTGTCCGGTATGCCTCTATGCCGGCTCGCTGGTGCCGGAAGGAATTCTGGCGCATTGCCCGCAAGGCGCGCGGATCGTCAACACCGCGCCGCTGTCGCTCGACGACATCATCGCGGAGATTGCGGCCGCGCATGCGGAAGGAAAGGATGTCGCACGGCTGCATTCCGGTGACCTCTCGATCTGGTCGGCAATGGGCGAACAACTGCGCCGGCTGCGCGCGCTTGGGATTCCCTATACGGTCACGCCCGGCGTACCGGCGTTTGCCGCGGCCGCCGCCGCGCTTCAAGCGGAACTGACGCTGCCCGGGCTGGCGCAATCGGTGGTGCTGACGCGCATGCCGGGCCGGGCAAGCGCGATGCCCGAGGGCGAACGCCTGGCAGCTTTTGCCGCGACCGGCGCGGTGCTGGCAGTTCATCTGTCGATCCATATGCTCGATCAATTGATCGCCGAGCTCGCGCCTCACTATGGGCGTGACTGCCCGGTCGCGATCGTCTGGCGCGCGAGCTGGCCGGACCAGCGCATTATCAGCGCGACACTCGGCACGCTTGATGCGGCTATCAGTAACGAACTGGAACGCACCGCGCTCGTTTTCGTCGGCCGAACGCTGGATACAGAGGCATTTGCCGAGAGCCGGCTTTATGCTGTCGACTATGACCGCCGCTATCGTCCGGCCGGTCCCGCGCCGCGCTTTCCGGAGAAACCCTGATGGCGCGCGGCCTCATCATTTCGGCGACGGCATCAGGTGTTGGCAAAACCACACTGACGCTGGCTTTGGCGCGCGCCTGTCGCGATCGCGGGCTGAGCGTGCAGTGCTTCAAGAGCGGACCCGACTATATCGATCCCGCATTTCATTCAGCCGCAACGGGACGCGTTTCCGTCAACATCGACAGTTGGGCGATGACCCGCGAGAACATCGAAGCGCTCGTCGCACGCGGCGCTGACGCCGATCTCGTTCTTGCCGAAGGCTCGATGGGCCTTTTCGACGGCGTCGCCATGCCCGGCGTCTCCGGCACTGGCGCGACCGCCGATATCGCGGCGATGATGGGTTGGCCGGTCTTGCTCGTGATCGATCCCTCAGGTCAGGCGCAAACCGCCGCCGCCGTCGCCGCTGGCCTGCGGGATTTTCGCGCCGGTGTGCGGTTTGCCGGCGTCGTTCTCAATCGTGTTGCCAGCCCGCGGCATGAAGACCTCGTGCGTCGTGCGCTAACAGACGCCGGCATTGAGGTATTCGGCGCCTTGCCGCGGCATGCTGCGATCGAGCTGCCCAAGCGACACCTGGGGCTCGTGCAAGCCGAGGAGCAGAAAAGTATCAGCCATCTGATCGGCGAAGCGGCGCGCTTCATCACTCAACACGTCGATCTGGACGCGATCCTGCAATCGGCCGGCAACTGGTCCGCGAAGCCGCCTTCAGGAAGCGCAAACCTCACACCGCCCGGGCAGCGCATTGCGCTGGCGCGTGACGCCGCGTTCTCTTTTATCTACCCACACATGTTGGAGGCCTGGCGCGCGGCGGGTGCCGAGATTTCAACTTTCTCACCACTTGCTGACGAAGGCCCTGACACGAACGCGGACGTATGCTGGCTGCCGGGCGGCTACCCCGAACTCCACGCCGGGCGGCTCTCAGGCAACAAGAGATTTCAGCGTCAGCTTTCTTCCTTTGCCGAGACGCGGCCGGTCCATGGCGAGTGCGGAGGCTATATGGTGCTGGGGACGGCTTTGACCGATGCCGACGGCGTGAGCCACCCGATGACTGGATTGCTTGGCCTTCAGACCAGCTTTGCCCAACGGCGCATGCATCTCGGCTACCGGCTTGCGGAACTCGCCTTACCCATCCCAGGCTATCAAACAGGTAGCCGTCTGCGCGGCCACGAATTCCATTATTCCACGATCCTGGCTCAGCCCGACATGCCGCTGGCTTTGGTGCGCGATGCGACCGGCGCCATGATTGCTGAAACCGGATCGCGGCGCGGCTCCGTCACCGGCACGTTCTTTCACCTCATTGCGGAAGACCGATGACTTCACCCGCCGTGCATCAAGCTGATATCGCGCTGTCATTGATCGGCATCGGCTGCGGCGATCCCAAACAGCTCACGCTGGCGGCGATCCGCGCCATCAACGCCGCCGACCTCATCCTCGTTCCGCGCAAGGGCGACGAGAAGTCCGAACTCGCTGACTTGCGGCGGACCATTTGCGCTGACGTTCTCACGGACGCTGCGACCCGCGTCGTCGAATTCGACCTTCCAAAGCGCAACGCGAGCGAAGAAGACTATCGCAAAGGCGTGGACGAATGGCACGACGCCGTTGCCGCGACATGGTCGAGAGAAATTGAAAATCACCTTGGAAAAAACGGCCGGGTTGCGCTGCTGATCTGGGGCGATCCCTCGCTCTATGATTCGAGCCTGCGGATTGCGCGAAGGCTCGATCCTCTGCCTGATATCGAGGTGATCCCCGGCGTCACTTCGATCCAGGCACTTTGCGCCGCGCATGCGCTGCCCGTGAATGAAATCGGCGAGCCATTTTTGGTCACGACAGGCCGCCGCTTGCGTGAAGATGGCTGGCCGGCTGGCGTCAATACCGTGGTGGTGATGCTGGACGGCGGCGCAGCGTTCCAGTCGCTCGATCCCAAGGGATTGAACATCTGGTGGGGCGCGTATCTCGGCATGCCCAACGAGATTCTTCTATCAGGCGCCCTCGCCGACGCCGGCCCGCGCATTGCCGCTGCGCGGAGCGAAGCCCGCGAAAACCATGGCTGGATCATGGACAGCTACATTCTCAAGCGTATCTCATAAAGATCTTCAGATCAGCGAAAGCAAACAAGGCGAAACACATGCTTCCCGAATGGGTCACTCAAGAATGTCCGGACATCTCGACCGCGCACCGTGACGCTGCGCTCGCGCGCCAGGCTCAGCTCACAAAGCCGGCCGGCTCGCTCGGCCGGATCGAGGACCTCGCATGCGAACTCGCAGCTCTCCAGCAGACGGAGCGGCCCCGCGCGGCGCGCGTGCCGATCATTATCTTTGCCGGTGATCATGGCGTCGTCGCCCAGGGCGTATCGGCCTATCCGCAGGAAGTCACGATTGCCATGATGGCCAATTTCGCAAGCGGAGGAGCAGCGATCTCGGTTTTGGCGCGTGAGCTGGGTTCAACTCTGGAGGTGGTGGACGCCGGGACCCTCGCCCAATCGCCTATTCCAGGCATCGTCACCGACAAGCCGCGCCATGGCAGCCGCGACTTCAGCCATGAGGCCGCGCTGACGCCTGACGAGATAGCCTTCGCCCTGGAGTGCGGCAAGCGAGCGGTTTTGCGCGCGAACGATCCGGATATCCTGATCTTTGGCGAGATGGGCATTGGCAACACGACGGCCTCGGCGGCCATCGCGGCGGCTCTCCTCGGGCTCAGTGCCGGGCAAACGGCCGGCAGCGGGACCGGCGTCGATGCGAAGGGGCGCGCGCTCAAAACGCGTGTGATCGACCAGGCTCTCGCGCTTCATGGGCTGACGCAGGCCGGCACGTCTAGTTGAAAAGGTGCTGTGTGCCGTTGGCGGCCTGGAAATGTCAGCCATCTGCGGCGCCATCATCGCGGCGGCCCAGCGCCGGATTCCGATCCTGGTCGATGGCTTCATCGTGTCGGTTGCGGCGCTGGCCGCGGTGCGGATCAACCCTTCTTGCCGGCCGTTTCTACTCGCATCCCATCGATCCGCTGAGCAAGGGCACCGGCTGGTGCTCGAGGCGCTGAAGTTGCAGCCGCTGATCGATCTGGGCTTGCGGCTCGGTGAGGGGTCGGGCGCGGCGATCGCGCTGCCGCTGTTGCGGCTCGCCTGCGCGCTCCATAACGATATGGCGACGTTCGCGCAGGCCAACGTGCCCGATCGAGCGTAGGGTATATCGGTCTAACGAAAATTCTGGTTCACCGACATCACGCGCCACGCTCCGTCCAGACGATCGATCCGTGTCATCGAGAGCGGATCAACCGCAAACCGCAGCGCGGCCTGCGGCGCGAGTTCGAGCGCAATGCAGAGCATCGCGCGAATTGTTCCGGAATGGACCACCAGAATGGCCGAACCCGCCTCGATCCGGCCGATGCCTTGCCGAACCCGGGCGACTTGATCTTCGAAGCTCTCCCCGCCCGGCGGGGTCGAGCGGGCTGGATCGCTCCAGAATTGTGCATAGGCTTGCCCGCCGCTGGCGGCCAGATCGTCGTGACGCCGGCCGGTCCAGTCACCGAAATCCTGCTCGGCAAACTCACCCATCAGCACGGGATCAAGCTGCAAGGCCTTTGCCGTATCGATCGTTCGCTGCGCCGGGCTTGCATAAGCCTTCGCGTCTTGCGGCAGACGCGCGCGCAAGAGATCGAACGAACCGCGATCCCTGAGATCGGCCGGAGCGCGCGGGCCCCAGATCGTTCCCTCTGTTCCCTTGGGACCGTCGACCGCTGCATGTCGTATGAGCCAAAAGGAGGTGGTTTCGCTCATCTCGCGTACCTTTAGACTATCAAACCGCTGACGCCACGTATCTACGCCAACCGTCGCTCCGCAAGCGGCAGGCATCGCAACTTCCGCAGCCAAACCCCCAATCGTGACGATGGCTCCGGTCGCCCTGATAGCAACTGTGCGTCTTGTCAATGATGAGATCGACGAGCGCGCGACCGCCGAGCTTGTTTGCAAGCTCCCAGGTCGCGGCCTTGTCGATCCACATCAGAGGCGTCTCGATCACAAGCCGCGCCTCCATGCCGAGATTGATCGCAACCTGAAGCGCCTTCACCGTGTCGTCGCGGCAATCGGGGTAGCCGGAGTAGTCTGTCTCGCAGACACCCGTGACGAGGTGCTTGATCTTGCGCTGATGGGCGACGATGGCCGCGAAGGTGAGGAACAACAGATTTCTGCCGGGAACGAATGTCGCCGGCAATCCGTCGGCGCGCGTATCAAATGGCAAGTCCGCGGTGAGAGCACTAACGCTGACCTCGGCGAGAACACCGAGATCGATGAGATGATCCCGCCCGAGCTTCGCCTTCCATGCTGGCATGATCGCCTCCAGGCCCGCCCGCACAGGCATACGGCATTCCATCTCCACCAGATGACGTTGACCGTAGGTGAAGCCGATCGTTTCAACGTGGTCGTAGCGCGACAGCGCCCATGCGAGGCACGTCGTCGAAATCCTGGCCGCCGGAGAAAAGAACGAGCGCGCTTTCGGACATAAGGTTTCCTAATCACGCCCGTCATATTCCGCCCAGCAGTCAGGCGTCTCATAGACCTTCACCGCGGAAAGCTGCGGCAATCTGGTTTTGGTCCGGCTCCAGATCCAGATTGCGATATTCTCCGCCGTCGGATTTTCCAGCCCCTGGACCTCGTTCAGATAGTGATGATCCAGCGTTTTCAGCAAAGGCGCGAATGTCTCCTCGACATCGAAAAAATCCGCCACGAAGCCGGTGTTGATATCGACGGGACCGCTCAAGATGAGCTCGACCCGATAAGAATGCCCATGCATCCGGTGACATCGGTGCGTTTGGGGAACATTCGGCAGACGATGCGCCGCTTCGAAACGAAAGGCCTGGGATATTTTCATCGGATGCCGAGATGCTTGTGGGTCTGGACGCTCAGGCGCCATTTCGGATGGGTCAGGCAGTATCCGATCGCATCGCGCGTGTGGGCGATAACGTCGGGACCGTCCATGGGCTGAAGAAGGAAGTTTTCAAACGCGAGATCCGCGAAGCGTTCGGGCAGCGCGTCGGCTTGCGGATAAACCAGCTTCAGTTCCTGGCCGTTCACGATCTCCAGCCGCGTGTTCGACTTGGGACTGACGCAAATCCAGTCGATGCCGTCAGGCGCAGGCAAGGTGCCATTGGTTTCGATGGCGATGCGAAAACCGCGACTGTGAAGCGCGCGCACAAGACCTTCGTCAACCTGCAGCAGGGGCTCTCCTCCTGTGAGCACGCAGAGGCGATTGGTTTGGCCGCCGGTCCATTCCCTCTCGATCGCATCCGCAAGTTCATCGGCGTCGCGATATCGGCCACCTTTGGTGCCATTCGTTCCGACAAAGTCGGTGTCACAGAACGTGCAGACCGCGGCGCTTCGATCGGTTTCCCGTCCGCTCCAGAGATTGCAGCCGGCAAATCGGCAGAACACCGCAGGGCAGCCCGCCTGCATGCCTTCGCCCTGCAGCGTCAGAAATATCTCCTTGACCGTGAAAGAGCCCATCGGAACCTGATCGCATTTCATTGGTGGGGTGATCGAAATTGGTGGGGTGATCGAACGACGAGCCGTGCGACATGGTCTGTCGCCTGATCTCCCGTTCTCTGGCGCGGGACACCCTGCTAGCTATTTGCCAGCTGGGGAGCAACGGGAAAATGAACAGAAGACGCCGCGCCGGCATGGCCGAAACCCGCGTCCGCGATGATCGGCCATCAGGCGATTTCAGAACTCAGGACCTGACAGCTGTCAACGCGCCCAGCCTCACTTCGAGGTGAAGGCGTCATAGACGAGTTTCCGGAACGCGACCCTGATGGGGCCACGCTCGTTATCGGTCTGTTCCATCAGCAGGTAAAACATGTCGAGCTTGCGGTCGATGCCAACATAGGTGCCGCTTAAACTGTCCCACTTCAGCTCACCCATGGAGCCCGGCTGTCTGGTTTCTCCCGCGCTGGTGCGCACAGCAAAGCCATAGCCGTAACCGAAGCCATCGCCCGGGAAATAGAAATAATCGTGGCCGATGCCCGTGCCCGGACCGACATGGTCGGTCGTCATATCCTTGAACGCGGCCGGGCTGAGGTAACGCTTGCCTTCGAACGTACCGCCGTTCAGCAGCATTTGCGTGAAGCGTCCATAATCGACGATCGTCGAGACCAGCCCGCCACCACCGGATTCCCACTCGGGATGGGACCTGCGCCTGCGCTCCTGATCGACGAGATTCACATCGCCTGGCAGTGGCTCCGCCATCAATGCACGCTCTTCGGGCGTATCCAGCACGAACTTCGTGTGTGTCATTCCAAGCGGATCGAAGATCGACCGCTTCATGAAGTGATAGAGTGTCTCGCCCGAGGCGACTTCGATGACGCGCCCAAGCACGTCTGCCGAATGACCATAACGCCAGAACGTACCGGGTTGCCGCGTCAGCGGCAGTTTGCCAATCCGCTCGGCAAGATCCGCGTTGCTGAACTGCCCGTCGAAAAGATGACCTCCATCATAAAGCTTTTCGACCCAGCCGCCGACGTAACCCCCGGCGATACCCGAGGTTTGCAGAAGCAGATCCCTGACCGTCGGTGGCCGCGCGGCAGGAACAAGCTCGAACGGCGGTTTGCCCTGCGCATCGGCTTGCTCCAGCGCCACCTTCGCATCCGCAAAGGACGGCACGTATTTCGCCACGGGATCATCGAGCGACAGTTTTCCGGCATCGACCAGCATCATCGCAGCTAAGCTCGTGATCGGCTTGGTCATCGAGCGAAGAGCAAAAATCGTATCCGCCGTCATCGGACGGCTGGTCCTGACGTCGCGCATCCCGAATGTCTTCTGGTAGACGGGCCGGCCATGCTGCTGGATCAGGACGATGGCGCCGGAGATCTTGCCCGTAGCAACCTCGTTTTCGAAGAAATCGCCAAGCAGCCGAAGCTTCTCGGCCGATGGCGCATTCGCTTCAGCCCCGCGGGCCTTTGTGCTGACATGCGCGCAACACAGCATCAAGCCAGCGATCAAAGCCCAGCGGCCGGCCGAGACTGTGCGCTGAGGGGGCAAGGCGAATCCTGCTGGCTGGGTCATGGTGTGATGCCCTGTGTTCTGGCATTTAATTGCGCTCAATAAAATTGGCCGTCGTCCCGAGATGACACATTGCGGCGAGCGCTTTTAGGAGTGCCAGTTGTGAAGGTCCTGATCGACCCGACAATCGGCAAATTCGCGGGTGTAAAAGTGGTTCCTAATTATGCAGTGCAGCAAAACGGCCCCCCGCAACGGCTTGATATTAGATCACGGTAGCCTAGCGTAGCGAGCGTAGCTAAAAGCATGCGTCAGCGTCACGCCAATAAAAACCCAAGCTAAATAGGATTTCCGGAGGACGACCATGAAGGAGCTTGTCAGGCAATACCTCAACAACGGCATTTCACGGCGCGACCTCATGCGCGGCCTCGGTGCCGCTGGACTGACCGCTTCCGCGGCCAAAACAATCGTCGAGTCGCTGGCCCCAAGCCCGGCGATGGCCGAACCAGCCAGCGGCGGGGCCGTCCGCCAGGTGACCGGCACCGGCGGAAAGCTCTATATCGAGCAGCTTAAGGCCGCCGGCACCGAATTCATCTTTTTCAATCCATCGACGGGTGACGCTCCGATCTACGATGCGCTGGTCGACACACCGGAAATCCAGCTCATCAAAGGTGTTCAGGAAGGCGCCGTTGTTGCCATGGCCGACGGCTACGCGCGCCTCTCCGGCAAGATCGGTGTTGCCCAGATCGCCAATGTCGGCCTGCCCAGCGGCATGACACAGCTGGTCAACAGCTGGAAAGATCGCATCCCTGTGCTGCTCACCGTCGCGGCATTCGGCACTGAGACCACCGGGCGCGACTGGCCGCAGGACTACGACCATCAGGAGCCGATGGTCGCGCCCATCACCAAATCATTCTGGGTGGCCGAGAACACGGCCGGCATCGCCGACGTGACCCGGCGAACCCTGAAATTCGGCACCACCCCGCCGGTCGGCCCGGTCTTTCTCTCGATTCCCGACGACTTGCTGCGGGCGACCGCCACTGCCGATATTTACGATGGCCGGTTGTTCAACGTGGCGATGAAAATCCGCCCCGACCGCGACGATGTCGAAACCATCGCCAAGCGGCTGATCGAGGCGCGCAACCCGCTGATCACCGCAGGCGACGAAGTCACGCTGTGCCAGGCCGAAGCGGAAGTGGTCGAACTCGCCAACCTGCTCGGCATTCCCGTCACCACCATCGGCGGCTCGCTCGGCAACTGGTCCAAACCCTATCCGACCCGAGACCCGCAATTCGTGGGCAGCTTCGTCCCCGGCGGGCCCTTCTCCAGCCCTGTCGACGTCCACTTCAACGTCGGCAGTCAACTCGGCGAACAGCGCATGCCAAACGCCTTTGCCATTTCGATGCGAAACGACCCGGCGGGACTTGCGCGTTCGTGGCCGATCGACATGTCCGTCGTCGCGCACATCAAACTCGGACTTGCCGACATCATCGCTGCCGTCAAAAGCATGGCGACCGCCGACCGCCTGAAGCAGATCGCCGACGCACGCTCCGTCCGGACCCGCGCCTACATCGCAGGCACCGCCAGGATGCGCGCCGAGACCGTCAAAGATCTCGACAATGGCTCGTCGATCACCATGGAGCGTCTGGGCATCGAACTCGAGACTGCGCTCGACAGAGAAACCATCTTCGTGACGGATTGCGAGTCGGGCCGCATCATGGATTCCATGATGAATTTTGGTGGCACCGATAAAACCTTCGTCTCCACCAGCGCCAATATTCTCGGCTGGGCGCAAGCGGCGGCCATGGGCGCGCAACTCGCCCGCCCCAACCGCCCGGTTGTCTCCGCCATGGGAGACGGCAGCGCCATGTTCGGCGGCCCGCAACCGCTATGGAGCCAGGCGCGTTACAAGGCGCCGATCACCAACCTTGTCGTCAACAACCGCAGCTACAACAACGAGCGCAATCGCATCTGGAGTTTTACCGGCCCGCAGCAGTTCAATTCCGGCAAGGATATGACGTGCTACAATGGCAGTCCCGATGTGGATTTTGCCAAATCAGCCGCCGCCTATGGCGTCGAGGGCGAGACGGTCAGCGACCCCTCAAAGATTCAGGAGCACCTCGCCCGGGCCAAGCGCGCCAATATCGAGGGCCGCCCCTATCTGCTCGATATTCTCGTCGACCGCGCAGGCGTCGGCGCAGCCTCGGAATGGTATCCGCCATATTCGATCGCCGCCAAGCGTGTGAAGAAGGCTTGATCATGCGAAGGTTCGTTCTGGCGGCCGCAAGTGTTCTGCTCGTTCTCCCGGTCCTTCTTTTGGGCTCTCTTGCAGAGGCCCAACAGACCAATCCATTCCCCCCTGGAGCGGGCCGTGACCTCATCGCCGTCGCCTGCACCCAGTGCCACAGGGCAGGGCCGATCATTCAATTGCGCATGGGCGAAGCAGGCTGGCGCCGGCAGGTCTACAACATGGTCTTGCGAGGCGCGCAGATCGGGCCGGACGAAATCGACGACGTCGTCAAATATCTCGCGACCAACTTCGGACCCGGTGTGCCGGTCCCCGGCGTAACACCGGCTCCCGTGAAATTGCCCGATGGTGCCGGGGCGGACCTCGTCACTGGGGCCTGCGGGGTCTGCCACGGCGTGGACCGAGTAATCGCCGTCGCGCGTCCGGGCCGGCAGTGGGAAGCGATCGTGCATCGCATGGTGGCCATCGGCGCGCCGGTCGATGCCGACCAGGCCAGGCAGATCATCTCCTATCTGGAAACGAATTACGGCGCGGCTCCGTCCAAAGCGCCGTAGCGCCAGACCATTCGCAATCTTGCAATCGTTCGGTTATTTGCTGGCGCACCCGACACGATTCGAACGTGTGACCTTTGCCTTCGGAGGGCAACGCTCTATCCAGCTGAGCTACGGGTGCGTGGCGGTTGATTTAGCCGATTGGCCCGCCATCGGCAATGGCCGGCACAGCGCCAACCAACCTTGATTTTACCGGGTGGAAATCGTCCAGTAGAGCCTCCAACAACAAGACAGGCCACGCCGGGGCGCGAAATCCTGTCGCTTCCGGCGAGCCACCACGTTCTCGTCTCGGGGAGTGGCCAAATGGAACGGAGGGACGGCGTACCATGGCGGATCGATCCAGCTCTTCGCAGCCTTCCACCGCTGACAAAGCGTGGCCGGTTTTTCGTTCGCTGGCCAACTACCGCTTCGCGTTCCTCAGCCGCGATTTGTTCGCCGGCCTGACGCTTGCGGCGATTGTCATTCCGGAGCAGATGGCAACCGCAAGCCTTGGCCACTTCGCCCCGCAGATCGGCTTTTTCGCTTTTGTGGCGGGCTCGCTCGCCTTTGCTGCGTTTGGCAGCAACCGCTTCCTGTCATCGGGCGCGGATTCGACCATCACGCCGATCTTCGCCGGCGGGCTTGCCGCGCTCGCCGCCACGGGCTCACCAGATTACGCCACGCTCGCCGCGGCGCTGGCGCTGATGGTCGGGCTGATGCTGACGGCCGCCGGCATTTTTCGCCTGGGGTGGATCGCCGACCTGTTGTCAGTCCCCGTCACGATCGGCTTTCTCGCCGGCATTTCGGTGCACATCCTGATCTCCCAGTTGCCGGGAATCCTCGGGCTTCCGGCGAGCGAAGGGCACATGCTCCAGCGCTTCGCGACGCTGGCCGAACATCTTGGCGAAGCCAACGGCTTTACGATCGTCATTGGTCTGGGCGTACTCGCCATCATCATGCTATCCGAGCAGATCGACGCGCGGATCCCCGGTGCCTTGATCGGCCTTGCGTTAGCGGCGGCAGCTGTTGTGCTTCTTCATCTTGAAGATCGTGGCGTCAGCGTGCTCGGCAGCATTTCGGTTGAGATGCCGAAGCTCGCCATTCCCGTCGTGTCCGCCAGACAGCTCACCAGCCTGCTGTCGCTCGGCCTCATCATTTCGGTCGTCGTCATGGTGCAGACGGCCGCGACCACCCGATCCTTTCCAACCGATCCCAATGAGCCGCCGGACGTCAACCGCGATTTCATAGGCATCGGCACTGGCAGCATCTTTGCCGGGGTGATCGGAGCTTTTCCCGTCAATGCGAGTCCGCCGCGAACCGCGGTGGTTTCCGAAACCGGTGGCCGCTCCCAGATCGCTAGCGTGGCCGCAGTTGCGATCGTCGTCCTGCTGCTTGCCTTCGGAACATCGCTGCTGCACCGGATTCCGAATGCCGCCCTTGGCGGGGTTCTGTTGTTCGTTGCGCTTCGCATCATTCGCCTTCGCCAGATCGTTGCCGTTGCGCGTCAATCGCTCGGCGAATTCCTCCTGATCCTGGTGACGGCGGCCGGCATCATCGTGCTGCCGATCGAGCAGGGCGTGGGACTGGGCATCGCATTGTCGCTGCTGCACGGCATCTGGACCACGACGCGCGCCCGCGTGCGGCCGCTCGAACGCGTTCCCGGCACCTCCATCTGGTGGCCCGTGAGTCCCAATCTGCCAGGCGAGCAGGAAGCCGGCGTGATCGTCGCGGGATTTCCCGCGCCACTGTCGTTCCTCAATGCCTATGACTTCCGGCGCGATATCCTGGCCGCAATGAACGCTTCATCGCAGAAAGTGCGGCTGGTGGTGCTGGAGGCGACCGGCATAGTCGAGATTGACTTTACGGCGGCGCAGGTCCTGGCCGACGTCATCCGTCAATGCCACGCGGACGGCATCGACTTTGCGCTCGCCCGGCTCGAATCGGACCGCGCGCAGAACGCGATCGTGCGCTTCGGCATCGCTACAATACTCGGTCCCGACCGCCAGTTTCACAGCGTTGAGGAAGCAATTCGCGCCCGCGCCGGAAAGAAATAACAGGACCTATTTACGCCGGAACGATCGCCCTTCCGATCGGCCACAACGCAATGCCGGCGAGTTTCAGATGCGCCCAAGCGAAGGGGATGCCGATGATGGTCACGGCAAGAATCACCGCCGTGACGAGATGGCCGAGCGCCAGCCACCAACCCGCAAGCACGAGCCAGATCAGGTTGCCGATCAGACCCAGCAACCCCGTGCCGAAGTCGGATTGGCCGGTCAGAGCATCGCGTCGCACCGCCTTCTGGCCGAACGGCAGCAGCGTATAGATGGCGATGTTGAACGCGGCCCGTGCCCAGGGAATACCGATGATGGTGATCGCCATGATGACCGCGGCAACAACCCAACCGGCGGCCATCCAGACGCCGCCAAACAGCAGCCACAGGATATTCAGCAATATCGAGACGGGTTGCATGGAGCCTCTTTTCGCGACCGACCGCTGGCGGGAAGATAGCAGGGAAGCGGCCGTGCCGAAATGCCCAACAAACCATCGCTGCGCGAATTGACTGTTGCAACCGTCAAATGCAATGCGCGAGAGGCGCCCGCTCAGCGGCGAAAACGGGTGGGACGCTCATAAGCTTGCCGGCTTTCCTGCATCGGCCGGCTTGCCTCGCTGATGCGCGCTTCGCTGATAACCGTCGGGGCGAGCTTGAGCTCTTCCAGAAAGATCGGATAGGCGAAGTAAAAGCCCTGGGCGTAACGGATGCGGGTAGCCGCCTGGAGATAGGCCAGTTCCTCGAAGGTTTCGACGCCTTCGGCGATCACCGTCATGCCCAGCGCCTCGCTGAGCGATTCGATCGCGCGCAAAATTCCCTGGCTACGCGGCCGCAGATGGATGTCCTTGATGAAGGAACGATCGATCTTGATCTCGTCGGCGGTGATATCGGCCAGCGCGGACAATGACGAATAGCCGATGCCGAAGTCGTCGATCGATATGCCTATCCCGAGCTTGCGGAAGATCGGCACGATTTCGTCCTGAAACCGCGTCTTGGTAACGAAGGCGTCTTCCGTCACTTCGATCATGAAGCGCCGCGGGAATCCCGTCGCCTCCAGCGCCTCGGCGAAAGAACGCATGAACATCGGACTGTCGGCCTGCTTCGCCGCGACATTGATGCTGATCGTGGCCGCCGCTCCGAAGGTCTCGTTGATAAGATCGATTGATCTGACGATTTCCGCCAGCACCAGATGGGTAAGTTCGTCGATCAAGCCCAATTCGGCCGCGAGATTGATGAAGGTACCGGGCGCCTGGATGACCCCGTCGTCATCGCGCAAACGGACCAGCGCCTCGACACCCTTGACTTCCTTGGTTCGGATATCGACCTTGGGCTGGAAAGCGCAGCAGAAACGCTTCTCCAGGATGGCGTGCCGCAGCGACTGCTCGACCTTCATGCGTGCGAGCGCCTCGCGCTCCATGCTCGTATCGAAGAAGACGGCCGCACCCTTTCCGTCATTCTTGACCCGATACATCGCAATATCGGCGTTCTGGAGCAACACGTCGTAGCTGCGGCCGTGGTCAGGAAACAGGCTAACGCCGATCGACGTCGAGGCAAACAATTCCGATCCATCGATGAAGAACGGCGCCTTCAGCCGCTGCAACGTCGCCGCAATGTATTCGGATACTTCTTCCTCGCTCTCGATCGGATTGAGCAGCAGCAGGAATTCGTCGCCGCTGATCCGGGACAACATGTCGGTTTCGCGCAAGTCGAGGCCGGCCCTCTTGGCAACCTCGGTCAGCAGCGCATCGCCGACCGAGTGGCCGTAATAGTCATTGATGTGCTTGAAATTATCGATATCGAGAAACGCGAGCGCAAACGCATAGCCGGGCTCATAGCGCTGTATCAGGCTTTGCACACGATGTTCGATCACCCGCCGCATCGGCAGGCTGGTCAACTCGTCGAAATAAGCCGAACGAAACAGATGATCCTCGACGGCTTTCTGTTCGCTGATGTCGGCCGAACTCGATAGCAGCAGGTTGCGGCCCGCGATGCGAACCGGCCGATGGGCCGCGAGAATAACCTGCTCGCCGTTGTTGCCGGTGATGGCCGTCTCTGCAACGGTTGTGCGTCCCGCGCGAAGCAGCTCAAGCCCGTTTTCTCGCCGCTCGTTCAGATGTTTCGAGCCGAACTCTCCGCCCTGAGCCGTGGCCATCCCCAACTGCGACGCCGCGGCGTCGTTGATCAGGATGAAACGGCCATCTTCGTCTTGAACCGTCACACCGGCGGGGAGCAGCCGGAGAACCTCTCTCAACAGGCCGAGTTCGCCCTCGACGGCGAATTCGCCGGCATCGGGTGTGGCCTGGGGCGGAATTTGACGTGGCGGAGGGTTTTGCATGGCCGCCGGAGGTTGGCAAAGTCTCTTGTAATTTTGGTTAAGTGAGCCATCACGATTTCGAACAAGCCTGCTTTCAAAACCAGCCGACGCGATCGTCATTAACAGAACGTCAACGACCCCCCGCCCGAGGGCCTGCCGGCCGCCGATCAGCTCTTGGGAACGCGGCATTGCATGGTGCAATGGACCCCGCTCTTCAAAAAACTGATTTCGGTCTTGCCATCGAAAGGCCTGAGTGCCAATTCCAGTAATTTGGTACCGAAGCCGGGCTCGCCGACCTTGCCCATGGACGGTCCTTCGGTCTCATCCCAGGCGATATTCAGCCGGTCGTCGGTCATGGACCATGACACCTGAAGCAAGCCGCGCTCGGCGGAAAATGCGCCATACTTTCCGGCATTGGTCGCGAGTTCGTGAAAAATCAGCGCGAGACTGACGGCGAGCTTGGCGGGCAGAAACAGCCGGTCCCCGTTCAAGATGAAGCGGACATGGCCATAAGGTCCGAGTTCGGACAGCAGCAGATCCTTGATATCGCAGCCGCCGCCGTCCACCTTCGTGATGAGTTCGTCGGTCGCCGACAGCGCCCGCATACGGCGGTCGATGCTGGCCCACACGTCCGGCTGATTTTGCAGCACCTGATGGAGCACCGCGTGAACGGTCGATAGTTTGTTCTTCAGCCGGTGTTGCAGTTCGTCCACAACCAGTTTGCGGTACTCCTCCTCGCGGATCAGCCGCCTGGAAATTTCCCGTTGATCGGCAGCCACCGACCGGTAGTGCTCGACGCCCCAAATCGTGAGCCCGGATACGATCGCATAGATGACCAGCAGCACCAGCCGTGGGAAAAAATTGCTCGGCGCATCGCCGAAATCCATGGCGACGCCGAGCCCACCGCCTACAACGGCGGTGGCGAGACCAGTGCGATAACCGCCGAGCGCGGTGGCAAAAAACACGGCTGGAAAATACGGCGTGAAATAGACGTCCGGCCGTATCATGGCGAGAATCCACCGCGCCGCCGTCGAGAGCGCGAGGCAGGTCGCCGAAAAGCCGACGCTGAACGCGAGCGAAGGCCGGGAAATTCCTTGCCAACCTTGTCGAAACTCGGCGATCAGACCTGTCACAAACCGCATCAATGGGTATTCCAGAGCCGAACGTGGGGTCAACATAGCCGAAATCGGCCGCACGCGACCCGTGAATGAAGAACTATTCAATACCGGGACAATGAGAGACATTCCGCGGCACGGGAACCGATTTTGGCGGGAACCAGCAATGGGCAACGCGCGGCTTGCGCTGCCCGGAGAGGCCGAAGATAGTCTCGCGGGACCGTGTCAAAAAGGAGGACGAGCGATATGGGCAGGCTGGATGGCAAGGTTGCGGTGATCACCGGCGCGACGAGCGGAATCGGACTGCGCACCGCCGAAATATTCGTGGCCGAGGGCGCAAAGCTCGTGATCGCCGGCCGCCGCGCGCCCGAAGGCGAGGCGCTGGCCAAGAAGCTCGGCGCCGCGTGCCTGTTCCGCCGCACCGATGTCACCCTCGAAGACGATATCCGCAAGCTGATCAATGAGGCCGTCGACAAGTTCGGCCGGATCGACTGTTTGTTCAACAATGCCGGCGGACCGGCGCAGACCGGTGGAATCGAAGGCCTTGAAGCCGACCGTTTTGACGCCGCGATGGCGACCCTGGTCCGCAGCGTGATGCTCGGCATGAAACATGCCGCGCCGCATATGCGGCGTCAGGGTTCTGGCAGCATCATCAATAACGGCAGCATCGCCGGCCGGCTCGCCGGCTTTTCGTCCTCGGTCGTCTATGGAGCCGCCAAAGCCGCCGTCATCCACCTGACCAAATGCGTGGCCATGGAGCTCGGCGAGGCCGGCATTCGCGTCAACAGTATTTCACCGGGCGCGATCGCCACCGGCATTTTCGGCAAGGCGCTCGGACTGTCGGTCGAGGCAGCCGAGAAAACCTCTGCCCTCATGCGCGAGATCACCAAGAGCGCGCAGCCGATTCCACGTGCCGGTTTGCCGGAGGATATCGCGCACGCGGCGGTATTTCTGGCCAGCGACGAATCCAGCTTCATCAACGGACACGACCTGGTCGTCGACGGAGCCATCACCAGTGGCCGTAACTGGACCGCGCAGCAGCAAGGTTACGCTGCCATGCGTAAGGCTTTCGATCAGACCGGCGGGTAAACGCCGGAGAGCGGCCGCAAAGAAGGAGCGAGCTCGGCATGAACGCACGGCTCGAAAGAAAGCTGCGGTTGCTTGCGATCGTCATTGTCCTCGGGGCACTCTCGGGGATCGTCTTCAATCTCGCGCAGGGCCGCACGCTCACCTCCGCCATGGCCGTGGGGATGACGTATGGGGTCGTGATGAGCCTCGCGCTCGGCGTCATCGAGCTGTTTATCCTGGATGGCTTGTGGCGGACCTGGCTGCACAGTCTCTCATTTACTGTGAATCTTTTCGTGCGCAGTGCGATCTACGCGGTGGTTATCGCGCTCATCCAGTGGTTCCGGATCGGCGAAGTCATCGCTGGCGTGCCGCTCGCAGGTGGACCACAGCAGATTTCAGACAAGATATTCTGGGCCGGTTTCGCCTATTCCGCCGTGCTTTCCATTGTCATGAATCTAGGTCTCGGAATTTCCAATATCGTCGGACATCGCACCTTCCTCAACTTCATCACCGGGCGCTATCACAAGCCGGTCGAGGAAAACCGCTTCGTGCTTTTCGTGGATATTGCGGGCTCGACCGGATTGGCCGAGCGGCTCGGTGGAATCCGCATTCACCGCCTGCTCGATCGTACATTCCGCCTGCTTACGCTTGCGGTCTCGGACTATCACGGCGAGGTACTCAATTATGTCGGCGACGAAGTGATCGTGACGTGGCGCGAGAGCAGCGGCACCATCGATTGCCGCCCGCTGCGATGCTTCGCGGCGATGCGCGACGAATTGGTGCAGGCCGCCGATCAGCTCGAACTCGAATTCGGCGTCGTGCCGCGAATTCGCGGCAGCCTGCATTTCGGGCCGGTGATTATCGGCGAAATCGGCGACGTCAGGCGCGCCATCGTCTTCAACGGCGACGTCATGAACACCGCGGCCCGGCTCGAGGAGTTGAGCAGAGGCGTCGAGGGTGGCTTTCTCGCATCCCGCACGGCCATGGAACGGTTGGGTTCCGCGCCGCCTTTCGCGGTTCGCGACCTCGGGAGGCTGCCCATTCGCGGACGCGCCGACGGCATCGACGTATACGGCATCGAGGCTCCGGCTCTTGCCTGATGGCCTTAGCTGACCGCAGACACGGTCACCCGCAAGCCGTCCTTTGGCTTCGGGATCGGCCACATCTGCCAGTCCGGCGTCGTTCCGGCCGGTATCGAGACGCTGAGATTTTGCAGGAAATGCCGCGCAAAGCATTTGGCCTGCATATAGGCGAAATGCAGCCCGAGGCACATATGCGCGCCGCCACCGAACGGCACAAAGGCGAAGCGATGCCGGCCGCGTTGCGCCTCATCCGTAAAGCGCAAGGGATCGAAGGCGTCGGGATCGGGCCAGATTTCCGGCATGCGGTGGGTAAACAGTGGATTCACGCCGACCAGCGTGCCGGCGGGAATATCGTAGCCGCCAAAGCTGAAATCGCGCGTCGCCCGCCGCGGAATGGATGGCACCGGCGGCCGTAGCCGCATTGCTTCCTTGAACGCCATCTCGGCAAGCGGCATCGCTTCGAGATGATCGAAAGAGGTCGGCGCGTCAGCCGCAACATCAAGCGCCAGCACCTCCGCGCGCAGCTTCTCTTGCCATTGCGGGTTCTCGGCCAATCCCGCCACAAAAGACGTCAGCGACGAGGTCAGGGTGTCGTGCGCGGCCATCACCAGAAAACTCATGTGATCGACGATATCCTGAGGCGATAGCAGCGCACCGTCTTCATGGGTGGCGCGGCAGAGCTGGGAGAACAGGTCTTCGCCGCCTTGGGCACGCCGGATCGGGATCTGCTCGGAGAAGTAGGCAACGATACGGGCGCGGCCTTTGACCCCCCGTGCCATCTGCGTGCCGGGCAGCGGTTTTCGGATCGGCGCGATGGAGGCGGCGACCATGTCGACAAACGCTTTGGTGATCTCGGCGACTTCGGGGCCGATGCCGGTGCCCAGGAACGACGTGGCCGCCAGATCGAGCGTCAGTTGTTTCATGGCGGGATAAAACAGCATCTCTCCCGGCCGCTGCCGCCATTGCGTAACGCGCTGTGAAATGCCGGCGTCGAGCGCCGCGAGATAAGATTTCATCGGCCCGGACTTGAACGCGACCGACAGCGCGCGCCGGTGCAGGCGATGCTCGTCGAAATCGAGCAGCATCAGGCCGCGCGGAAACAGGCGGCCCAGAATCGTTCCCCAGCCGTAGGTGGAGGAGAAAAGCCTGCTCTGGTCGAACAGAATGAGCTCATTGGCCTCGGGCCCCAGCATGGTGATGCTGGTCTCGCCGAGTATGCGGGTGCGGTAGACGGGGCCATACTTCGCCGCCATCCGCTCAACCTCGCCCTTGGGATCGGCGAGAACCGAAATCGTCCGGCCGATCACGGGCCAGCCTTCGTCACCTGGAATATGCCCCAGCGCCTGGCGGCGGGGCGCTGTGGTCGGGAAAGACGCACTTTGCATAGACGCACTTTGCAGTGACATGGCCGTGCTCCATCAAACGTGAACGTACCAAAATACATATATCAAATGCGCTAATTATGCCTTTTGCCGTTTGGCCGCCTCTTTCAGCAAGTCCGGCGCATTCACCGCCGGAATCGCCACGCGTCCGGGGCCGGTCAGTGGCAGCGCCGCAGCCGCCTTGTCATTCTCCATGATCTTCGCCCCTTCGCGGCGTCTTCGGCAAAACCCCACTGCGTCGGCAGCGCCATCAGCCCTTGCGTCGACATCGAGCCGAGCGAGATGATTCCGATACCGTATTTTCCGGCCAGCGTCATTCCCGATGGCGAGATTTGCGATGCAACCACGAAGGGCATCTCCTCCTGGAGCGGAAGGATCTGCAACGCGGCGTCGTTCATCGTGAACCAGTCGCTTTTCGCAGTCACCCGTTCGCCGCGAAACAGGCGGCGGATCAGCGCAAGCGCCTCGTCCTGACGGTCGCGCTGCGTCATCGGATCGATGCCAAGCGTATGCGCGTCGGACGCCAACGCGCCCGGACCCGAGCCGAAGATGGCGCGGCCACCGGTCATGTGATCAAGCTGCACCATGCGCTGAGCGACGTTGAAAGGATGATGGTAGGGCAGCGAAATCACGCCGGTGCCGAGCCTGATGCGCTTGGTGCGCTCGCCGGCCGCCGCCAGAAACATTTCCGGCGATGCGATCATTTCCCAACCCGACGAGTGATGCTCGCCACACCAGAACTCGTCATAGCCGAGCGCATCAAGCTGCTCGACCAGATCGAGGTCGCGGCGAAATTGCAGCATCGGGTGCTCGCCGATCGGGTGGTGTGGGGCGAGAAAAGCACCGAATTTAAGGCGAGCCATCGTCGTTCCTCCTTACCGTTCTTCTTGGTTGTTGGACATCAAGTTATGGGCTGGAGGAGCTCAAGGCAACCGGACATCATGCGTACGGCCAGCATCCGTAAAATCGGCCAATTTGATCGAATTTACAGCTCTTTACCGTTCGGCTAAGAGGACCCTTGGCGTGGCGGCTGACTGGCTTATCGCGATCGAGGTTGGAATGTATTTGAGGCCATCGGATTCTGCTGGGTCCTTGCAGCTGGCGACGCAGCGCAAGCGCGACCTCGTCGAGCATTTCGAGGCCAATGGCGATGAACTCGAGCGCTGGCGCGAATTCAACGCCGCCTATCACGAAGACGATTTCAAGTTCATGCGCTTCCTGATTCCGCCGGGCAAACGCGTGCTGGAACTGGGATGCGGCCGCGGCGATCTCCTGGCGGCGCTGCAACCTTCCTATGGCGTGGGCGTCGACTTCGGCGCCAAGACCGTCGCCAACGCGAACAAGTTGCATCCCGATCTCTACTTCGTACTCGGCGACGTCGAAGACCCGGCAACCCTGACATCGATCGAGGGACCGTTCGACTACATCGTGATTGCCGACACCATCGGCATGTTCGAGGATATCGATGCGACCTTGCGGCTGGTGCATCACCTGTGCGCACCATCCACACGGATCATCATGTCCTACTATTCTCATCTGTGGGAGCCGGTGCTCAAGCTGGCAGAGGCCCTGCATCTGCGGGCCAAGCAGCCAAAGATCAACTTCATCGCGACTGCCGACTTCCTCAACCTGATGGATCTGGCGGATTTCGAGGTCATCAGCCAGGAGCAGCGGCAGCTGTTGCCGCGCCGCTGGCTTGGTCTTGGGCCCTTCATCAACCGCTTCATCGCGCCGTTGCCGGGGATCAGGAAGCTGTGCCTGCGAACCTATCTGGTCGGCCGTCCGGTTCGCAGTTTTCCGGATCGGAAATTCTCGGCCAGCATCTTGATCCCGTGCCGGAACGAGAGCGGCAATATCGAGGACGCCGTTCGGCGCATGCCGCGATTTGGCGCCTCACAGGAAATCCTGTTCGTCGAAGGCAATTCCAGCGACAACACCTTTGCCGAATGCGAGCGGGTGCGCGACGCCTACAAGGATAGCTGGGACATCAAGGTCCTCAAGCAGGAGGGCAAGGGCAAGGGCGACGCGGTGCGCAAGGGTTTTGCCGCAGCCAGCGGCGACGTGCTGATGATACTCGACGCCGATTTGACGATGCCGCCGGAAGCGTTGCCGAAATTTCACGCGGTCATCGAGACCGGCAAGGCCGAATTCGTCAACGGCACCCGTCTGGTCTATCCGATGGAGCAGGAGGCGATGCGTCCGCTCAACCTGATCGCCAACCGCTTCTTCGCTTATCTTTTCAGCTATCTCGTCAACACGCGCCTCACCGACACGCTCTGCGGCACGAAGGTACTTCTGCGCAAGGATTATGAGGCCTTGGCGCGGGAACGCAGCTATTTCGGTAATTTCGATCCGTTCGGCGATTTCGACCTGATCTTCGGCGCAGCGAAACAGAATCTGAAAATTGTCGAGACGCCGATCCACTATAAAGCCCGCACGTTTGGCGAGACCCAGATCTCACGCTTCCGCGACGGCTGGCTGTTGTTGAAAATGGTCTGGTTTGCCTATCGCAAATTGAAAGCGATCTGACCTTCCGGTGCCACGCTGTGCCGCGCACCTGCCGCATTTCAGTTCCCGCTGCGTTACGTGCTTTGTTCCGTCGAAACTTGATAAATATTTCTGAGGACTGACAGCACACGGTCTTTTTATTTTGCAGTGCAGCAATTATGTGGTTTGCGGTACGTTCCGCTTTTCCGGGCCAAGGAGCAGCCGTGTCGCTTTCCAAGAATATTGAGTTCCTGCGCCAACTGCCCCGTTTGCCTGGAATGAACGCGTGGGATGGCCTTAACCATCTTTCGCCAGCGGCAACCCGCGGCCCTTTGGTGGAAACGAAGCAATTCGGCACCAATCCGGGCGACTTGCGGATGTTTTCCTATGTGCCGCCAGGCTTGCCGCCTTCGGCGGCGCTGGTTGTCGTCCTGCATGGCTGCGGACAGACCGCCGCCGGTTACGATGCCGGCACCGGGTGGTCGACGCTTGCGAAACATTACGGCTTTGCGTTGCTGATGCCCGAGCAACAGGCAACCAACAACGCGCACACCTGTTTCAACTGGTTCAATCCGGAAGACACCGCACGCGGCCAAGGCGAAGCTTGCTCTATCAGGCAGATGATCGCACGGATGGTGAGCCAGCACAGGATCGACAAACATCGCATTTTCGTCACCGGGCTCTCCGCGGGCGGCGCGATGACCTCGGTTATGCTTGCCACCTATCCTGAAGTTTTTGCGGCCGGCGCTGTTATCGCCGGATTGCCGTACGGGATCGCGACCAATGTACGGGAAGCCCTAAGCGGCATGTTGCGTTCGCCTGCGCGTTCACCCCATGAGTTGGGCAACCTGGTGCGTACCGCTTCAAAACATCGCGGTCCCTGGCCGAAGGTTTCGATATGGCACGGCAGCGCCGACCGTACGGTCAACCCCGCCAATGCCGACGAGATCGTCAAGCAATGGCTGGACGTCCATCAACTGTCTTCCAATCCGATGTCGGAAGGCATGGTCGATGGCTATCCGCACCAGGTCTGGTGGAATACCGATGGCGAAACGGTCGTCGAGTCCTATTCCATCACCGATATGGCTCACGGCACGCCGCTTGGAAAAGCAGAGAACGACGAGCGATATGGCAAGGAAGGCCCGTTTCTGATCGAGGCCGGAATCTCATCCTCCCATCACATCGCGAACTTCTTCGGATTGACCTCCGGAATTCATCAACCTGAAAAGGTGGCCAAACCGGTGTCGCGCGCGGCCGCGGAATCGCCGAGTGCGAAGTTGATCCCGCTTGCTTCCCCGATCTCACCGCCCGTCCCCAACCTCAACAATTTGTTGCGGCCGCTGGCGGCGGCGAAACCGTCCCCCACGCCTCCGGCGAAGCCACAAGCCAAGCCAGGCGGCGGATTCGATGTCGGCGCCGTCATCACCCGTGCTTTGACTGCCGCGGGTCTGATGAAATAGAAGGCGCCGCTTTCTCGCTTACATCTCGCCCGTGAGGAATGGATTGGTCATCCGCTCGTGGCCGATCCGGGAGCCAGGTCCGTGCCCACAGATGAAACCAACGTCGTCACCAAGCGGCAATAGCTTCGTCTTGATCGAGTTGATCAGCGTGGCGTGATCGCCGCCGGGCAAATCGGTGCGTCCGACCGAGCCGTTGAACAGGACATCGCCGACATGGGCGAAGCGCATTTCCTGATTGAAAAACACTACACTGCCGGGCGAATGACCGGGGCAAAACAAGATGTCGAACGTCAATTCGCCGACTGAAACCTGATTGCCTTCTTCGAGCCAGCGATCCGGCGCAAAGTTACGTACGCCGGTCATGCCGAACCGCGCGCCGCTCGTCACCACATTGTCGAGCAGATATTTGTCGGCGATGTGCGGACCTTCGATTTCAACCTTGAGCGCGTCGCGCAAATCGGCCGCGCCGCCGACGTGGTCGATATGACCATGGGTGAGCCAGATCTTCTCGACCGTGACATCGGCTTGTTTGATCGCGGACTGAATTTTCGGAACGTCCCCGCCAGGATCGATGACCGCGGCCTTTCGCGTCGCCGTACACCAAATCAAGGTGCAATTCTGCTCAAACGCCGTCACGGGGATGATCATCGCCCCCGCCTTCGCTTTGGTCTCGGATTGCTCTGCCATGGAAAACACAAAGCCGATTTTTCGTATTCCGCCAAGGAAAAATTCAAGGATGCGCGAAAAGTTCGGGGAGTTGGCGCAGGAACCCGGCCGAACCGACCGCTCCCCTGAAAGAAAGATTTCCTGCACGATCCGTCATCAGACGCATTGCTCCTGTTTTGAGCCGCGTTCTATGCTTCGGGTCATGGAATCGCCCGCCCCGAAAATCGCCCTCGTGCCCGCGCCGGACCGCCGCCAATCCGAGACGGCGCTGGCCGTTGCGCGCGGCACCGCGCGGCTGTTGCATTCGCTGGGCTTTGCCTGCATCAGCGAGTTGCCGCTGCCTTCGGGCCGGCGCGCCGATCTCGTGGCCATCAATGCACGTGGTGAGATCTGGATCGTCGAGATCAAGTCATCGATCGAGGACTTGCGCGCCGACCAGAAATGGCCGGAATACCGCGCTCATTGCGACCGGCTGTTCTTTGCTTTCACGCAAGCTTTGCCTTGCGAAATTTTTCCCGATGAGACCGGGCTGATCATTGCCGACGCTTATGGTGCACACCTTGAACGGCCGGCGCCGGAGCATCGGCTACCGGCAGCAACCCGAAAATCGATGACGGTGCGGTTTGCGTTGGCCGCGGCGCAGCGGATTAGCCGTCTGGTTGATCCGCAAGGCCACGCGGAGCCGTAGAGGCAACACCCGCGGTCGGACGCGAGAGTTCGCGCCCAAGATATTTCTCGACCTGCCGCCGCTCCCACTCACCGTTCAGGAAGGGAACACGGTCGAAAACGCGCAGACCGTGGATCAGAAGGCCGATGCCCCAGCCCGACGCGGACCACAGGAACCAAAGATAGTGATGGGACGTCATCAGGTTCACGATGGCGAGGAAACTGATCACGATGCAATACAGCGCCAGGTTAAGATAAAACCCCTTGAGTTTGCGCACATGCGCCAGTGCCAGCGCTTCATCGGCGGAAAGGCTTTGACTTATCGCTGAATTCATTTCCGGCTCCTTCAGATCAGAAAAATCGATCTCAAAGGCGGCCCCCAATGCTTTCAAGGATTCGACGCTCGCGGTTTGCCCGCGTTCGAGACGTTGAATTGTGCGGACGCTCAACCCGCTCACCTCGGCCAATTGTTCCTGAGACCAGCCGCGTTGCAGCCTGAGCTTCTGAATCAGCATTTGAGACCCCTCGATCGACCGCCACAAAATGCGCCGGAATAGGCCGCCTAACCACGCCAGCGACCCGTCACTGGCCCGCCAAGCACCCGACTTCGGCACGCCAGCATGGCGACGCGCCGATGGCGGGCCCAAAACGAGTAGCCAAAGCCTTACAAACTTGAGCGGCAGACCGGGGGTTTGTCCATACCCCCGAAAACGGATCAGCGCGGCGCGCGCTTGGCGAGGATACGCTGCAGGGTGCGGCGGTGCATGTTCAGCCGCCGCGCGGTCTCCGAGACGTTGCGGTTGCACATCTCGTAAATGCGCTGGATGTGCTCCCAGCGCACGCGGTCCGCCGACATCGGGTTACTCGGCAGTTCGGACTTCTGGTTGCCGCTGGCGAGCAGCGCCGACACCACATCGTCGGCGTCGGCCGGTTTTGACAAATAATCCACCGCGCCGAGTTTCACCGCGGTGACGGCGGTCGCGATATTGCCGTAGCCGGTAAGAACAATCGCGCGCGCATCGGGGCGCTTGCGTTTCAGGGCGGACACGACGTCCAGTCCATTGCCGTCGCCGAGCCGCAAATCCACCACTGCAAAGGCAGGCGCTGCCTTGGCGATCTGGGTCAGGCCTTCAGCCACACTGTCGCAAGATGTCACCGCAAAGCCCCGCGTTTCCATGGCTCGCGCAAGGCGCTCCAGAAAAGGCTTGTCGTCCTCCACGATCAGGAGCGAACGATCGGTGTGCCCGGCCAGTTCAGCAATAGCGTTCAAGATAACGCGTCCTTTCCATGCAACCCATCAACATATGGCGTCGGCCCCGGCGCTGCCAAGGCCGCTTTTGGTCGATTTTACCACCTTCCGCGGGCTCAGGCGGGTTCCGTGGCCGGTTCCTTAACCTCGAAACGGCTTCGCGGCCAAACGATCCGCACGACAGCGCCGTGATCCGGAAATACGCGGTTGGTGAAGGAGACCTTGGCCCCGGTACGTTCCAGCAATGTGCGGGCGATGAACACGCCGAGACCGAGGCCGCTGCGCGCGCCCTGCGCTTCTTCGGTTTCGCGCCGCCGCGACAGATAGGGCTCACCGATGCGCTTGAGCAGATCGGGCGCAATTCCCGGCCCGTCGTCGGAAATGACGATTTCAACGGTCTCGGCATCCCACCAGGCATTCACTTCCACGCTGTTGCGGGCAAAATCGACGGCGTTCTCCAGGATGTTGCCGACACCGTAAATAATCGCCGGATTTCGTGCCCCGGTTGGCTCGGACGTGCCGGAAACCGCGATACGCACCTTGATCGCGACGCCGAAATCGCGATGCGGCGCCACGGTCTCCTCGATCAGCGCGGACAGGGGCATCCGGTCGAACGGCGCGCCGGTTGAAGAGAGCTGCGTGATCTTGGCGAGAATGTCGCGGCAGCGCTGGGCTTGTTCCCGCAACATCTTGATGTCGGCCGAAAACTGCGGCTTGTCGTTAACGCCCTGCTCGAGTTCGCGCGAAATCAGGAAGATCGTCGACAGCGGCGTGCCCAGTTCGTGCGCGGCCGCAGCCGCCAGGCCATCGAGCTGGGTCAAATGTTGTTCCCGCGCCAGCACAAGCTCGGTCGCCGCAAGCGCATCGGACAATTTACGCGCCTCTTCCGCGACCTGAAACGCATAGAGACTGGTGACCCCGATCGCGACCACAATCGAAAGCCAGACGCCGAACAGATAGATGAGCGGCAGCACCAGGGGATCGTCACTATCCCAGGGCAGCGGGAAGAAAAAGAACACGAGAACGGAGGCAGAGGCCACCGCGAGCATCCCGAGCCCGATGGTGAAGCGGATCGGCAGCGCGGTGGCCGAGATCAGAACCGGGGCCAGAAACAGGAATGAGAACGGATTTTGCAAACCTCCGGTGAAGAACAACAGCCCGGCGAGTTCGATGATGTTCAGCGCCAGTAGCCCCGCCGCGAACGGCGGCTCGAGCCGCTCCATCGGGTTGAACCAGAGCTGAAGCGTGAGATTCAAAAGAGCGGAAAAGCCGACAATGGGTCGGGATTCCGGCGCTCCTCCCGGTGATCTTCGGCCCCCAGAACCTCGACGCCACGACCACGATCTTCCCGTTCTTCAATCCCAACGTCGTGTACTTCACCATCGCCGGGACCCCGATCAACGGCATTTATCTGGCCACCATCTCCGTGACGGTCGTGGTCCTCATACTGCTGACGATTCTGCTGCGCTTCACGAGCCTGGGCCTGCAGATGCGCGGCGCCGTGGAGAGCCGCCGACTGGTCCAACTCGATGGCGTCAATGCCAATGGTGTGGTCGCCGTGGCCTGGATCATCTCGAGCTTCATGGCGAGCCTGGCCGGTGTGCTGCTGGCGCCGGTGTTCGGAGCCTTCAACTCGGATGAGTTCGTCACCCTCACGGTAACGGCCATCGCCGCTGCGGCGTGGGCCCTGTTGCGCTCACTGCCCATCGCGGCAGGCGTGGCGGTCCTCATCGGCGTCGCCACGACGGTGTTGCAGGGTTACATACCGCCTGACAGCTTCTGGAACGCAGCGGTGGTGCCTTCCCTGCCGTTCTTCGCCATTGCGGCCGCCCTGCTCATCCTGCCGGGGATGCGCAACCTCGATGCGAGCCGGGATCCCCTCGCCACCATCGACCCTCCTCCCGAGCCGATCGCCGCCACCACGCGTGCGCCGAGCATGGATCGCATCATCAGGACGGCGTGGTGGGTTCTGTTGGCCGCCTTCTGTCGTCTCCATGCTGACCTGGATCCCGGTCACCTGGGAGACCGTGTTCAACAACGGCCTCACCCTCTCGATCATCCTCCTCTCGGTCACCCTGATCACAGGCATGGCGGGCCAGTTGTCGCTCTGCCAGGCCACCTTCGCCGGCATCGGCGCCTTCACGGCTGCCGTGTTCGCCGTCCACCTCGGGCTCAACTTCTTGGTGGGAGGCCTCATCGGCTGCGCCATCGCGGCCATCGTGGCGGTGGCGCTGGCGCTGCTGTCCCTGCGGTTACGCGGGCTGGGGCTGGCGCTCATGACCTTGGCGGCCGCATTGCTCTTCGACAACACGGCCTTCAACGACATCTGGGTGACCGGTGGCGCGCAGGGAACCAGCCTGCAGTCGAAGTGGCTGGGCACCAGCGCGTTCTTCAATTTCAACGGCCATGCCATGTTCATCCTTGCGATGGTCGTGCTCATCGTCGCCGTGGTCATCGTGCTGCAGGTGCGCAAGGGGACCGTCGGACGCAACCTGGCGGCCATGCGGGGGAGCGAGACGGCGACGGCGGGACTGGGCGTGAACCCGACCTGGCAACGCATCGTCGTCTTTGCGCTCTCCGGGGCGATCGCCGGCATCGGTGGCGTGCTCTACAGCATCCAGCAGCAGCACGTCTCCCCGGTGGACTGGAACACGAGCTTCTCGCTGGTCCTCGTCGTGCTGGTCGTGACCACGAGCGTGAATACCGTGGAAGGCGCCATACAGGCCGGCATCGGCCTCTTCGTGATCGAGCAGCTTCTCACCTACCTCCCGGCCGCGCTTCGGTGGCCCGAGCCTGACCATCGTGCTCTTCGCTTTCGGTGCCCTGCACGTACGCGCAGCATCCGGAGGGCGTGCTCGAGTACCAGAAGCGTCGCTCGACCATGCGCTTCGAGCGGCTGTTCTTCCCGCCGAAGCCAAAGCTGAGGACCGCAAGACGCGTGCCGTTTCGGCATCTGGTGCCAATGGCTGACGTCGGACCGCTCCTGCGCCTTCGGGGTGTCTGCAAGTCCTTCGGGGGGATCCAGGCCGTGCACAGCATCACGTTCGACGTCGCGCCGGGCGAGAGCGTCGGTCTGGTCGGCCCGAACGGCGCGGGCAAGACGACATTGTTCAACTGTGTCTGCGGCCAGTTGCGCCCCGAGGAGGGCGACATCGTCTTCGACGGGCAAGTCCTTGTCGGGCATGCCGACCTACAAGCGTGCCCGGATGGGCATCGGGCGCACCTACCAGAGGGTGGAGGTCTTCACCGACATGTCGGTGCGTGACCATCTGATGGTGGCGGAGCGCTCCCGGCAGGGAGAGGGTCGCCTGTGGCGGGACCTCCTCAATTTGAGCAAGCCGAAGCCCGAGGAGCTCGAACGGGTCGACGCCACGCTCGAGCTCGTGGGCATCTCCGATCTGGCGGACACGTCGGTCAACGCGCTCGGGTTGGGTCACTGCCGATTGGTCGAGCTGGCCCGGGCCCTGGCGACCGAGCCCAAGATCCTGCTGGCCGACGAGCCGTCGTCGGGGCTCGACCTGCACGAGACGGCTGAGGTGGCGGCCGTGCTCCGCACGGTGCAGCGCGAGCGGGGCACGGCCGTCCTCCTGGTCGAGCACGACCTCGCCATGGTCGCCGAAGTCGTCGATCGGGCGGTGGTCATGGATCTCGGCGCCATGCTGTTTGCGGGCACCTTCGACGAGTGCATGGCCGATCCGGCGGTGCGCGACGCCTACCTGGGTCAGATGGGCGCGCATGACGATCGACCACTGGCGCCACGGCGCCCCCGGAGCCCACGGACGTGCTGTCTGTCCACAACGTCAGTGCCGCGCTACGGCCCCTACCGGGCCCTCTTCGACGTGTCGTTCCGCGTGCCTGCCGGAGGCATCGTCGCACTGGTCGGGTCCAACGGAGCCGGCAAGTCGACGGTGGCCCGGACGGTCACCGGACTGGTCACGGCCTCGACGGGTCAGGTCATGTTCTCGGGCCAGGACGTCACCGCGTTTCCGGCCTACAGGATCGCCCGGCTGGGCATGGCCCACGTGGTCGAGGGTCGCGGTGTGTTCTCGAGCCTGACGGTCGAGGAGAACCTGACGTTGGCCTTTCGCCAGCGGGCCGGCCGGGGCAAACTGAAGGAAAACCTCGAACGCGCCTACACGGCCTTCCCCATCCTCGGTGAACGCCGGCGCCAATCTGGCGGCACCCTCTCGGGAGGCCAACAACGCCTGCTCTCGCTGGCCAAGGTGTTGGTGGTGCCCTCCAAGGTGCTGGTGGCCGACGAGCTCTCGCTCGGGTCTCGCTCCCGTCGTCGTCGACACGGTGTACGAGGGGCTCAAGGAGATCAATCGCAACGGCACGGCGCTGGTCGTCGTCGAACAGCAGGTCAACCGGGTGCTGGACCTGGCCACCTGGGCCGTCGTGTTGGATCACGGCAGCGTCGTCTACCAGGGCGAACCGGCGGGTGCCAGTGCCGAGGTGGAGAACCTGATGGCCCGACGCGAGGAAGCAGTGGCGTCAGGCGCAGCCGAGGCGGAAGAGCCCGACAACTAGGTCTTCGGACCGCAGGAAGCTCGAGGAGACAACAACATGAGAGAACCGGTCATCGTCGACGTCGTGCGCACGACGTTCGGCAAGCGCGGCGGCGCGCTCGCCAACTGGCACCCGGCGGACCTCCTGGGTTTCGCATTGACGACACTGATCGAGCGGACCGGGTGTGGATCCCGCGCGCATCGACGACGTCATCGGCGGGTGCGTGAGCCAGGTGGGGGAGCAGAGCACGAACCTCGCCCGCAACGGGTGGGTCTCTGCTGGACTGCCCCAGTCGGTGCCGGCCACGACCGTCGACCGCCAGTGCGGTTCGTCCCAGCAGGCCGTGCACTTCGCCGCCGCTGGTGTGGCAGCGGGCCACTACGACCTGGTGATCGCCTGCGGTGCCGAGGTCATGAGCCGGGTGCCACTGGCGTCCAACGCGCGGGGAGGGACGGGCCCTTCCCGCCTTCGTTCATGGAGCAGGTCGATGGACGACTGTGGACCCAGTTCCGGGTGAGCCAGGTCCTGGCCGAGCGTTACGGGATCACGCGGCAGGAAATGGACGGATACGCCCTCGAGTCACATCGGCGGTCCGCCGAGAGCTGGGACAACGGGCATTTCGAGCGACGAAGCGATGGCGGTGCCGATCAAGGCGGAGGACGGCACGCCTCACCGGGGAGTTCCTCCGCAGCGACGAAGGCATCCGCCGTTCCTCGACGATCGAGGCGCTCGCTGCGCTGCCGCCGGCCCAGAGCTGGGAGCCGGAGACGGCGCCCGACATCACCGCGGGGAACTCGTCCCAGACGACCGATGGCGCGGCCGCCATGCTCATCGCCGATCGTTCGGTCGCCGAGGCGATGGGTCTCCCCATCCGGGCCCGCTTCGCGCACTTCGCCGTCGCGGCCGAGGATGCCGCCATCGTGCTCTCCGCACCCGTGCCGGTGACCCACAAGCTCCTCAACCGCTCGGGCATGAAGGTCGACGAGTTCGATGCCGTGGAGTGCAACGAGGCTTTCGCAGCCATCGCCCTCATGTGGCAGAAGGAGTTCTCCTACGACATGGCGCGCTTCAATCCGCGGGGTGGTGCCATCGCCATCGGTCACCCGCTGGGTGCCAGCGGCGTCCGGCTCATGGGGACGCTCTTGAACCACCTCGAGGCCACAGGTGGCCGTTACGGCTATCAGACCATGTGTGAGGGCGGCGGCCAGGCCAACGGCACGGTCATCGAGCGGCTGGACTGACGCCGGGCGGCTCGCTTGCCGAACGCGGCATCCTGCGCGGCAATGAGCGGCTGGATCTTCCGGGTCACGATGATCCACTCGACGAGGAAGGTCAGGCCAGGGACGAGCCCGGCGGCGAACATCAGGATGATCCAGGGGATGTGGAGTCGCGCCTTGAGCGCCAAGAACCCGGCGGCGATCAGATAGACGATGTAGAGGTAGCCGTGACCGACACCGAAGACGGCGAGTTCGACCTTGAATCCCCCGAACCCGATGTGCAGGCCCGTGAAGAGGAACAGCGGGATGATCAACACGCCGACGATGTTCGCCATCAATTGGTACCGGAAGAGCGCTGCCTCGCAGGCCGCGCTCGGTCAGCCGTCTCACTGGTCGCGTCGGACGACGACGGATTCCCGGGCGCGCCAGGTCTTCGGCCCTTGGGCGGCGAGGTCCGCCAGGCGCGCGTTGTAGGCCGCCAATTCGGGATCCTCAGTGATGCGTCGGACGTCAGCGGCTGGACTCGGTCACAGCCGCCGTCGGCCGGCCTCCGTCGGGACGCCTCGTCGGAGGCCGCCGCTGCCGCTTGCTGGCGCAGCATGCCCTTGAGCCCCACGCTGTCGTAGTCGGTGTGGATCAGCATCCACCAGAAGAAGAGGCCCAAGAGCCCGAAAGCGGGCCACATGACCGAGTAGAGGTAGCTGAGCTGGTTCCCGTCCGCGGCCCGGTTGATCTGCCACCAGGCGGCTGCCGCGCATCCC
>CAVVZW010000003.1:0-9283 GCA_963752265.1 uncultured Alphaproteobacteria bacterium
GACTGAATTTATTTTATCGCGGGCAAGGCCCGACGCAACAAAACCCCTTCGTTAAGCTGAATGCCGGCGGAAAGCGTTAAATCTGGAACCGCCGATACCGCTGAGCGCGCAGGCGCAGATCAGTTCGCCTGTTTGACATCCGGCGCGGTTGCCGCCGACGAACGTCGCCAGCACTGGAAATTGATCACGGCCCCCACAATCACCATCGGCAGAAACGCCGCGATAATCACAAACGGCGATAGTGGCACCGGCGAGATAAATTCGATCGCCATCCCGGAAATCATCCAGAGCACCGAGAAGCACACCGCAAAATCGATCCTCGGCACGCCCAGCCAGTAAAACAACGCAGACAAGGCGGTCGCTGGCGCAATCGCAGCGCCGATGGCGTAAACGTTCAGCTCTTTTGGGGTCAGAACGTCAATGACCATCGAGGCGAGCAGCCAAAGGCTCGCAAACATCACGATCGCATCGAAACGTTTCATGCCAGCTCCCGAAGCGGCGTCGGCATCCCCCGCCATTTCTCACGCGGGGTGAGTGCCGGGTCAAGCGTTTCGAAGGAATGCGACGGCCGGCGTGTCGTCTAACGAGGAGACCGACATCGAACACCAAGCCGCTCGAATGCGTCTCGCAGCCCCGCGGCGTTGTACGGTTTCTCGATGATCGCGGTGCGACGGTCCTCCGGGAACCGCGCGCTCAGCCCGTAATCCTGCCCGGCATTTGCGATGAGCAGTGGCAAATCCGCATGCATGGCGCGAAGCTCCCTGGCCAGAGATTCACCTCTTTTGTCAGGTAGCGCCTCACCGATCAGCACCGCATCATATCGACCTTGGGCGGCTCTCACCTTCCCGACGGCCTCCGCGGCCGCGCCTGCTTGGTCGGCGAGCAAGCCGACAGCTTCCAGCGCCTCCGCCGCGAACATCCGAACGGCCGAATCGCTTTCCACGAGCAGCACCCGTCCGGTTCGACCGATATCGAGCACATCTGCAATCTTTTCAGCAAGCGCCTGGTATGTGAAAGGCTTGCCGATGATTTCGACGCCCGGGTCGAGCCGTCCGTTGTGAACAATGGAATTCTTGGTATAGCCGGACGTAAACAACACCTTGAGCGACGGGCGGATACGGCGCGCTTCGTCGGCGAGTTGACGGCCGGACATCATGGGCATCACGACATCCGTGAATAACAGATCGAGCCGCTGATCGAGCCTTTCGATCAGCTTGAGCGCGGACGCGCCATCGTGCGCCTCAAGCACGCGATAACCGAGTTCCCGCAGGATCTCGACCGTGTAGGCGCGGACATCGTGATCGTCCTCGACGACCAGAATCGTATGGTCCTCGCCGCCGCGATCGACCGACCTTTCGATTTTCTCCTCTTCTTCAGCAGCGTTGAGCAGACGCGGAAGATATATTTTGACCGTCGTGCCCGAATTCGGCTCCGAATAGATTTTGACATGGCCGCCGCTTTGCTTGACGAAGCCGTAGACCATCGAAAGTCCGAGACCGGTGCCTTTTCCGACCTCCTTCGTGGTAAAAAACGGATCGAACACGCGCGCCAGCGTATCGCGGCTCATGCCGTGCCCGGTATCCGTGACAGCAATGACGACGTAATTTCCGGGGCGACCTCGGCATGGGCGGCCGAATACGCTTCGTCGAGGCGCGTGTTCGCGGTTTCGACCGTCAACTTTCCACCCTCCGGCATCGCATCCTTGGCATTCACCGCGAGGTTGAGAAGCGCGCTTTCCAGTTGATTGGGGTCAGCTTCCACCTGCCAAAGACCGGGGCTCGCCACAGTCTCGAGCTCGATTGTTTCCCCAAGCGATCTGTGCAGCAGGTCGGCCATACCGGCCACCAGGCGATCGACATTGATCGGCTTGGGTGCCAGCGGTTGGCGCCGCGAAAAAGCCAATAGCC
Source organism: uncultured Alphaproteobacteria bacterium (assembly GCA_963752265.1). Lineage (GTDB taxonomy): Bacteria > Pseudomonadota > Alphaproteobacteria > Rhizobiales > Xanthobacteraceae > Bradyrhizobium. Next base: position 1,908 of record CAVVZW010000003.1, read on the forward strand.
GCTGCGTCAGCGCGGCGGCCCGCTCCGCGCCCTTGAACGCATTATCCATCGCGCGCGTGACGCGAACCGTCTCTCCGGTCGACAGCGCCCGCCTTGCCATTTCGACGTTGCCGGTAATGATGGTCAGGAGATTGTTGAAATCGTGTGCAATGCCGCCGGTGAGCTGACCAACCGCTTCCATCTTCTGCGATTGGCGCAACGCCTCTTCTATCTTCTCGCGCTCGGAAATCGCCGCGGCAACTTTCGATTCCAGTTGCTCGTTCAGTTCCCGCAACGCGCTTTCGATCTGGCGCCGATGCTCGATGTCGATCAACACGCCCGGAAAGCGTCGCGCAGCGCCGTTCGCGCCGCCGTCGACGCGGCCGTTGGCTTCGATCCATCGATAGTTGCCCTCGCGCTGCCTCACCCGGTATTCGCAGCGATAGGAGCCGCCCCGGGCCAGCGCTTCGGTCGATGGTCTGCTCCACTCTCTGGACGTCGTCTGGATGAATCGAGGCAACGGCGTCCGACAAGGGGATGCCGTCCCGGCACTTTTCTGGGTCGAGATCAAAGGTTCGGGCGAAGCGCTCATCGGCGGTAAACTGGTCGGTCTCGACTTCCCAGACCCAGGTGCCGACGATCGCACCGGCATCGAGCGCCAACTGGACGCGTTCGGCCTGTTCGCGCTCGCGCGCTTCACTGGCGGTGACGGCGGCGGCGGCCTGCGCGCGAAGGCGCGCCATGCTTATGTTGGCGGCGACACGCGCCAGCAATTCACGAGCCGAAAAAGGTTTGGTCAAATAGTCATCCGCGCCTGCGTCAAGACCCTCGACCTTGGCTTCTTCGCCCGCACGAGCCGATAGCATAATGACGGGCAGATCCGCCAGCTCCTGATCAGCCCGCAGCTCGCGGAGAAGACCGAAACCGTCCAGCCCCGGCATCATCACGTCGGTCACCAGAAGATCAGGCCGGTTTCGCCGCAACACCTCGAGCGCCTTGTTTCCATCGGGAGCAAGCTCGACCGCGTAGCCTCTATCGGCCAAGAGACGGGAGATGTATCCCCTGAGATCGGCATTGTCGTCGGCGACGACCACCCGCCCCCTGTGGCCGGCTGCGATCAACGGGGCTGCGGCCGGCACTTCATCGGCAATGTCTGCGCCCTCGCTACCGCCGGGCAGCCAGCGCAAGGCCTCTTCGACAAACGATTGGGCCCGCACAGGCGAAGCGGCCTCTTCATCGCCCGCCTTGATGATGCGTTCGACCGGCAGATGCGAAGTGCCCACGGGTAGCGTGACAGTGAACGTAGTCCCCCGCCCGACATCGCTCTCGACCTCGATCCGGCCGCCATGGATCTTGACGAGCTCCTGGACAAGAGCAAGCCCAATGCCGGAGCCTTCGAAACTCCTGCCTTTGACGCCGTCCACACGATGGAAACGATCGAACAATTTGGGAAGTTCGGCTGCGGGGATACCCACGCCGGTATCCGACAAAGTCAGGACGACGGATGAATCCACCTGACTGAGCTTAACGGCAATTCCGCCTTGCAAAGTGAACTTGAACGCATTCGACAACAGGTTGAGGACGATTTTCTCCCACATGTCGCGATCAACATAGGCCGGTTGAGGAAGCGGCTTTGCGTCGACTTGCAAGGTCATGCCAGCCCGTTCGATCGCAGACCGGAACGACGACGCCAGTTCCGTGGTCAAGGCCGCGAGATCAGTCGGCTGAAATCTCACATCGACCCTGCCGGCCTCGATGCGCGAAAAATCGAGCAAGGAGTTGACCAGCCGAAGCAAGCGCAGCGCGTTTCGAAGCGCCGTATCCAGTCGCTCCTTCTGGACGCCCTGATCAACCTCGGCTGCGAGCGCGTCTTCCAGTGGCCCGAGCATCAGGGTCAACGGAGTACGAAATTCGTGACTGACGTTCGAGAAGAACGCGGTTTTAGCGCGGTCAAGTTCGGCCAGCGCTTCCGCCCGCTGCCGTTCGCGCTCGTATTCGTCGGCACGCGCGATAGCGGCAGTGATCTGCGATGCGACCAGTGCGATAAAGCCGCGATATTCGTCGTCGAACGAACGATGGGGATTAAGTCCTGTAACCAGAAAACCGATCGGCGCGTTGCCTTCGGTGGTCAGAAGCGGAGATATCAGCGCCTGGGAAGGCGGCCTTTGCCAGTGCACCAATTGCAAATCGCCGATCAGCTTGCCGTCCACCGGAACGATCGTGGCTTCGCTCAAGGTTGAAAACGGCCACGGGCTCGTGGCCGGCAATTCGAGGCCGTGAACGGCTGCGAGCTCCGGCTCCCCGCCGGAATTAAGGAAATAGAGCGCCGCGAACGGAATATCCTGCGGATGTTTTTCGAGACACTGCAACAGAGCGGCCTTCACATCCGACCTTGTCGCGCCGGCAGCCAGCCGCGAGCCGAGATCGCGCAGCGTGGACAACTGGCGCTCTCCGATAACCCGCTCGGTGACTTCGGCCACCACACACAGCATCCCGCTGACGGCGCCGCTGTCGTTGGCGAGCGGGGAATAAGAGAACGTGTGATAGGTCTCCTCGGGAAATCCGCTTCTTTCCAGATAGAGCAGAAGCGCTTCGTCCCAGGTGGCTTGTCCGGTCTTCAACACCTGATCGATGCGCGGACCGATATCAGGCCAGATCTCGGCCCACACGCGATCCGACCGGCTTCCCATCACCCAGTCGCGCTTGATGCCCACGGTTGGCAAATAGGCGTCATTGCATAGAAACGTGAGTTCAGGCCCCCATGCCATCCACATGGCAAAGCGCGACGTCAGGATGACGCGTACGACCGCGGAAAGGCTCGCCGGCCAGGTTTCTGGAGGGCCCAGCGGTGTCTTCGACCAATCGCACGCGCGCATCAACGCGCGTACCGGTCCCGGCCCATCGATGACGCCAAAGCCACGGCTACTAGTCGCGTCCATTCAACCCCTCGATAAGGAGCACCAGCAACTGCGCGATCCGAAATCGAAACATGAGGAAGCCGTTGAGGACACAATCGAAAGGGGTCTCGAGATTACAATTTACCAGAGCGTTTTTAATGGGCAAGCCGGTGAAGAGTTCCATAGCTGGGAACGCCGCGCGACCGGTAAACCCATCTCAGGAAACTCCACTGATTTTAGCTGCCACTGACTTTCGCAAGATGCGCGACAGTAATTCGACGGAATAAGGCTTCTGAATCAGCTCAAAGCCGCTATGGGCATTTTCCGCGAGGACGTTGCTATAGCCGCTCGTCAGCACCACGGGAAGGCCAGGATAGCGCTCGCGAAGGACCGTCGCGAACTCGACCCCGTTCATCCCGGGCATAATGACGTCGGAAAAAACGAGATCGACGGCGAACTCGTCTTCAGCAAGGAGCGCCAGCGCGTCCTTGGCATTTAAAACGCGTCTGACGATATATCCGAGGTCCTCCAGAAGCTCGGCGGAAAACCGCCCAACCTCTTCATTGTCATCGACGACCAGCACGGAATGCCCCCGGCCGGAAGAAGCGGCCTCACTGATGATGGCGGCCGTCTGTGCCGCCGGTGCAGGCGGCGCAGCTCTCGGCAGGTAGATCGTGAATGTGGCGCCTTTGCCGAACTCGCTCACGACCGCAACATCGCCGTCAGACTGCTTGGCGAAGCCAAATGCCTGGCTGAGGCCTAGTCCGGTACCCTTTCCAACCTCCTTGGTCGTAAAGAAAGGCTCGAAGATCGTAGAGAGATGTTCCGCCGCGATTCCTGTTCCGGTATCTTCGACTGATATGGCGACGAAAGCACCACGCCTGACATTCTCGCCACGCGATGCTGGAATTGAATCGACTTTCCTCACTGCAATGGTTAGCCGACCTTCCCCCTCCATGGCGTCTCGCCCATTCACCGCAAGATTGATCAAAGCGGTCTCAAATTGTGCCACATCGGCAAGCGCGAAGCACTCGGGATCGGCAATATCGGTTTCAACCTGGATACGGCTTCCAACCAGCGGACGAATGAGCTGCACGAAGCTTTCAACCTGGCCGCTCACATCGAAGATTTCCGGCTTCAACGGCTGCCGGCGAGCGAAGGCGAGTAGCTGTGTTGTCAATTTGGCGGCGCGCTCCACGGTGTCGGAGATCGCGTCGATGTAGCGACGGCGCCTCTCCTCCGGCAAATCGCGGCGGCGCAGAAAATCCGTCGCGGAACGGATGATGGTCAGCAGATTGTTGAAGTCATGGGCAACGCCGCCCGTGAGTTGTCCGATCGCCTCCATTTTTTGCGATTGGCGCAACGCCTCCTCGCTTTCGCGCCGCTCCGTGATATCGATCGCTTCCGGCACCGCGCCGGTCACTTTGCCGGACCGATCAAAGACCGGCCGCATCGTGAAATCAAAAAAACGGCTGCCGATGGGCAGATCGAGCATGAGGCCATCGATCTCCACGTTTTCGCCCCGCATGACCCGAGCAAAGCCGCTGCGTATGGCCTCACGCGCTCCCTCGGTTTCGATGAACCACGGAGTTTCCCAATAGAGCTTTCCGATCACGTCGGCAGCTTCCGCCTCGATGCCTGCCAGTGCGGTCTTGTTCGCATAAACCACACGTCCCTCAGGGCTGAGCAAGACTTGATATTGGTGGCTACTTTCAAGAATGGCTCTCATTCTCGCTTCGCTGGCCTCTAATTGAACGGTTCGCTCGAGTATGCGCTCCTCGAGGGTTTCGTTCAGCCGCCGCAATCCGATCTCGGCGTTCTTCGCCGCAGTGATATCGTGGGCGACACCGATGAAGCCGATGTGTTTCCCGGTCGGATCCCAACGCGGCTGCGATTCCGAGCGGAGCCAACGCCATTCGCCGTCGGCACGCTTGTAGCGCGCTTCCAGCACAAACGGCTTGAGGGAAGATTCGCCTTCGATCTGCTCTTTGAGAATGCGTGCGAGATCATCTGGATGCAGCGCCTTGCGCCAGTCAAAAACGACGGCCTCCTCGTAGGGAACTCCGACGAAATCGACATAAGCCTTGTTGGCGAAAGAGCGGGTCCGGTCGAGTTTGGTCACCCAGATCGGCACGGGGGCGCTATCGGCGATCAGGCGAAAGCGCTGCTCGCTTTCACGCAGCGTTTGCTGCGCCAGCATTCGGTCGGTGATATCGATGTGCGCGCCGAGTAGCCGGATTGCCCGGCCGCTCTCGTCGCGTTCGATCCTGGCCACCACGCCGATCCAGCGCAGTTCGCCGTCGCTGGGCCGTATGATCCGATATTCGGCGGTGTAGTCCTCATCCCTGCCCGCGATTGCGGTAAGGAATTGTTGCTCGGTTGCTTCCCGATCATCGGGATGGATGCGGTCGACCCAATCCTGGTGGCTCTCGCCGGCCGCCTCGGGCGGCAACCCATGGATCAGCAAATATTCCGGGGAGCGACGATTGCGGAATCCGCTGCGGAGATCGACTTCGACTCCGCCCACGCGACCAATCCGCTGGATGCGAGCCAGCTCGGCTTCACGCTCTTGCAACGCCTGATACGCGTTGTCGCGCTCGCGAGCGATTTCCAATACGTGCTGCCGCAGATTTTCGGCTGCCGTTGCCCCGCCTGAACCTTCGCTCAAAGTTCTAAACTCGTCATACGTGTTTGCGACCGCCTATCATCGCCGTAACTAATCGTGCAGAATTCGCGAATTGTGATGCTTCGAGCAATCAATGTTTGGCAATCGAATCCGGCCAGCCCTTTAGCAAACGTTTGCTGGGCCAAACCGATTAACGCCCAGATGCGCGGCGGGTTCCATCGTCAGGGCTAAACAAGCGAGAGGCGCCGGCCGCGTTATTTCACGATGTTAAAAAAGCGTTCACACCCGAAACACCTTGGCGTAGTGCGCCTTGATCTCTTCGCTCTGCGCCTGCACTTGAACCGGGTCTGACTTCAGCATTTTCACTTCCGACATCGGCTTTTGTCCGGCACGTGGCTTCACCTCGTCATGGAACGAGCGATGGGCAAATTCGTCGACCAGCATCTGCTGGGCTTCGCGGCTGAAGAAGAAGCTCTGGAACAGCCGCGCCGCATTCGGGTTGGGCGCGTCCTTGAACACGCCGCTGGGAACGATGATCAGCGGCGAGCCCTCGGCCGGATACACCGCCTCCACCGGCTTGCCCTGATCGCGGAACAGGACGAGATTATAGTCGTTGCCGTCGGCCATCACAGCGCGTTCACCGAGCGCGATTTTGATCGGAGGGTCGCCCGCGGACTGAACTTGCATTACCTTTTGCCGCGCCAGCTTCTCCAGATACGGCCAGCCGAGATCGCGCGAGAGTATAAAGGTCGTGGTCAGAATGGCGCCAGAGTAGCTCGGATGGCCCTTGACGATCTTGCCCAGCCATTTCGGGTCTAACAGGTCCGCGTAGCTTTTCGGGGCGTCCTCAGGCTTCACCAGGTTGGTGTTATAGCCGATCACTTCGAGCCAGGCGCAGGCGGTGGCGTAGAGTCCGTCCGGATCAAACTGATCGGCGGGAAAATGCCTGGCGACCTCTTCCGGCAGATAGGGCGCGAGCCAGCCGTTCTTCTTCCATTCGAGATAGTGCGAGACGTCGGTCGAGTTCGCGACATCCACCGCCTGGATGCCACTGCCCTGCTCCTGCGCGATGCGCTGGAAAATCCGCTCGGCGCCGGAACGCTCGACACGCACGGAAATGCCCGGATATTTGGCCTCGAACAGTTTGCCCAGCCGCTCGGCGACTTCGAGCTGGATCGCCGCGTAATAGCTGACCTTGCCTTCCTTCCGCGCGGCCTCGATCAATTCGGGCGTGACGGCCGAGGGCGCGACCGTGGCGGCCTTGAGCGGCTCGGCGAACAGCGTGGCCGCCACTGAGCCGGCTGACACGCCGAGCATCTCCCGGCGCGACCAGTTTCGTTTGGACATGACGTTTCCCCGCGGCGAACCGCTGTTTTTGTTTGTTGCGGTGGCGATGGTAGCGGACATTGCGCCCCGCGGCACCATCACTTTGGGCCAATGGACCTCTCTTCCGTCGCCGCCTTACGCGAAGGCGCCGACCCCGCTACTCACCGCTCGGTGGCAACCTTCACGCCCTTGAGGCCCTTCACATCGATCGCTTTCTGCACCACGCCGGTTTGTTTTGCTTCGTCGACGAGCGTCGCGAGCAGAGACCGCGCTGCAGGCGAGCGGCCCTTCGGCAACGCGGCTGCCACGAGAACCGTCCCAAAGGCGCCCGGCACGATCTTGGCACCCTGAAGGGCTTCGGCGGCAGGATATCCAACGCCAAAATCGGCTCCAAAGACATTCGCCTTACCGGAGCGCAGCAGTTCGGCTGCGTCGGCCGCAATGGTCGGCGTCAGAGGAATACGGACGATCTCGGCGGCCTTGATTTCCCGCGTCAGCACACGGTCGGAGGGAGCACCGCGGATCGTGCCAATCCTCACCCCTGCTCT
>CAVVZW010000004.1:0-45082 GCA_963752265.1 uncultured Alphaproteobacteria bacterium
CCGAGCGCTCGAGCTCACTCGCGCTGGATTTTAACGGGCGTGGTCCTGTGCTCAACGATTTTGAAGATCTTTCTGACGCCAGCTTCCGCCCCGCCTGGGCTCGGGTCTGGCATGTTTGGCAACTGATCATTCCGCGACGCGCCATCGATGGAGCGCTGGTCTGGGGTCGCGTGTGGCGACGACACGACGGCCGGCGATGGATTTACAAGCCGCTCGTAGAGTTCGAAGAGCCGGAAGACATCGGCATGGTCAAATAAAAAGGGCGCCCCGCGGCGCCCTTTTGTTTTGGATACTGGCCCGCTGCTTTACAGCGAGTAGTACATCTCGAACTCGACCGGATGAGGCGTCATTTCGTAACGCGCCACTTCGGTCATCTTCAATTCGATATAGGCGTCGATGAAGTCGTCGTCGAACACGCCGCCGTTCTTGAGGAAGGCGCGGTCCTTGTCGAGGTTTTCCAGCGCCTCGCGAAGCGAACCGCACACTGTCGGGATCGCCTTCAGCTCTTCCTTCGGCAGATCGTAGAGGTCCTTGTCCATCGCCGGACCCGGATCGATCTTGTTCTTGATGCCGTCCAGCCCCGCCATCAGCATCGCGGCGAAGCCGAGATACGGATTGGCCATCGGATCGGGGAAGCGCACCTCGACGCGTTTGGCCTTCGGGTTCGACGTGTAGGGAATGCGGCAAGAGGCCGAGCGATTGCGCGCGGAATAGGCGAGCAACACGGGCGCTTCATAACCCGGCACCAGGCGCTTGTAGGAATTGGTGGAGGGGTTGGTGAAAGCGTTGATCGCCTTGGCGTGCTTGATGATGCCGCCGATGTAGTTGAGGCAGGTCTCCGACAGGTCGGCATATTTGTTGCCGGCGAACACCGGCTTGCCGTCCTTCCAGATCGACTGGTGGCAGTGCATGCCCGAGCCGTTGTCGCCATAGACCGGCTTCGGCATGAAGGTGGCGGTCTTGCCGTAGATATGGGCGACCTGATGGATGCAGTATTTGTAGATCTGCATCTGGTCGGCCATCAGCGTCAGCGTGTCGAACTTCATGCCGAGTTCGTGCTGGGCGGAGGCGACTTCGTGGTGATGCTTTTCGACCTTGACGCCCATCTTGGCCATGGCGCCCAGCATTTCGGAGCGCATGTCCTGCACCGAGTCCTGCGGCGGCACCGGGAAATAACCCGCCTTGGTGCGGATGCGGTGGCCGAGGTTGCCGCCCTCATATTCGGTGTCGGAGTTGATCGGCAGTTCGGAGGAGTCGAGCTTGAAGCCGGTGTTGTAGGGCGTGGTCTGGAAGCGGACGTCGTCGAATACGAAGAATTCGGCTTCGGGTCCGAAGAACACGGTGTCGCCAACGCCCATCGACTTGACCATGGCCTCGGCCTTCTTGGCCATGCCGCGCGGGTCGCGGTTATAGGGCTCGCCCGTGGTCGGCTCCAGCACGTCGCAGGTGATGACCATGGTGGTCTCGGCGAAGAACGGATCGATCGTGGCCGTAACCGGGTCGGGCATCAGGCACATGTCGGATTCGTTGATCGCCTTCCAGCCTGCGATCGAGGAGCCGTCGAACATCGTGCCCTCGGCGAAGATTTCTTCGTCGATCATGGTGATATCGAAGGTAACGTGCTGCCACTTGCCGCGCGGATCGGTAAAGCGCAGATCGACGTATTTGACGTCGTTGTCCTTGATCGACTTGAGGACGTCCTTGGCGGTTTTCATGGTTTCCCCTTGTGACTGACCTGGCTCAGCCCCGGCGGCCGGCCAATTATCATCCGTCAATACAATCGGGGGATGACCAAGACAATATACGAATAATAGTTGGCGTGCCGCTTGTAGCGGCAGTCGGCCGCCAGCGGTCGATCAGTGAGGATAATCTTCCAAGCCTAGATCGCGTCGAGGCCGGATTCACCGGTCCGGATGCGGATGGCCTCCTCGATATTGGACACGAAAATCTTGCCGTCGCCGATCCGCCCGGTCTGCGCCGCGCGGCGGATGGCGTCGATCGCGCGCTCGACCAATTCGTCGGAAATCACGATCTCGATCTTCACCTTGGGCAGGAAATCCACGATGTATTCGGCGCCGCGATAGAGCTCGGCATGGCCCTTTTGCCGGCCAAATCCCTTGGCTTCGGTGACGGTAATGCCTTGTAATCCGACTTCCTGAAGCGCTTCTTTAACCTCGTCGAGCTTGAACGGCTTGATGATGGCTTCGATTTTCTTCACAGGTTGCCTCCCGGCACGTTTCAGGGTCTCAAGGATTGTTGCGCGCGGATTGCGCGATAATGCGGGTCCGATAGCCAAGCGCAGGCTTGATATTTGCCTGACCAAGCCAACAGTTGCGAAACGAGTGGTCCACTCGTTCCCTGGTAAGCAGGGTCTATGCCAAATCGTTAAGATGCCGAATTATTTAATTTTGTCAGTCGTTTACAAGACGTCGAAAGGCTGTCGGCGAGAATCGTCCAATCATAGGGCAGATGCAAAAATAGGCAAATAGGTCAAACGTTGAGCATGTGTTTGGGTTTGACGTGCAGGCAGATGGAGAAATTGCCTTCGGAAAAGGCGTTTCTGTCAGGGGATTGGGCATGGAAATTCTGACGACCGCCGAGATGGAGCGCGCCGACCGGCTGGCGATCGCCGCGGGAACGCCGGGATTTGCCCTGATGCTGAGCGCAGGCCAGGCCGTTGCCGCAGCCGCGATGGAGTTGGTCGAGGAAGGCCCGATCGTTGTGATCGCCGGACCCGGCAACAATGGCGGCGATGGCTTTGTCGCGGCTGCCGAACTCGCAGCCCACGGCCGGGAAGTGCAGGTCATTCTGCTTTGCGAACGGGAGAGCTTGCAGGGCGATGCGGCGTCGGCCGCGCGTGGCTGGAAGTATCCGGTATTGCCGTTCAATCCGCAGGCCATTGGCAAGCCCGCGCTGATCATCGATGCGCTGTTCGGCGCCGGCCTCGATCGGGCGGTCAAGGGCGAGCCGTTTGAGATGATCGAGGCGATCAACGCCAACGGCGCGCCGGTGCTATCAGTCGACTTGCCGAGCGGCATCAACGGCAACACCGGTTCCGTGATGGGAACGGCCGTGCGCGCCGTGGAAACCGTTACCTTCTTCCGCCGCAAGCCCGCGCATCTGCTGCTGCCGGGACGTCTTCACTGCGGACAAGTGCGTGTTGTTGACATTGGAATTGACGCCAGGGTGCTTGGCGAGATCGAACCCAAGACGTTCGAGAACATCCCCTCGTTCTGGCACGGCGCCTATCCGGTGCCGCAGACCGACGGGCATAAATACAGCCGCGGCCATGTCGCGGTCGTCTCCGGCGGATTAGCGGCGACGGGCGCGGCGCGGCTCGCCGCACGAGGGGCGCTACGCGCCGGCGCAGGTCTCGTCACGCTGGTCTCGCCGCGCGATGCGCTCGCCGTCAACGCCTCGGCGCTGACGGCGATCATGGTTCGCCCGGCGGATACGGCGATCGAATTCGCCGAAATGCTGGGCGACAAACGCTTCAACGCCTGCGTCATCGGGCCGGGCGCCGGCGTTGGAGAACGCACGCGGGACTTCGTGCTGACAGCGCTGTCGGCCAGGCGATCGATCGTGCTGGATGCGGACGCGCTGACGAGTTTTGCCGATCGGCCCCGATCGGCTGTTCGAAGCGATCAGGCACGCGCGCGAGTCCCGGGTCGTTCTGACGCCGCATGAGGGCGAGTTTCCAAGACTGTTCAGCGATCCCAGCAACAAGTATCCGCTGCGTTCCAAACTCGAACGCGTGAGGGATGCGGCCGCGCGCGCCAGCGCGGTGGTACTCTTGAAGGGGCCGGACACAGTGGTGGCTTCGCCCGATGGCCGCGCGACCATTGCCGCCAATGCGCCGCCCTGGTTGGCGACCGCGGGCGCCGGCGACGTGCTCGCGGGCATGATCGCGGGGCTTCTGGCGCAGGGCGTGGCGGCATTCGAAGCCGCGTCAATGGGCGTCTGGATGCATGGCGAGGCGGCGCGCGAGGCCGGACCGGGATTGATCGCCGAGGATTTGCCGGAGACATTGCCGGCGGTGACGCGCCATCTCTACGACGCGTTCGACATCGAGTATTAGCGCGAGATTTATTCGACGCTGTACCAGCGCAGCAGCCGCGGCACGCTCCAATTCGTCTCGACAGCCTCCAGCAGCCAGCGGCCGGCATACTCGGCGGCGAAAGCGATGCGCTGGGTCTGTCCGGCATCGATGGCAATCGTATCGAGCCAGAACGGTTTCCAGCCATCGTCGAGCCGATCGAGATGCCTGAAGTGATGGCCGTGCAGGTGAAAGACGGACGTCCTCTCGGCGCGATTGGTCAGCGATAGCACCACCGTGCGGCCGGCCTTGGCGCGGAAGGCGGGCGGGGCGGTGGGGGCAAAGGTGGCCGGTCGAAGCCAGTCTTTCGGCTCACCACCAAAGGCCAGATCGGCCCGCAACGCGCTCTTCAGGTCGAGACGCGCGGGCAAGCCATTCGACGGCAGCGCGGACGGTGGGGGACGAATTTCATTTCGCAGTGGCGGCTCGTCCGACACGACCAACCGGGCGATCGGGCGGGCCACCTCGCCGTCATGCATCAGAACGTCCGTGCTGTCCGCCTCTGGCGGCATATCGACAAAAACATCCGCGCGGCCGCCGGGCGCGAGCGCAAAGGCGCCGCCTCGCGCCAGGAACGGCTCGGCCGGCTGGCCGTCGAGCGCCATGACCGTGACGTCGTGACGCTCGATTTTCAATGCAATCACATGGCGCTGGAGGGCGTTGATGAAACGAAGCCTGACCCGTTCGCGGCCGCGCACCTTGATTTGGCGCATTAGCTCCCCGTTCACGGTGTAGACCGCCACGGTGCCCTCGGGGTTAAGGCCAGGCGCAATCGCGGTGCCGTCCGTCTTCAGCCGCCAGCCCTCGATCAGCAACACCTCGTCGCGATCGACCTGCACTGGTTCGCTCTCGCGAACGATCAGCGGCAGAGCGCGCATCGGCCGTGTGGCGCCGTCCCCCAGCAATGTCGGATCGCACAGGTATGTTCCGGCGTTGCGCAAGGGGAGGCCGAAGCTGTCGCTGCCGGATGACGCCACCGCAGAACGCGTGAGCAGCGGCTCTGCTGTCGCGACACCGTCGAGGCCGCGCCAGTTGAGAACCACGGGCAGGGGGAGATCGTTGGATAGCGTGATCTTTGCCTGGTCGCCGCGCTTGAAAACAAGCGGTTGATCGCCGAGCGACCATACGGGTGTCGCTGGGTCCTTTTCCCGCAATCCGAGGAGATCCGCCCTGCAGCGAAGCATGAGCGCAGCCGGCCCTTCGGCGTGGGCCGCGCGATCAGGCGCTTGCAGCGCCATAGCCGCAAGCCCCGCCACCACGGCGCGGCGGTTGGGCTTAAAATTGTGATCTGACACGGTGTTGATGCGGACCATTTTCCGCATGATATGTCCAGCGCAGTGGATTCAATAACCGCGATCAGATAACAGCATCGCGGCCAAACGTGATGCTGTTCTTGCGGGCGTGGCGGAATTGGTAGACGCGCTGGATTTAGGTTCCAGTGACGAAAGTTGTGGGGGTTCGAGTCCCTCCGCCCGCACCACGCTTCGCCCTGGCGGGCTATGCGTGGCGCTGCCCGTCAGGGCGAAGCGTGTCCAGCGTAGCTTGAGCGAAGCGCCAGCGAAGGCGGACTTTTGCCGCTTTTTCCCGAAAACTTCTCTTGGCGAAATTTCTCTTGGCGAAATATCGTGCGCACCCAGAGGCGATCTCAACGCGTCTTGCAACTTACTGTAGGCGTGCGGCAAAAGGCGCCCTTTCCCGTTTAAGAAATGGGAAAGCATGGAGGGACATACTGCCTTAATTTTGAACGATATCGATTCTCGACGACAGATTTTGGGAATGCCCCGATGAAAGGCTTTTCGCTCGGAATTCGTGGCCGCATTCTTTTGCTGTTTGGCCTCTGCACGGCCGTTCTGCTCTTGGCGGCGGCTTACGGCTTTTGGCAATATTCTGACAGCGTCGAGGTGTTCGTCAGGGACGTCAAAGCAAGCCAGTCCAATGCCGTTGACGTCCTGGTCATCGAGACCAATTTCAAGAAGCAGGTCCAGGAGTGGAAGGACACCTTGCTCCGCGGCAAGAAGCCGGAAGCCCTCGACAAGCATTGGGGCGCATTCGAGAAGCGCGAAAGCGACGTCCACGCCGCGGCAGAACGGATGAAAGCAAGCGTGGCGGATACGGAAGCCGCGCAACTGATCGGCCAGTTCGCCGCAGCCCACAAGGAAATGGGCGGGGCCTATCGGCGCGGGCTTCAGGCATTCAAGGACCGCGGCTTTGACAGCGCCGCCGGCGATGCGGCCGTGGCCGGCATTGACCGAGCTCCGACCGAACTTCTGGGCAAAGCCAAAGAGCGCTTTATCTCGGTCGCCGACCAGGAAGCAAAACAGGCCTCCGATGGCGCGCGACGGACGGGCTGGACCGTTGGCCTGCTTCTGGCGATCTCGGCTGTGACGGGCGCCGTTCTGTTCTTGATTGCCGTGCAGCGGAGTATTTCGCGCCCCCTGATGAGTGTGGTCGCAAGCCTCGGTGAGTTGGCCGGAGGCAATACCGCCACCGAGGTTTCGGGGCAGGAACGCAGCGACGAAATCGGGCAGGTCGCGAGCGCCATCCATATCCTTAAAGAGAAGATGATCGAGGCCGACCGGATCAAGGCGGATCAGGTCGCGGCAGGAATGCGCGCGGCCGAGCAGCGCAAAGAAGATATGCTCAAGATCGCCGACAATTTCGAAGATGCAGTTGGGCAGATCGTCGAGGCGGTATCCACGGCTTCGAAAGAACTCGAAACCTCGGCAGGAGCGTTGGCCTCGACTGCTGAGCGTTCCCAGCAACTCAGCATGAGCGTCGCCACGTCTTCGAGGGAAGCGTCGGCCAATGTCCAGTCGGTGGCGGCGGCGACCGAGGAGTTATCGTCATCGGTCAACGAGATCGGCCGGCAGGTCCATGAGACCGCGCGGATTGCCAATGAAGCCGTCGGCCAGGCCCAGGCCACGACCGAACATGTCAGCGGGCTGTCGAAGGCCGCAAGCCGCATCGGTGACGTCGTCGAACTGATCAACTCGATCGCGGGCCAGACCAACCTGCTGGCGTTGAACGCCACCATCGAAGCGGCGCGTGCCGGAGAGGCGGGGAGAGGCTTTGCCGTCGTTGCCTCCGAGGTCAAGGCGCTCGCCGAACAGACGTCGAAGGCCACCGGCGAAATCGGCCAGCAGATTGCAGATATCCAGAACGCGACCCAGCAATCAGTCGGTGCCATCGGCCATATCAGCGCGACCATCGCCCGGTTGTCGGAAATCTCGGCGACGATCGCAACCGCCGTCGAACAGCAGGGCGGGGCGACGCAGGAAATCTCGCGCAACGTGCAGCAGGCCGCCTCTGGCACCGAGCAGGTTTCCTTGAGCGTGACCGATGTTCAGCGCGGCGCCCACGAGACCGGGTCGGCTTCCTCGCAGGTCTTGTCGTCCGCCCGGGCGCTCACAAGCGAAAGCCACCGGCTGAAATCTGAAATGGGCAGGTTCCTCGAATCGATCCGGTCCGCATAACCGCGGGCATCAGATAGCCTGATATCCGGCCCCGTCGCAGGCCGTGTCTGTGAGCGCCGGTCTCCTCGAAGCGGCATAGGCTCCGGCTTTCACGATTGGGAGATCGTCCCCGGTACCTGGACCATCGAGCTTTGGGACGGCGACCGAAAGCTGGCGAGCCCAAGCTTCCAGGTGGTCAAGGAGCAGCTCCGAACGATATCGCCCCGGAGCCTTCCCGTTCTCGATTTTGCGGCGGGCGCTGTGCAAAAGGGCAAATAACGAGTTCGTCATATGTAGCCTGCTTGAATGCGTGTCAGCGAACGTGCTACGCGCTGTCGAGGTTGCGCGAAAATGGAAATACGCGCAACGGAGACGTGTGTGTGGGGGCGGCACAGTTTAAGACGCGCATTGGCGGGGGCCGGTGCGGACAAACTCCTGAAGTCATCAAAGTCTGATCGTGCCGCGGCGGGTCCGCGCGCCGCTCGCATCTGCGCGAGTTATCAACATTTTTTTGCCCGTCGCAAAAATGAATGCGGCACATCGGGTTTTCGTTCGTCACATCCGTTTCCTGGATCGTGACCATCGTCGCCGAATAATCGCTCGACAATTTTAGATAGATTAAAAATAAAAACACAATTAGTGTGCGAGTCGCGTTGGTGCGACTGCATCCTCGCTGCGATGTGCGCCAAACGCACGCGCGCGAAAGCATAGCGAAGCCGATGTCGACGTGAGCCGGTTCGAGTAGAAGGGCGAAAACGCCCCATACCGATCCAGAAAAATCTACCAAAAAAAGGGGTCGTTATGGGGCTGCAGGGGTTGAGATCCGCATCGGGCGTGCGCGCCGGTGCGGAGGAAATGAAGAATCACGCCGACACGAATTCATCCAACACGATGCTTCGTTCGGCGCGACGCCGTGCGTTGTCGAGCACCGGGCTCGTGGGCGCGATGTTGTTGACCGCGCTGGTGACCAGCGCTGCGACCCCAGCGCTGGCGGATGGCGGCAGCGGGGGTAACGGCTCGATGGGCGCCGGCGGTACGGGTGGAATTGGGTTCACTGGCGTAAACGGCGGTGACGGTGGCGGCGGCAACGGCTCCATGACCGGCGCGGGCGGCGGCGGCGGTGGCGGCGCGGGCGGCGGCGCGGGGGGCGCCGGTGGTAACGTCGGCGGCGCCGGTGAGGGCGGCTCGGGTGGCGCCGGGGGCACATCCGAAAGTCCTGATGGACAACACGGTCAAAACTCGGGCCTCGGCGCCGCGGCCGGCGGCGGCGGCGGCGGGTTCAACGGCAATGGCAGCGGCACGACCACCATCACAAATTCGTCGGCGCTGAACGGCGGCACCGGCGGCGGCGGCGGTAGCGCCGTTAACGCCGGCGGCGGCGGCGGCGGCGCGGGCGGCTTTGGCGCCGTGGTCACGGGCTCAGGCAGCAGCACCAATAGCAGCTCGATCACCGGCGGCAACGGCGGCAGCGGCGGTACCGGCGGCTTCCTCAATGGAAATGGCGGTGATGGCGGCGTAGGTGTGCAGTTCGCGCCGTTATCAACGTCCGGCGCGAGCTTCAACAATTCGGGCAATGTTTTGGGCGGCAGCGGCGGACAGGCTGGCATGGACGGCGGCGGCGGCGGCGTGGCGGGCGCGGGGGGAGCCGGCATCGTCGGTAGCGGCCTCGCGATCACCAACAGCGGCACGATCGCGGGCGGCGTCAGCGGTGACGGCGCAACGATGGCCAACGCCATCACCTTCACCGGCGGTAGCAACACGCTGACCTTGCAAATCGGATCGGTTCTCTCCGGCAACCTCGCAATCAACGGCGGCGGCAGCCTCACATTCAACCAGACCACCGCCCAGACTATCTTTAACGCGATTACCGGCAACGGCTCGGTCATTCAAAATGGTACCGGCACGCTGCTACTGAGAGGCGCCAGCACCTATACCGGCGGCACGACGATCTCGTCGGGCAGCACCTTGCAGGTTGGGGTCGCCACGGTCGGCACGCCCGGTGCCATTACTTCTTCGGCGATCGGCACCGGCACGCTCACATTCGACGGCGGCACCTTGCAGTCGGGCGGTAGCTCCCTGTTCGACGCCGTCGTCGTCCATACGAACGGCATGCGGCCACCCGCCAATTTCACCATCGCCAATGCCGGCGTCATCAATACGACCGGCGGCACGATCGACGCCAACGGCACCATTTTTACGTATTCCGGTGCGATCGGTAACGGTAACGGTAACGGCAACGGCACGACGGGTTCGCTGACGGTCACCGACAGCGCCGGCGGCGGCACGGTGGTGTTCTCCGGCGCCAACACCTATTCGGGCGCGACGATCGTCGGCGACGGCACCCATAGCGTTACGTTGCAAGGCGGCGCGACGAACACGTTCAGCGCCAATTCCGCGGTCACCGTGAACGCCGGTTCAACGCTCGATATCGGCAGCTTTAACCAGACGATCGGCTCACTCGCCGGCAATGGCACCGTGACCAATAACGGTGCTTTAACCGGTTCAAGTGCGGTGCTGGCGGTTGGCAATGATAATACCAGCACGGTGTTCTCCGGCGTGATCCACGACGGCGCGCAGGGCGAGTTCGACAGCCCCCCAACCATCGGGCTCACCAAGATCGGCACCGGCACGCAGACCCTCACCGGTGTCAACACCTATACCGGCTCGACCACGGTCACCGGCGGTACGCTGGAGGTGGACGGTTCGATCGCCAGCTCAACCGTAGTGGTAAGCGGCCACGGCACGCTCTCCGGCACCGGCCTCGTCGGCGCGACGCAGATCGGTTCCGGCGGCACGCTCGCGCCGGGCAACACGATGAGCCCGACCGCCATGCTGACGGTATCAGGCAGTCTCGCGTTCCAGTCCGGCGCGCTCTACGTCGTGGCGGTTAAGCCGTCGTTTGCGGCGGGCACGAGCGTCTTGGGCACCGCAGGGCTCACGGGAGGGAGCGTGCAAACCGTGTTTGCGGCCGGCAGCTATGTGGCCAAGAGCTACGACATTCTGCACGCCAGCGGCGGGCTCGGCGGCACCAAGTTCAACGGCATCACCGGCAATGTCCCGACCGGGTTCACCGAAAGCCTGAGCTATACCACGACGGACGTGATGCTGAATCTAACCATGAATATGGGTAGCGGTGGCGCGACGGCTCCGAGTGAACTCAACCGGAACCAGCAGAGCGCGGCGAATACGATCAACGCGTTCTTCAACAATGGCGGCAAGCTGACGCCGGGGTTTGTCAATCTGGCCGGACTTTCCGGCAGCAGCTTGGGCAACGCGCTGAACCAGGTATCGGGCGAGGCGGCGACCGGTGCCGAGAAGGGCGCGTTCCAGATGACGACGCAGTTCCTCAATCTGTTGCTCGATCCTTTTGCTGGCGGTGGCGTTGGTGGTGGCATGAGTCCGAGCGGATTTGCGCCGGAGCAGCAGGCGAGCCTGCCGCCCGATGTGGCGCTGGCCTATGCCTCAGTGCTCAAGGCTCAACCTGCGCCGGCGAACTTCGATGCGCGCTGGAACGTGTGGGGCTCGGCCTTTGGCGGCACCAGCAATGCTAGCGGCAATGCGGCGGTGGGCTCGAACCACCTTACCGCGGGCGATTACGGGGTTGCCGCGGGCGCGGACTACCGCGTCACGCCGAACACGGTGGTGGGCTTCGCGCTCGCTGGCGGAAACACCAACTGGAGCCTGGCGCAGGGTCTCGGCGGTGGGCGCAGCGACGCCTTCCAGGCCGGCCTCTACAGCAAGAGCACGTTCGGTCCGGCGTATCTGTCGGCGGCGTTCTCGTTCGCGAACCAATGGTTCAAGACCAGCCGCGTCGCACTCGGCGACCCGCTGACCGCGAACTTCCAGGGTCAGGACTACGCGGGGCGGATCGAAGGCGGTTACCGCTTCGCGCTGCCGGTCACTGCGGCGAGCTTCGGCATCACGCCGTATGCGGCGGTGCAGACCCAACTGTTGCACACGCCGACCTATAACGAGACCGACACCACAGGCGGCGGCTTCGGACTCAACTATGGCGCCATGAGCACGACCGATACCCGCAGCGAACTCGGCGCGCGCTTCGACAATCGGCAAGTCGTCGACAGCATGCCATTGATGCTGCGGGGACGCGTGGCGTGGGCGCATGACTGGGTCAGCGACCCGTCGCTTCAGGCGGCGTTCCAGACGCTTCCGGGATCGAGCTTCATCGTCAACGGGGCGTCGCTGCCGAAGGACTCCGCGCTCATCACCGCCTCGGCCGAGCTGCGCCTCAACACCACCTGGTCGTTGCTGGCAAAGTTCGACGGCGAGTTCGCCCGCAACTCGGAGACCTATGCCGGCACCGGCACGCTGCGCGCGAGCTGGTAAGACCGGGTTCGCAGCGGGCTTGCCGTCGTAGCCGCAATATCAAAGCGGGATGAGATTCGATGAATCTCATTCCGCTTTAGTTGTTTGATCAAGCATGATCTCCGCATCTCCACGCTTTCGCGTTTGTCGCGGGGATGAGCGCGATCGTGGTCCTTTGATTCTAACATTTGCAAAGGTGCCTGCCGCACCGGGATGCAAATGTTAGAATCGAACCACCAGCGTGCGCAGGGACGAGCGAGACTGCCGGACTGGCGAACCCGTAAAAGCGGCTGGGCTCTGTAGGAACGGTTGATCTCGTGCCGCCATTGGGCTACGAGCACAGCCCATTGCCTGTCAGCGTCGAGCGCTGTGGGAGCCCAGACACGCCGACAGCCGGGCAACCAAAATAGGGCAATAATTTCAAAGGGTTTCGGAGATCGCTGAAACCATCGGCGCAAGGTCTAAAGGCCCGCCGTCAACAGCAAGTCGTTCGGTTCGGCCGGACCTATCGGGAAGATTGAAGCCATGCAGGTAAAAGAAACGGTTGCCGAGGGATTGAAGCACGAGTTTCAGATTAGCGTTCCGGCGGCTGATCTCGACGCCAAGGCGGGCGTACGTCTGGTGGAACTGAAGGACAAGGTCCGCCTCAACGGCTTCCGTCCGGGCAAGGTGCCGGTTAGCCATCTGAAGAAGGTGTATGGCCGTTCGGTGATGGCCGAGACCATCGACCAGACCATCCGCGATACCAACTCGCAACTCTTCACCGAGCGCGGCTTCCGCCTGGCCACCGAGCCCAAGGTGACGATGCCGACAGAGGAGAAAGAGGTCGAGGAACTGCTCTCCGGCAAATCCGATCTCACCTACACGGTTGCGATCGAGGTGGTGCCGCCGATTGTGCTGGCCGACTTCAAGAGCTTCAAGGTCGAGAAGCCGGTGGCGGAAGTGACGGATGTTGAAGTCGAGGATGCCGTCAAGCGCATCGCCGACCAGAACAAGGCCTTTGTCGCCAAGGGTGAGGGCGCGAAGGCCGAAAACAGCGACCGTGTCACGGTCTCCTTTAAGGGAACGGTCGATGGCGTAGCGTTCGAGGGCGGCTCCGCGGAGAACATCCCGGTGACCATCGGCTCCAACACGTTCATTCCCGGCTTTGAAGAACAGCTGATCGGGATTGGCGCGGGCGAAACGCGGACGCTGAAAGTCACGTTCCCCGCCAGCTACGGCAACAAGGAATTGGCCGGCAAGCCGGCTGAATTCGAAACAACGGCCTCCTTGATCGAGGCGCCGCAGGCGACCGCCATCGACGACGAGTTTGCCAAGACGCTTGGTCTGGAATCGCTGGACAAGCTCAAGGACGCGGCGCGGGAGCGGATCGCGACGGAATTTGCCGGCGCGACGCGTCAGCGCGTCAAGCGCATCCTGCTCGACCGCCTTGACGAAACCCATCGCTTCGATGCGCCGCCCAGCCTCGTCGACGACGAGTTCAACCAGATGTGGAATTCCATCAAGTCCGAGATGGAACAGGCCGGGAAGACCTTCGCCGACGAGGATACGACGGAAGAGGCCGCGAAGGAAGAATACCGCAAGATCGCCGATCGGCGCGTCCGGCTCGGCCTTGTGCTCTCCGAAATCGGCGAGAAGAACAAGATCACCGTCACCGACGACGAGGTCGGACGTGCGGTGATCGAGCGCGCCCGCCAGATGCCAGGCCGCGAGAAGGAAGTTTGGGATTTCTATCGCAATAATGCCAATGCGTTGGCCCAGCTTCGTGCACCGATCTACGAAGACAAGGTTGTCGACTTCATCCTTGAACTTGCCACCGTCACCGAGAAGAAGGTCTCGCGTGAGGAGCTTTACAAGGACGATGAGGCCGAGAAGAGCGCTGCTTAAGCGGGTGGCCTAAGTAGTTGTAAGTTCAGCGTTAAGGTTGAGGCGTAAAAGGGCTTCGAGGTGAACGCCTCGCGGCTGTTCCCAGCGGCCAGAATCAGCTTCAAGTGCTGGCGTGACCTACGGCTTCGCCCCGGTCTTGTGGCCGGGTAACCTAAGCCTATCTGTGAACTATCTTCTGTCGTCTTGCATCACGGAATGCTCCTCCTGCCGGCTATTCCCGTTCATGTCGTTTTGCCGGCGGATGTTCGTTTCTGCCAACCTTTGGGTGATTAATGCGCGATCCCGTTGAAACCTACATGAACCTCGTGCCGATGGTGGTCGAGCAGACCAACCGTGGTGAGCGAGCCTACGACATTTTCTCGCGCCTCCTCAAAGAACGGATCATTTTCGTGACCGGACCGGTCGAGGACGGCATGGCGACACTGACTGTCGCGCAGCTTCTGTTTCTCGAGGCGGAGAATCCGAAGAAGGAAATCTCGATGTACATCAACTCGCCGGGTGGCGTGGTGACGTCGGGGCTTGCGATCTACGACACGATGCAATTCATTCGCCCGCCGGTATCGACGTTGTGCACGGGGCAGGCGGCCTCAATGGGTTCGCTGCTGCTCGCCGCCGGTGAAAAGGACATGCGCTTCTCGCTGCCGAATTCGCGCATCATGGTGCATCAGCCCTCTGGCGGCTTTCAGGGCCAGGCCACCGACATCATGCTGCATGCTCAGGAAATCCTGAATCTCAAGAAGCGGCTCAACGAGATCTACGTCAAGCATACCGGCCAGACCTACAAGGCGATCGAAGACGCGCTGGAGCGTGACAAATTCCTGACTGCCGACGATGCCAAGGCGTTTGGCCTCGTCGACAAGGTGATCGACAAACGGGCCGAGGAGCCGGCGCCTGCCAAAACGAGCTGACAAGACGAGCTGACGGGGCGATCGGACGGTCGAGCAGTCCGGCTTGAACTGGCGTTAATGGTTTCTTGCTGGCTGCCGGGTGGAAAGAGTCTCAAAACGGACCCTTTCGGCATGTTTTGGGACGAAAGTTCCACTTTCGTCCCTCGCTTTTGGCGTGGCAATCCCGCAACGTTTGACCGATTTCAGGCGTTAATCGGCCTGTCACGGCGCAAATCACGGTATTGTCACGGACAGCGTGCCCCCGACCGATTAGCGAATTCTTGATAGTCGGGTGCGAGCATGGTTGGCTAGGTCGGTTAGGGTATGCTTGCATTGGATTCGAGTAGGTCTTGCGATTCTCGCAGGCCGTTAAGAACAGGGTCTTTTTTGGTACGAATTTTGCTCTATCTACAACACTTTGGACAGAAGTGGGGGCCGGCAATTGCCGGGAATAGGGCGAGCGTGCGGAATCGAACTGCGGACGGAGAGATGAATGAGTAAGGTTGGCGCCAGCAACTCCAAGAACACGCTGTATTGCTCGTTCTGCGGCAAGAGCCAGCACGAAGTTCGCAAGCTGATCGCGGGCCCGACCGTTTTCATCTGCGACGAATGCGTCGAACTGTGCATGGATATCATCCGTGAGGAAAACAAATCCTCGCTGGTGAAGTCCCGCGACGGGATTCCGACGCCGAAGGAAATTTGCAAGGTCCTGGACGACTACGTCATTGGCCAGAGCCATGCCAAGAAGGTGCTCTCGGTCGCCGTCCACAATCACTACAAGCGGCTCAATCACCAGACCAAGCACAACGACGTTGAGCTCGCGAAGTCGAACATCCTGCTGATCGGCCCGACCGGTTCGGGCAAGACGCTGCTGGCGCAAACGCTGGCGCGCATCCTGGACGTTCCCTTCACGATGGCTGACGCCACGACGCTGACCGAAGCCGGTTACGTCGGCGAGGACGTCGAGAACATCATCCTGAAGCTGTTGCAGTCGGCCGACTACAATGTCGAGCGCGCCCAGCGCGGCATCGTCTATATCGACGAAATCGACAAGATCAGCCGCAAGTCCGATAATCCCTCGATCACCCGCGACGTCTCGGGCGAGGGCGTGCAGCAGGCTTTGCTGAAGATCATGGAAGGAACGGTGGCGTCCGTGCCGCCGCAAGGCGGCCGCAAGCATCCGCAACAGGAATTCCTGCAGGTTGACACCACCAATATCCTGTTCATCTGCGGCGGTGCGTTCTCCGGGCTCGAGAAGATCATCTCGGCGCGCGGCCGCTCGACCTCTATCGGCTTTGCTGCCCAGGTGCTGGCGCCGGAAGACCGCCGCACCGGCGAAATCTTCCGCCACGTCGAACCGGAAGATCTTTTGAAGTACGGCCTGATCCCGGAATTCGTCGGCCGTTTGCCGGTCGTGGCGACGCTGGAGGACCTCGACGAGGCTTCGCTGAAGAAGATCCTCACCGATCCGAAGAACGCGCTGGTGAAGCAGTATCAGCGCTTGTTCGAGATGGAGAATATCGAGCTGACCTTCGCCGACGAGGCGCTTGGCGCGGTCGCCCGCAGGGCGATCGAGCGCAAGACTGGCGCGCGGGGCCTGCGTTCGATTCTCGAAAGCATTCTGCTCGAGACCATGTTCGATCTTCCGGGTCTGGAAGGTGTCGAAGAGGTCGTGATCTCGCGTGAAGTTGTGGAAGGAACGGCTCGCCCGCTCTACATCTACGCCGACCGTTCCGACCGGGCTGTCGAGACCAGCGCCAGCGCCTGAGGCTTTCGGGCGCTTGAAATTGGCGTATTTTGCGTCGGCTGCCGAGCCTTTCGGCGGCCGTTTCGGCTTAAGCCGAACGCAGCGTTTAGCCCTGTGTAACAGGGGTTTTCAACGACTTGACACCCCCATGGTCGATAGCCACCTAATGGCGTTGGCGGCGTGAATTCAGTTTCAAGATTCGCGTTCGACCTATCTGGCACCTTGTGGCCGTTGCGCTTCTAGCGGATGGCGAGCAAGGGGGCACAACAAAAGGAAAAGGCCATGACGACCCCAAAACCCCGGCCATCAATCGTTCACGGCGAAAGCCATGCCTACCCGGTGTTGCCGCTGCGCGACATCGTCGTCTTCCCGCACATGATCGTGCCGCTTTTCGTTGGCCGCGAGAAATCGATCCGCGCGCTCGAAGAGGTGATGAAGAACGACGCGTTGATCATGCTGGCGACGCAGAAGAATGCCTCCGACGACGATCCTGCGCCGGATTCGATTTACGAGACCGGTACGCTTGCCAGCGTTCTGCAACTCCTGAAGCTCCCCGACGGTACCGTGAAGGTGCTGGTGGAAGGTCTCGAGCGCGCGCGCGTCGAGAAGTATACCGAGCGGACCGAGTATTATGAGGCGACCGCGGTCGCGCTCGCCGATACCGATGCGGCTTCAGTTGAAGCGGAAGCGCTCGCACGCTCCGTCGTGTCGGATTTCGAGAGCTATGTGAAACTCAACAAGAAGATTTCCGCCGAGGTCGTCGGCGTCGTGCAGGCGATCACGGACTTCGCCAAGCTCGGCGACACCGTGGCTTCGCATCTGGCCGTCAAGATCGCCGACCGTCAGGCGATCCTGGAGACGCTGTCGGTCACTGCGCGCCTTGAAAAGGTGCTCGGGCTGATGGAGAGCGAGATTTCCGTGCTCCAGGTCGAGAAGCGTATCCGCTCGCGCGTCAAGCGCCAGATGGAGAAGACGCAGCGTGAGTATTATCTCAACGAGCAGATGAAGGCGATTCAGAAGGAACTCGGCGACGACGAGGGCCGGGACGAACTCGCCGATCTCGAAGAGAAAATCTCCAAGACCAAGCTGTCCAAGGAAGCGCGCGAAAAGGCCCAGCATGAGCTGAAGAAGCTGCGCCAGATGTCGCCGATGTCCGCGGAAGCGACCGTCGTGCGCAACTATCTCGACTGGCTGCTCTCGATCCCGTGGAACAAGAAGTCCAAGGTCAAGAAGGATCTGGTTGCAGCCCAAGAGGTGCTCGACAGCGATCACTACGGGCTTGAGAAGGTCAAGGACCGCATCGTTGAGTATCTGGCCGTGCAGTCGCGCGCCAACAAGCTGACCGGGCCGATCCTTTGCCTCGTTGGCCCTCCCGGCGTCGGCAAGACCTCGCTCGGCAAGTCGATTGCGAAAGCAACCGGCCGTGAGTTCGTTCGCGTGTCGCTGGGCGGCGTGCGGGACGAGGCTGAAATCCGCGGCCACCGGCGGACTTATATCGGTTCGATGCCGGGCAAGATCATCCAGTCGATGCGCAAGGCCAAGACCTCGAACCCGCTGTTCCTGCTGGACGAGATCGACAAGATGGGTGCCGACTTCCGCGGCGATCCGTCATCGGCTCTGCTTGAGGTGCTTGACCCCGAGCAGAACTCGACCTTCAACGACCACTATCTGGAGGTCGATTACGACCTCTCCAACGTGATGTTCATCACGACCGCGAATACGCTCAATATTCCGGGCCCGTTGATGGACCGCATGGAGATCATCCGGATCGCCGGCTATACCGAGAACGAGAAAGTCGAGATCGCGCGCAAGCACCTGATCCCGAATGCGATATCCAAGCACGGCCTGGATACCAAGGAATGGTCGATCGACGACGACGCGTTGCTGCTGATGATCCGCCGCTACACCCGCGAAGCGGGCGTGCGTAACCTGGAGCGTGAGCTTTCGACACTCGCCCGCAAGGCGGTGAAGGAGCTGATGATCTCCAAGAAGAAGTCGGTCAAGGTCACTGAGAAGACGCTTGAGGATTTCCTTGGCGTGCCGAAGTATCGCTACGGCGAGATCGAGAGCGACGACCAGGTCGGCATTGTCACGGGTCTTGCCTGGACCGATGTCGGCGGCGAGTTGCTGACGATCGAAGGCGTCATGATGCCCGGTAAGGGCAAGATGACGGTCACGGGCAACCTGCGCGACGTGATGAAGGAGTTGATTTCGGCGGCGGCATCCTATGTCCGTTCGCGCGCCGTCGGCTTCGGCATCGAGCCGCCGTTGTTCGACCGGCGCGACATCCACGTCCATGTGCCGGAGGGGGCAACCCCGAAGGACGGGCCGTCGGCGGGCGTTGCGATGGCGACTGCCATCGTCTCGATCATGACGGGCATCCCGGTTCGGCATGATGTCGCCATGACCGGCGAGATCACGCTGCGGGGCAGGGTGCTACCCATCGGCGGATTGAAGGAGAAGCTGCTGGCCGCTGCGCGCGGAGGCATCAAGACGGTGCTTATCCCGGAGGACAACGCCAAGGATCTCACGGAGATTTCCGATGCGATCAAGGGCGGGATGAACATCATTCCGGTGGCCCGTCTCGACGATGTCGTCGCCAAGGCGCTGGTGCGGGCGCCCGTGCCGATCGTCTGGGAAGAGGACTCCGCCAAGGTTACTCCGGTAACGCCGGAAGCCGGCGACGAGGCTCCCGGCGGTCTGACGGCGCACTGAGGCCGTCAACAAACGAATGAAAACGGCGCCTTCGGGCGCCGTTTTTTTGCCGGTTTTCTATCGGGCGGCGGCCGTATCGGACCTTGCGCCAAAGGGGTTGGCGAGGCTAAACAGCACCTCACGGGCGGCTAGCTCAGCTGGTTAGAGCATCTCGTTTACGCCGAGATGCGTCGCACCAAAAGGACCCTTCGTTTATTGGGGCTTTTGGAATTCCAACGGCTTCCGCCACCGTTATCGCCACCGAAACGATGTATTCTGTGGCGGGTCTTGAAGGCGATTAGCTCAGCGGTAGAGCGGCTCCTTTACACGGAGCGGGTCGGCGGTTCGATCCCGTCATCGCCTACCACCCCACTGTTCGGGCCGAAGCGACGAGCCGCTTGCAGCACCGCTTTAGGCGACGCTATCTAATGCCGAACCGGGACCAATTCGATGGCCGAAACGACACCACCAAGCGAGAGCACGCCGGAGCCGGAGGCGCTTCCGCCGGGGGTCAACTCTCATATCGTCACGGGAGACCCCTCGCTGCGGTATATGGGTCGTGGTGCGGAGTCGCATCTACAAGAACCGCCGCTCCCGCTGCGCCCGGTTGATTCCGCAACGAACCTTTCGCAATGGTGGGATGTACCGCAACCGCTGCAACAGCGTTCACCGCTTTTTATTCACGACGGTCCTGCCGAGCCTCCATTCCCCCCGCCGACAACACGGGTGGTCGCCGACTTTGGGGGCGCCCTCGAATTCACGGCAGCAGTGGGCGCTGCTCACGGCGTGGGTTTTGCTAACGGCGTCGGCGCGAGTATTGCCGAAGGAGTTGGCTCTGCCACGGGCGCGGGCATGGCAGCAGCAGCAGGCTCCTTTGCCACAGGTGTTGGCTCCTTTGTCGGCGCGGGCATGACAGCGGAAGCTGGCTCTTTTGTTGAAAACAGCAAGTCAGCCGTCCTGATTGCCGAGCGATCAAGATTAAAGGCGCGTCTCGCTATCCTCGAAGCTGCGCTGGCCGCTCGACCCGCTGGTTTCGCTCCGGCACCGCGACCGGCTGGCATAGGTCACAATAGTGGAACCTATCTCGACGAAAATCTGAACGTTGACGAAGCGAGCATTCAAAACCTAATCGCTTTGTTGAAAGTGCCACGCGCGACGGCGCCAATTGATCTGGCAAAGCTGGCCGAAGCTGCACAGGTTGCCGACCCAAGCATCAACAAATGGCAAGAACGGGTCGATACGTTCGTGACGAACGTTCTGAAAGGTGCGGCAATTCAGGCCGGCAAGGAAATCACCAAAGACTGGCGCACGCTTCGTGGGTTCAATCGGTGTTTTCTGCCCTTCAATCTGTGTTTGAAGCGATCAAGCACCTATTCTTCTAAGTCCGCGCCAACGGCCCGACGTCGGGGCGCCGACCGTAAGGACTGCATTGGTCAAGGTTCGCGCGGCGTGGGAACGCCATTGCGAGGAGCCAGGATGGCTTGATAAGTTTCTGGCGATGAAGCGAAGGCCGCGCGCTGCTGTACCAGACCGACGCTAGTTGATGTGGACGGCGCTGATCGTTGAGGCCTTGGCATCGACGCGGTTGTTGATCGCGATCGATCCGCCATTGTGGGAAGTGTTCGAACAACTGATCTTCAGATTTCCTGCCGGAGACCGTCTTGTAACAGGTGGCAGCGTCGGCGGCAGTTGCAGCAATTGCAGTTACGATCAAAGCCAAAAAAATCGGCATCCGCATTTTTTGCCTCCTAAAATGAGTCGGCAGGGAAACGCCGCTCCCCCGACTAATTGTGCCGTTGGACGCGTTGATAGGGGCCGGGAGGCCGTCCGGATGGCTTAACGCCGCCCTAAAGTTATCGATCAAACACAGCAACCAATTCAACGCGCCATTAGTAAGGCCTGTGTAACATGGTGCAAAGTCAAACAGCCGGGACCGCAGAGATGGTCATCACGTTAGCTTGCGCCGCAGGATCGATTTTCATCTTGGGATACGCCGCAGTCGTATTGAATTACTTGCGACGACTGCCTGAACCACAAGAAGGTAGTCGGGATCGAAGCACCGACATCACCTCGATTGCTTTGCCTAGGGTGCACTGGCCCACCTCGCGATTGTGAAGGCAAGCACGCGCTTTACCGCAATCTCTAGCGGCTTCCCCTCGCGGCCTTACGGCGCTGCTTGAACGACACAGGCTTCGCACTGAAAAATGGGGCCATATTCGGTTTTGACGATTCTGAAGCCAGCCGAAACGGCAGCGGTCGGCATATCTTCGCCTTTGCTTTGGGTGAGGTCAGCCGAGCCAGTCTTGCGGCAAACTGGGCAATGTATCTGTTCGCTCCACTGATCGGCCATCTCGGTAGCTACCTTATGCGGCGGCCTTACTCTGGCGGCCTGAGTTCGCTCTTGATCCACTTGTACGCCGCATTCATGGGATCGTCTTTGTCGCAATCGTGGCAGACAAAAGAGCGGCCCGGCAGAGGTCGTCCGTCGCGTCAACGAACATCGGCATTTCGGACATTTCTCGGACGGTATCGGGCGGGCATGGTCCCGTATTAACGGGAATCTGGTTCCAATGTCTGTTGCCTGGTAGACACAATCCTAATCGGCCGCTACTCGTCGCCCCACCGCCATCGCGGCGGTTCGCCCTTCCACCAGCACACGCCAGTCAAAGCGACGCTGAGGATCACGACGTAGCCGATAAACTCGATCGGCTGGCGCTGCGGCGGCACGATCGCGACGCCCGCAATCAGCAGGATGAAAAAAATCGCCATGACGACCCAGCCTTGCCAGGTCACAGGAATTCCCCAACCCCAACCGTAACGCTTCGCTGGAAACCAATATTCCGGGTCGTTCGGCATCGGCGGCCTCCTTCACGTCATTGGCCTGATAGCGAAACGTGACGCATAACAATGCACGATCTGTAAAAAAGTAAATCAGAACCGCGCCGATATTCCCGTGTAGACCTGTGCTTTGGGGGCGGCGCTATTAAGGCCAAGGTTGAGTCCGACATCGAGAATAACGTGCTGGCTGAGGCGAAAATTCATTCCGAAATCGAGCGTGTAAATCGGCGCCGTGGCCGGGTCGGTTCCCACAGATGAAAACAGCTCCACCATCGCATTGATGCCCTCGGTGCCGGGCACGGCGTGGCTGACGCTGACGAGGTTGACGAAATTGGCAAAGCGGTTGTTGGCGGTCGCGCTCTTTAAGTCGTCGACCTCGGTCATCAGCGTCACGATGAAATCGTCGGGCCGCAGCGCCAGCGGTGCGATCAAGCCGCCTTCGGTAGCGCCGTTGCTGATGAGCGGGGTCGACGACGGCAGTTTGACGTAGGGAATGAGTGCAAGGCCGGCGGGGCCGCTGTCATTGCCGAACAGGTTCATCTTGGCCCGCAGGAAGACGTCGCCGAAGCCAGCATTGTTCTGGAAACTGAACGGCGCGTTTCCATCGAAGGACTCCGCATATTGCAGTCCGTTGAACTGGACCTCGAAATCCATCCAGTTGGTGAGACCCAGTTTCACGGTCGGATCGAGCGCCTGAAGACTATGCGCCGTACCGCCGGGAGAATTAGAAGCGGTGTAATTGACAAGATCAGTCTCGATCTCGAAATGTCCCGCGTCGATGGTGCGAACCGAAAAGCCCTTGGTCGGTCGGTCTGGCGCAAACTTGCGCATGAGGTCATCCGGCACCGGATTGAAAAGCGTGTAGCCGCTTTTGTCCGGATCTTCAGCGCTGGCTGAGCGGGGAATCGAGATGGCGAGCGCCGCGAGCGCCACAAGCCGGACGATCATGTCTTCAATCCTCGGCGTGGCCGCGATGCATGCGCTGGATATCTTCTAAATTGCAAACACTGTCAGACTGGACGTCATGACCGCCGTCATTCAATCAGTTTTGCCGGCCTCGGTGGGTTAAAAATCACGTCATCGTGGTAGCAGCCGCGGGCGCAATAATATGAGTGGGCTACTTTCATGCTATTTGACATATGAAGTTCGGCTCATAACGCGACGAATAGGCTTGAAGAGACAACGGGTTTAAAGACATGGACGCACCCCAAGGCCACGATCGGAACGCCGATCAGATTGCCTACTGGAATGGCGCCGGCGGCAAGCGCTGGGCGGATCGCCAGCCGGTGCAAGACATTCTGCTTCAGCCGGTCGCCGACATCCTGATCGACCGGGTCCGGATCAAAGCGGGCGAACGAATTCTCGACGTCGGCTGCGGCAGCGGCTCCACCACCTTCGCCTTCGCGCGCGCTGTGGGAGCGAGCGGGCATGTCATGGGCATCGATATCTCGGCGCCGATGCTGGCGCGTGCGCGGGAAGTGATGCCGTCAGGTGCTCCGGTCGAATTCGCGCTCGCGGACGCGACGATTCATGATTTCGCGCAGGACGACTTCGATCTGCTCGCTTCGCGCTTCGGCGTGATGTTCTTCGCCGACCCCGCGCTGTCCTTTGCCAATATGCGGCGTGGCTTGAAGCGGTCAGGCCGGCTTGCGTTCGCCTGCTGGCGTGAGGCGCGCGAAAATCCGTTTTTCATGACCCCGCTTCAGGCCGTCTACCGGCACGTTCCGAAAATGCCCCAAATGGGCCCGGAAGATCCCGGCCCGTTTTCGTTTGCGTCCGAGGGGCGCGTCAATCGCATCCTGAGCGCGGCCGGATTTTCGGCAATCACTATGGAGCCGGTTGATCTTGCGCTCGACGTTGCGATCGGCGTCGGACTGGATGCTGCTGTAAAGAGCGCGCTCGAAATCGGACCGGCTGCGCGCGCGTTGGCCGAGCAGCCGCCGGAGGTCGTGGCCGCCGCCACGCAATCGATCCGCGAGGTGTTGACGCCCCACCTGAAGGGGCAAACAGTCTCGCTCGATGCCGCGATCTGGATCGTGACGGCCAAGGCCTGAGTACAGCCCTAGGCCCGTTCTTCCCAGATCATCGCGAGATGGACGATGGTCTGCACGGCCTTTTCCATGTCCTGTCGGCTGACCCATTCGAGCCGGGAGTGGAAAGCATGTTCGCCCGCGAAGATGTTGGGGCAGGGCAGTCCCATGAACGACAGCCGCGAGCCGTCGGTGCCGCCACGGATCGACGTCTTGACGGGGTCAAGGCCTGCGCGGCGGATCGCCTCGACCGCATAGTCGACGATCTCGGGGTGGCGATCGATCACTTGTTTCATGTTGCGGTATTGCTGCTTGATGTCGATGCGATAACTTGAGCGCGGATAGTCAACCATTACCTCTTTGACGATGCTCTCGAGTAATGCTTCCTTCTCGTGCAAACCTTCCTCAGTGAAATCGCGGACGATGAAGCCAAGCGTGGCCTTCTCCAGTGTCCCGGACAGGCCAATGGGGTGCAAAAATCCCTCCCGGCCTTCGGTGGTCTCGGGCGCGCAGGTATTTTTCGGCAGGCGATCGACGATTGCCGAGGCGATCTTGATCGCGTGTTCCATCTTGCCCTTGGCAAATCCGGGATGGGCGGACACGCCCTCGATGGTGATGGTGGCCGCGTCGGCCGAGAAGGTTTCATCCTCGATCTGGCCCGCGCTTTCGCCGTCGATCGTATAGGCGAACTCCGCGCCGAGCTTTTTCAAGTCCGCCTTGTCGACGCCACGGCCGATCTCTTCGTCCGGCGTGAACAGGATCTTGATCGTGCCGTGCTTGATTTGCGGGTTCTTCACCAGGAAATGCACGGCATCCATGATTTCCGCGAGGCCGGCCTTGTTGTCGGCGCCTAGCAAAGTGGTGCCGTCAGTCGTGACGATGTCATGGCCGATCTGGTGGGCGAGGGCCGGATGCTCCGCAACGCGGATCACCTGCGAGGGGTCGGCCGGCAAGACGATGTTGCCGCCCTGGTAGTTCCTGACGATTTGCGGCCTGACATTGGCGCCGGTGCAATCGGGCGAGGTGTCCATATGCGAGCAGAAACAAATCACCGTCACGCGTTTATCGGTATTGGCCGGGACTGTCGCATAGACATAGCCGTGATCATCGAGATGGGCGTCGGAAAGGCCTATCTCACGCAGCTCGGCGGCAAGCAGCCGGCCCAGATCTTTCTGTTTTTCAGTCGAGGGACAGGTCGGCGATGCCGGATCGGACTGGGTGTCGATCACCACATAGCGCAAAAAGCGCTCGGTCACGGTGTGGGTGATATTGAGGGGCGTGCGCGCGGTCATGGGGGCAGCCGAGTAACAGAAAACGCCCCTTTGGGGTAGCAGAGCGTGGCGCCTCTCCGGATCGCCGCGCTCAATTCACCGGAATAATGCCATTATGTTGTAAAATCAGCCGGTTAGGCTAATTTCTTGTCAAACAGTTTCCTTCAGTTCCTTGGAAGCCCGGAAAGCCACCTTCTTGCTCGCCTTGATCTGGATCGGCTGGCCGGTGGCCGGGTTACGGCCGATGCGGGCGGCGCGCTTGCGGACCTGGAGGATGCCAAGCCCGACAATACGAATGCGCTCGCCCTTTTTCAGGTGCTTGGTGATCTTCGTCACCAGGTCGGTCAGGATGGCTTCCGCCTGCTTCTTGGACAACTCCTGTTCCTCAGCGATTGCGGCTGCGAGGTGCTTGAGGGTGATCGTGGTGGGACTAGCTGCTTTCTTCGCCATGTTTGGCCCTCCTCGTTTGCTTCCTGCTCAGGAAACCAAGACGTAGCAGGCCTTAAATGATTCGATGTCGGGCTGCCTGCGCTGGTTTGCCTGTAAATAGGCCATTTTTTGCATCGACACGCAAAAAACCCTGTGAGTGAAGGGGATTCGCAACAACCTTGACTAACGAGAGGCGCACCTTTAATCCCTGCTCTCGTTGCGGACCAATCCTTAAGCGGATTGCGGCATCCGCGGGAGTAGCTCAGTTGGTTAGAGCGCCGCCCTGTCACGGCGGAGGCCGCGGGTTCGAGTCCCGTCTCTCGCGCCATTCTTTAAGAATGGCACCTGATCACCCTCCCAAATACCGGCTCCCAGCGGCTTCTCGTCAGGCTCCGATTTTGGCTGCTCGAAAAAGCAAAAGGACCGCCTGGGGAGGGCGGCCCTTTCACATCCTCGTTGGGGGGAACGAGGTCCTCGGGGGGACGAGGGTTAGCGAACGACGGAGGTATCCGAGCTCGTCACGACCACTGGCTTGCCCGCTTTGATCACCCGGGCGGTCTGGCTGTAATCGGCGTTGGTGTGGGCGGAAATGGCAAAACCGGCCACCGCTAATCCGGCCACGAGCGCCACGACCACGATCTTAAGGTGGGTCGCCCGGTCCGCGGAATGAATTGAGTGGTTCATGGAAGCCTCCGAGGCGTCTTTAGGCGCCGTCTGTTGGTTCCTGATGTACCCGTCATTTGTTTCCGGCTCGTTTCGTCGGTTCGTAAAAATGGTTTCATTCCCGTCTTCCGATGGTCCCGGCACCCGCGGCCCGACCGCGTGCGGGTTCGCGGAATTTTCGGCTGCGAAATTGGGCTGATAGCTCGGGTCGAACCGCCGATTGTGGGCGGGGCAGGGCGTCAAGATTGCTTGTCTTGCGCCTCTTGGTGCGCTGCGCTAAGCCTCGGAACAATTCCAATGTACGAATCTGCGGCCTCCCAACTACCGCAGGAAAAGGTCCCTCCCGATGACCGGCATCTTGCAGAATTACCTTCCTTTGGTGGTCTTTATCGGGGTTGCCGGCCTGATCGGTCTGGCGCTCCTGATCGCGCCGTTCCTGGTGGCCTTCCAGCAGCCCGATCCCGAAAAGCTGTCGGCCTATGAATGCGGCTTCAATGCCTTTGACGACGCCCGCATGAAGTTCGACGTCCGCTTCTACCTGGTGGCCATCCTCTTCATCATCTTCGACCTCGAAGTGGCGTTCCTGTTTCCCTGGGCAGTGGCGTTCGGAAAGCTGGGGGCGACCGGGTTCTGGTCAATGGTTGTTTTTCTGGCCGTCCTCACGGTCGGCTTTGCCTATGAATGGAAGAAAGGCGCCCTCGAATGGGATTGAGCCCATCACCCGCCAGGCCAGGGTTCGCGCCCGCCGTTGCTCCCGCCGCGACCGGTATCCTTGATCCCTCGACCGGCAAGCCGGTCGGCGCGACCGATCCTTATTTCCTCGAAGTCAACCACGAGCTTTCCGACAAGGGCTTCTTCGTCGCCGCTGCCGACGACCTGGTCACGTGGGCGCGCACGGGTTCGCTGATGTGGATGACCTTTGGTCTCGCCTGTTGCGCCGTAGAGATGATGCAGGTGTCGATGCCACGCTACGACGTCGAGCGCTTCGGTTTTGCACCGCGCGCTTCGCCGCGGCAGTCCGACGTGATGATCGTGGCGGGAACGCTGACCAACAAGATGGCGCCGGCGCTGCGCAAGGTCTACGACCAGATGCCGGAGCCGCGCTACGTGATCTCGATGGGGTCATGCGCCAATGGCGGCGGCTACTATCACTATTCCTACTCGGTGGTGCGCGGCTGTGACCGCATCGTGCCCATCGACATTTACGTCCCCGGTTGCCCGCCCACGGCGGAAGCTCTGCTCTACGGAATCCTGCTCTTGCAGAAGAAGATTCGGCGCACCGGAACCATCGAACGTTAGGGTTTTAGCTTATGGACGACGGCAGGCTTGACGCTCTGGGGCAGACGATTGTTGGCGCGTTGGCCGGTGCGGCGAGCGGCCACTCTGTGGCATTCAATCAGTTGACGGTAAATGTGGACGCGGCCCGAATTGTGGATGTCGTCCGCTATTTGAGAGACGATCCGGCCTGCCGTTTCGTCAACCTGATTGATGTGACCGCGGTCGATTATCCCGGCCGCGAGAAGCGGTTCGACGTGGTCTATCATCTGCTGTCGCCGACGATGAATGCGCGCATCCGCCTGCGTGCGGAGGCTGACGAGACCACTCAGGTGCCTTCGATCATCGACGTTTTCCCGGGCTCGGACTGGTTTGAGCGGGAGACCTACGATCTCTACGGGGTGATCTTCGTCGGGCATCCCGACATGCGGCGGCTCTTGACCGATTACGGCTTCGATGGTCACCCCTTGCGCAAGGATTTCCCGCTGACTGGTTTTGTCGAGGTCCGCTACGACGACCAGGAGAAGCGGGTGCTGTACGAGCCGGTGCGTTTGAATCAGGAATTCCGGAAATTCGATTTTATGTCTCCGTGGGAAGGGGCGGATTACCTGCTGCCCGGTGACGAAAAAGCGAAGGCGGAGCCGAAGCCATGAACGAACAAAGCCCAGCCTTACGCAACTTCACGATCAATTTTGGCCCTCAACATCCGGCCGCGCACGGCGTGCTGCGTCTGGTGCTGGAGCTTGACGGCGAGGTTGTCGCCCGCGTCGATCCCCATATCGGCCTGCTCCATCGCGGCACCGAGAAGCTGATCGAGAGCAAGACCTATCTTCAGGCCATCCCTTATTTCGATCGGCTCGACTACGTCGCGCCGATGAATCAGGAGCACGCGTTCTGCCTCGCCGCTGAAAAACTCCTCGGCATCGAGGTGCCGCGCCGCGGCCAGCTCATCCGCGTGCTCTATTGCGAGATCGGCCGAATTCTCTCTCACCTTCTCAACGTCACCACGCAGGCGATGGACGTCGGCGCACTCACCCCGCCTTTGTGGGGTTTTGAAGAGCGCGAGAAGCTGATGGTGTTTTACGAGCGCGCCTCGGGCTCGCGCATGCATGCGGCTTACTTCCGCATCGGCGGCGTGCATCAGGACCTGCCGCCCAAGCTGATCGACGATATCGACGCGTGGTGCGACCCGTTCCTTCAGGTGGTCGCCGATCTTGAGACCCTGCTCACTGGTAACCGCATTTTCAAGCAGCGCAACGTCGATATCGGCGTGGTGACACTGAAGCAGGCCTGGGAGTGGGGCTTCTCCGGCGTGATGGTGCGCGGCTCCGGTGCGGCCTGGGATCTGCGCAAGGCTCAACCTTACGAATGCTACGCCGAGATGGATTTCGACATTCCGATCGGCAAGAACGGCGATTGTTACGACCGCTACTGTATCCGCATGGAAGAGATGCGGCAGTCGGTCAAGATCATGAAGCAGTGCATCGCCAAGCTGCGGGCGCCTGAAGGGCAGGGGCCCGTTGCCATTCTGGATCACAAGATCTTCCCGCCGCGCCGCGGCGAGATGAAGCGCTCAATGGAAGCGCTGATCCATCACTTCAAGCTCTATACCGAAGGCTTCCACGTGCCGGCCGGTGAAGTCTATGTCGCGGTGGAAGCGCCCAAGGGCGAGTTCGGCGTCTACCTCGTCGCCGATGGCAGTAACAAGCCCTACAAGTGCAAGATCCGGGCGCCCGGATTTGCGCATCTCCAGGCGATGGATTTCATCTGCCGGGGCCATCTGCTTGCCGACGTCTCGGCGATTTTGGGATCGCTCGACATCGTGTTCGGAGAGGTCGATCGGTGATCGTTCCGCCGCCCATTCAGTTCGACCGCGCTTCAGGGGCTCTGGAAGGGGCTAACCTGTGGGAACGGACGGCTGCGCTGGCGCTGGTGACAGGATCGAAAATATCGTCGCATTTTTCACATCGCGGTTATAACGGCTGCGCCAACCTGCTGCGCAAGACGCTCCCCGCGCGCAACATCGCTATCAAGCTGAACGAGGATGCGACGTTCGAGTTTCCCTACGGCGACGGCTACTGGAGCAAGTTGCTCGACCGCTCGTTTCGCTACGAGGACGAACTCGAGTTGTTGTTTCGCCATTCCGCCGATATCGACTATACGCTGCTCGATTGCGGCGCCAATTACGGCTACTGGTCGGTACTCGTGACAAGCAAACCGTTTGGTGCGCACAGGGCTATCGCTATCGAGCCATCGTCGGAAAATTTCCCCAAATTGGCCAACAATGCGAAGGTCAACGGCAATCGCTTCGAGGCGTGGAAGTGCGCGATCGGCGCCGCCAAAGGCATCGCGCGGCTGTCGGGGACCAAACACGAGGCGTTCAGTATTGCCGGTGGCGCGAATAGCGGCGGTGAAGATGTGCCGGTCATGGCGCTTGATGACCTCCTCGACGAGGGCAAGATTGCGCCGGGCGGCAAATATCTCATCAAGCTCGATGTCGAGGGTGTCGAGATCGACGCCATCAAAGGCGGTAAACGGCTGCTGTCCGGCGACAGCGTAATCATGTGCGAAGAACACGGCAACGATCCCGATCACACCGTGTCGCGCTATATTCTCGACCAGACCCCGCTTAAGCTCATCGTCTACGATCCCCGTTCGAATCGTCTTGAGACCGTGACCGAGCTTTCAATTCTCGATCGCATCAAGGTTTCATCCCACGTCGGTTATAACGTCTTCGGCACCGCGAGTGCGTTCTGGCAGGCACGAATTGATGCCTTGAACGCCAATGCGCCGCGCCGCATGCAATGAGAGACTGAATACGATGTCCGTTCGCCGCCTTGCGCCCAAGGAATTGCAGCCCGCGAGTTTCGCGTTCACCCCGGAAAATCTGGCGTGGGCGAAAGAGCAGATTGCCCACTACCCGGAAGGACGCCAGGCGTCGGCGGCGATCGCGATCCTTTGGCGGGTTCAGGAACAGCATGAAGGGTGGGTGTCGGAAGCCGCGATCCGCGCGGTCGCAGACTTGCTTGATATGCCCTACATCCGCATGCTCGAGATTGCGACCTTCTACACCATGTTCCAGCTGCAGCCGGTCGGCAAGAAAGCGCATGTTCAGGTTTGCGGCACGACGCCGTGCCTGTTGCGCGGGGCAGCCGATCTCATCGAGGTCTGCCAGAGCCGGATCCACCACGACCCCTTCCATTTGTCCAAGGACGGCAATTTCAGCTGGGAAGAGGTCGAATGTCTTGGCGCCTGCGTGAACGCGCCGATGGTCCTGATCTGGAAGGACACCTACGAAGACCTCACCAAGGAAAAGTTTGGCAAGGTGCTCGACGGCTTTGCCTCCGGCAATCCGCCGAAGCCCGGGCCGCAAATCGATCGTCAGTTCTCTGCGCCGGCAGGCGGGCCGACCACGCTGAAGGAAGTGACCTGATGCGCGATCTTCAATTTCGGGAAGTCTGACCATGCTTGAGGACAAGGACCGCATCTTCAAAAACCTCTACGGCCTTCATGATTGGGGCCTGGAGGGTGCGCGGCGTCGCGGCGCCTGGGACGGCACCAAGGGGATCATCGACAAGGGACGCGACTGGATCATCAACGAGATGAAGGCGTCCGGCCTGCGCGGCCGTGGCGGGGCGGGTTTTCCGACCGGGATGAAATGGTCCTTCATGCCGAAGGAATCCAAGGATGGGCGTCCGAGCTATCTCGTCGTGAACGCGGACGAGTCCGAGCCTGGCACCTGCAAAGACCGTGAGATCATGCGGCATGATCCGCATCTCCTGGTCGAGGGCTGCCTGCTCGCAAGCTTCGCGATGGGCGCGCATGCCTGTTACATCTATGTCCGCGGCGAGTTCATCCGCGAACGCGAGCATTTGCAGGCCGCGGTCGATCAGGCCTATGAAGCCAAGCTGATCGGCAAGGACAACGTCAACGGCTGGCCGTTCGATCTTTACGTCGCTCACGGCGCCGGCGCCTACATCTGCGGCGAAGAAACCGCGCTTCTCGAAAGTCTCGAGGGCAAGAAGGGCCAGCCGCGGCTGAAGCCGCCGTTCCCGGCCAATGTCGGTCTGTTCGGTTGCCCGACGACCGTCAATAACGTCGAGTCGATTGCGGTCGCGCCCGACATCTTGCGGCGCGGCGCGGCGTGGTTTGCCGCGATCGGCCGGCCCAATAATGTCGGGACCAAGCTGTTCTGCATTTCCGGTCACGTCGAACGCCCCTGCAACGTCGAAGAAGCGATGGGCATTCCGTTCCGCGAATTGATCGAAAAGCATTGCGGCGGCATTCGCGGTGGTTGGGACAATCTCAAAGCCGTCATCCCCGGCGGCTCGTCGGTGCGCATGGTGCCGGCCGAGCAGATCATCGATACGCCGATGGATTTCGACAGCCTTGGCAAGTTGCGCTCGGGCCTCGGCACCGCGGCCGTGATCGTGATGGACAAATCAACCGACCTGATCCGGGCGATCGGGCGCCTTTCATATTTCTACAAGCATGAGAGCTGCGGCCAGTGCACGCCCTGCCGCGAAGGTACGGGCTGGATGTGGCGGGTGATGACTCGCATGGCGGAAGGCCGCGCCCACAAGCGCGAGATCGACATGCTCCTGGAAGTCACCAAGCAGATCGAAGGTCACACCATTTGCGCGCTCGGCGACGCCGCCGCCTGGCCGATCCAGGGCCTGATCGCGCATTTCCGTCATGAGATTGAAGAGCGGATCGATCAGTACTCGCACAAGGCCGATCTCGACGATCAGGGTGTTCTCGACCCCGCGCACATGGTCGCGGCGGAGTAGATTGATGAACGTTTTTGTAAACGACCGGTCCACCAAGAGAGACGACTTGCCCGGGCTTGGTGGTTGGGCGTTTCTTTTCTGGTTTTGCGCCGGACTTTTCGGGAGTGGCGGCTTTGGCATCTACCTGGCGGGGTATTCGGAAACGGTCGTGCCAATTTTCATGCTCGTTGGCGCGGTGATAGGAGGCTGCATCGGCTTCTATGCCGCGTCTGCCGAGACGCGGACAGCCTGGGTATTGAGGCTGCCTGGTTACCCGTTTTCACTATTAGCCGCGATGGCTGGGGTAGTTTGATGTCGCAGCCCGCCGCATTCTGGCAGAAATACGGGACGCTCGCGCAGATGGCGCAGGCGACCGTGGCGCTGCTCGGCTTTGTGGCGATCCTGTTTCAGATCAACGAAATCCGCACCAACAATCGCGCCACCAGTGCGCGGCAAGCGTTTCTGGCCTACACCGATCTTGCGTTTCGGAATCCGAAGTTTTCTTCGCCTGATTATGACGCGATCAAGCGAGCCAGCCGTGACCAGCAAGTTCAATATGAGAGCTTCGTGTCCTACTTTCTTTATGCCTGCGAGGAAGCCTTCGGCGCATTTGCCAATCGGCACGAATGGATTGCCTCCTGCGATTACGATCTAAAGCCGCATCTCACCTTCCTCTGTGAGAAGAACGCAGCCGAGCCCGCCTATCTCGAAACCTACGCCACCGTCACCCAGGAATGGGTGAAGACATCCCTGAAAACCGCCAGCGTCGCGCCGCCGGACTGCAAGCTGGGAAAGACCTGAGACAGCAATGACCAAACTCATTGTCGATGGCAAAGAAATCGATGTGCCTGCCGAATACACGCTGTTGCAGGCGTGTGAAGCGGCCGGCGCCGAAATTCCGCGCTTCTGCTACCACGAACGGCTTTCGATCGCCGGCAATTGCCGAATGTGCCTGGTCGAGGTGAAGGGCGGACCGAAGCCGGTGGCAAGCTGCGCTTGGGGCGTGCGCGATTGCCGTCCGGGCCCGAAGGGCGAGCCGCCGGAAATCTCCACCCGTTCGCCGATGGTGAAGAAGGCGCGCGAAGGCGTGATGGAATTCCTGCTGATCAACCATCCCCTCGATTGCCCGATCTGCGACCAGGGCGGGGAGTGCGACCTGCAGGATCAGGCGATGGGCTACGGCGTCGACACGTCGCGTTTCGCCGAGAACAAGCGCGCGGTCGAGGATAAATATCTCGGCGCGCTGGTGAAGACCTCGATGAACCGCTGCATCCAGTGCACGCGCTGCGTTCGCTTTTCGGCCGAAGTCTGCGGCGCGCCGGAAATGGGCGCGACCGGCCGCGGCGAGGACATGGAGATCACGACCTATCTTGAGAGCGCGCTGACGTCTGAGTTGCAGGGCAATCTCGTCGATATCTGTCCCGTGGGTGCGCTGACCTCCAAGCCGTATGCCTTTGCGGCTCGGCCGTGGGAGCTCGGCAAGACGCTTTCGGTTGACGTGATGGACGGCTTGGGCTCGGCAATTCGTGTCGACACCCGCGGCCGCGAAGTGATGCGGATCCTGCCGCGCGTCAACGAGGCGGTGAACGAGGAGTGGATTTCCGACAAGACCCGCCACATCGTCGATGGCCTGCGCACGCAGCGGCTTGATCGTCCGTATATCCGCGAAAACGGCCAGCTTCGCGCCGCCTCATGGCAGCAGGCTTTCGCAGCCATCGCCGCCAAGACCTCGCGGATCGACGGCAAACGGATCGGCGCGATCGCTGGCGATCTTGCCGCCGTGGAAGAGATGTTTGCGCTGAAGGAGCTTCTGGCGAAATTCGGCTCGGTCAATCTTGCCGTGCAAGGGAGCGATGCCTTCGATCCGAAGGCGGGGCGCGCATCCTATATTTTCAATCCGACGATATCAGGTATCGATCAGGCCGATGCGCTTCTGATCGTGGGGTCGAACCCGCGCAAAGAGGCCGCCGTCCTCAACGCGCGTATCCGCAAGCGCTGGCGCACTGGCCAGCTCAAGATCGGCGTCGTCGGCGCCAAAGCCGACTTGACCTATGCCCATGACTATATCGGTGCGGGGACAGAGTCGCTTGCCGACCTCGCCGCGGGCAAGCATTCGTTTGCCGACGTCCTGAAGAACGCGAAGAACCCGATCGTGCTGGTCGGCGCCGATGCGTTCACGCGGCATGATGGTGCTGCGGTGCTGGCGCTGGCCGCGAAGCTCGCGCTGGACGTTGGCGCGGTCAAGGACGGCTGGAACGGCTTTGCCGTCTTGCAGAATACGGCTTCGCGCGTTGGCGCACTCGATATTGGCTTTGGCGCGGGAGCGGGTGGTCTTAACGCCGCGCAGATGACCACATTCGGCACGCTGGATGTGCTGTTCCTGCTGGGCGCTGATGAAGTGAAAGTGCCCGATGGCACGTTCGTGGTTTACATCGGCACCCACGGCGATGCCGGCGCACATCGCGCCGACGTGATCCTGCCGGGAGCGGCCTATACCGAAAAGTCCGGCATTTTCGTCAATACCGAGGGCAGGGCACAGATGGCCAACCGGGCCGGATTCCCGCCCGGAGAGGCGAGGGAAGACTGGGCGATCATTCGCGCGCTGTCGGATGTTCTGGGGAAGAAGCTACCTTACGACTTTTTGGCGGCGCTGCGCCAGGCGATCTTCAAGGCGGTGCCGCACCTGATGCGGCTCGATCAGATCGAGGCCGGGAATGCCTCCGACCTCAAGACGCTCGCGGGCCGCGGCAGTGAGGTCGAAAAGGTGCCGTTCAAGACCTCCGTTGAGGATTTCTATCTGACCAATCCGATCGCGCGGGCGTCTGCCGTCATGGCGGAGTGCTCGCGTCTTGCCTCCGGGCACATGCTGACGGCAGCGGAGTGAACTGATGGCCGAATTCTGGACCAGCACCTTGTGGCCGCTGATCATCATGGTCGCCGAGAGCGTGTTCGTGCTCGTGGTGCTGTTGATTGCGATCGCCTACATTCTGCTTGCCGACCGCAAGATCTGGGCGGCGGTGCAGATCCGCAGAGGCCCCAACGTGGTCGGGCCGTTCGGCCTGCTCCAATCTTTCGCCGATCTCCTGAAGTTCGTGCTGAAGGAGCCGACCATTCCGGCCGGCGCAAACAAGGGCGTGTTCCTGCTGGCGCCGCTGGTCTCCTGTGTGCTGGCGCTCGCCGCCTGGGCCGTGATCCCGACCAACCTCGGCTGGGTAATCGCCGATATCAACGTCGGCGTTCTCTTTATCTTTGCGATTTCGTCGCTGTCGATCTACGGCATCATCATGGCCGGCTGGTCGTCGAATTCGAAATATCCGTTTCTCGCCGCGCTCCGCTCGGCGGCCCAGATGGTGAGTTACGAAGTCTCGATCGGGTTCGTGATCATCACGGTTCTTTTGTGCGCCGGCACGCTGAATTTGTCAGGTGTGGTCGAGGCGCAGCATTCGCGCGGGCTCGCCTCTCTGATCGGCTTGCCTTGGCTCACCGTCCTGAACTGGTATGTGTGGCCGCTGTTTCCAATGTTCGTCGTGTTCTACGTCTCGGCGCTGGCGGAAACCAACCGTCCGCCGTTCGATCTGGTCGAGGCTGAGTCCGAACTGGTCGCGGGCTTCATGGTCGAATACGGCTCGACGCCTTATCTTCTGTTCATGCTCGGCGAGTATGTCGCGATCACCACGATGTGCGCATTGGCGACCATCCTGTTCCTGGGCGGCTGGACATCGCCGATTGACGTGTTTCCGCTCAACTGGGCGCCGCTGGGCATCATTTGGTTCGCGCTGAAACTGTTTTTCATGTTTTTCATGTTTGCGATGGCGAAAGCCATCGTGCCGCGCTACCGCTACGACCAGTTGATGAGGCTCGGCTGGAAGGTGTTCCTGCCGTTGTCGCTCGCGATG
Organism: uncultured Alphaproteobacteria bacterium; assembly: GCA_963752265.1. Taxonomy (GTDB): domain Bacteria; phylum Pseudomonadota; class Alphaproteobacteria; order Rhizobiales; family Xanthobacteraceae; genus Bradyrhizobium. Next base: position 36,258 of record CAVVZW010000004.1, read on the forward strand.
GTCATCATCGTTGCGGGCGTGCTGCAATTGGCGGGGATTGCGCCGAAATGAGGTCGCTATGAGTGTCAACATCAACGCTACCGCTCGCTCGCTGCTGTTGTCGGAATTCGTATCGGCGTTCTTTCTTGCCATGCGGTATTTCTTCAAGCCGAAGCCGACGTTGAACTACCCGTTCGAAAAGGGGCCGATCTCGCCACGCTTCCGCGGCGAGCATGCGCTGCGCCGCTACCCGAACGGCGAAGAGCGCTGCATCGCCTGCAAGCTCTGCGAAGCGATCTGCCCGGCGCAGGCGATCACGATCGAGGCCGGCCCGCGGCGCAACGACGGAACGCGCCGCACGGTGCGCTACGACATCGATATGGTGAAGTGCATCTATTGCGGGCTGTGCCAGGAGGCCTGCCCCGTGGATGCGATCGTCGAGGGACCGAACTTTGAATTCGCGACCGAAACGCGCGAGGAACTTTATTATGACAAGGCGAAGCTGCTCGCCAATGGCGATCGCTGGGAGCGTGAGCTTGCGAAATCAATCGAACTCGACGCGCCGTACCGGTGAGGTGAGGGCATGATCCTTCCAGCCCTGTTCTTCTGGCTGTTCGCGGGCGTCTGCGTGGCCTCAGCGGTCATGGTGATTGTCTCGCGCAATCCCGTGCACTCCGTGCTGTTTCTGATCCTGGCATTCGTGAACGCCTCGGGGCTGTTCGTGCTGATGGGTGCTGAGTTCCTGGCGATGATCCTGGTCGTCGTCTATGTCGGCGCGGTCGCGGTGCTGTTCCTGTTTGTGATCATGATGCTCGACGTCGACTTCACGGAGCTGCGCGAGGGCTTCATCCAGTATCTGCCCGTCGGTATCGTGATCGGTGGCATCTTCATGTTCGAATTGTTGCTGGTCGCCGGCGGCTGGGTGATCAACCCCAACGTCAGCAAGTCGATGACTTCGCCGATCCCGGGCAATATCAGCAACACCGAAGCTTTGGGCCTCGTGCTCTATACGAAGTACATCCACTATTTCCAGATCGCCGGCATGGTGCTGCTGGTCGCGATGATCGGCGCCATCGTGCTCACGCTGCGGCACAAGGCGAGCGTCAAGCGGCAGGATATCAACGTTCAGAATGCCCGGACACCTGAACTGGCCATGGCCGTACGCAAGGTCGCCTCAGGTCAGGGTTTGCAGGACGCGGATGCTGCGGAGTGGGTGCAATGACGATTGGTCTTGGACATTATCTCGCCGTCGGCGCCATCCTTTTCACGCTCGGCATTCTCGGCATTTTCCTCAACCGCAAGAACATCATTGTCATCCTGATGTCGATCGAGCTGATCCTGCTTGCCGTCAATATCAACCTGGTGGCGTTCTCGACGTTTATCGGCGACATCGTCGGCCAGGTGTTCGCGCTTCTGGTGCTGACGGTGGCGGCAGCCGAAGCCGCGATCGGACTTGCGGTTCTCGTCGTCTACTACCGCAATCGCGGCTCGATCGCGGTTGAAGACGTCAATCTGATGAAGGGCTAACCCGCCAATGATCCAGGCAATTGTTTTTCTGCCGTTGATCGGCGCCATCATTGCGGGCGCCATCTCGATCTTTGGCGCCCATGCGCGCAACCCTAGCGGCGATGAGGTCGAACATCACGACGACGCGCACGGCGCGGATGCGCATGCCGCTGACGCCCACGATGAGCATACCGACGATCACGGCCACGACGACCATCACGCGACCGAGCCGCCAGCGGCCGGATCACGGGCGGCCGAACTGATTACCACGGGCTTGTTGATCGTGGCTGCCGGCCTGTCGTGGGCAACATTGGTCGACGTTGGCTTCTATCACCATGATGTCAGGGTTGCCCTGTTCCCCTGGATCAATTCGGGAGACCTTCAGGTTTCCTGGTCGCTGCGGGTCGACACGCTGACCGCTGTGATGCTGGTAGTCGTCAACACGGTGTCCTCGCTCGTGCACCTCTATTCGATCGGTTACATGGACGAGGATCCGAACCGGCCGCGGTTCTTTGGCTATCTCTCGCTGTTCACCTTCGCAATGCTCATGCTGGTGACGTCGGACAACCTCGTACAGATGTTCTTCGGCTGGGAAGGCGTGGGTCTGGCAAGCTATCTGCTGATCGGCTTCTGGTACCAGAAGCCGTCGGCGAACGCGGCCGCGATCAAGGCCTTTGTGGTCAACCGGGTCGGCGACTTTGGCTTTGCCCTCGGGATCTTTGCCGTGTTCATGCTGGTCGGCTCGACCGACTTCGAGACGATCTTTGCCGCGGCACCAGGCCTGACCGGAAAGACCATCAATTTCTTCGGCTGGCATCCCGATGCGCTGACCTTGACCTGCCTGCTCCTGTTCATGGGAGCGATGGGCAAGTCCGCGCAATTCCTGCTGCATACCTGGTTGCCCGACGCGATGGAGGGGCCGACGCCGGTTTCCGCGCTGATCCATGCCGCGACCATGGTGACCGCTGGGGTGTTCATGGTCGCCCGGCTTTCACCGCTGTTTGAATTGGCGCCGAATGCGCAAGCCTTTGTGATGTTAATCGGCGGCACCACGGCGTTCTTCGCGGCGACCATTGGTCTCGTCCAGAACGACATCAAGCGGATCGTCGCTTATTCGACGTGTTCGCAGCTCGGCTACATGTTCGTGGCGATGGGAGCGGGGGCCTACTCCGTCGGCATATTCCACCTGTTCACCCACGCCTTCTTCAAGGCGTTGTTGTTCCTGGGGTCCGGCTCGGTAATCTACGCGATGCATCACGAGCAGGACATCCGCAACATGGGCGGCCTGCGGCACCGGATCCCATATACTTTTGCCGTGATGTGCATCGGGACTCTGGCGCTGACCGGCTTTCCATTTTTCGCGGGCTATTACTCGAAGGATGCGATCATCGAGGCCGCTTACGTCTCGCATAATCCGTTCGCCACCTACGCCTATCTCGCAACGGTGGTTGCCGCTGGTCTGACCTCCTTCTATTCGTGGCGTCTCATTTTCAAAACCTTCTGCGGCGAGCCGCACGATCAGGAACATTATGAAGCCGCGCATGAGGCGCCGCTTTGGATTTTGATTCCGATCGGCCTGCTCGCGGTAGGTTCGATCGCGGCCGGCTTGCCCTTCAAGGAATTGTTCGCCGGCCAGGGTGTGGAAGAATTCTTCCGCAATTCCCTCAAGATGAACCCGCATGTCATCGAGGACATGGAAACCATTCCGGAATGGATCAAGTTCTTGCCGTCGGTGATGATGCTGATCGGTCTGGTGGTTTCCTATATCTTCTATATCAGACGGCCGTATCTCCCGGTCGATCTGGCCAGGCAGCAGCCGCTGCTCTACCAGTTCCTGCTCAACAAGTGGTATTTCGACGAGCTGTACGATCTGATCTTCGTTCGTCCGGCGAAGTGGATCGGCTACACGCTCTGGAAGGTCGGTGACGGCAAGATCATCGATGGCCTTGGCCCCGACGGGATCTCGGCGCGGGTGCTTGATGTGACCCGAAACGCCGTCAAGATTTCAGACCGGCTATCTCTATCACTATGCTTTCGCGATGCTGATCGGTGTAGCCGGCTTCATCACCTGGTTCATGTTCGGTGTGGGAGGCTAGAAGATGACGACCTGGCCCATTCTTTCGGTCGTTACCTTCCTGCCCGCGCTGGGCGCGTTGCTGATCTATCTGGTCAGGGGCGACGACGAAGCGGCGCAGCGCAATGCGCGCTGGATTGCGCTCTGGACCACGCTGGTGACGTTTGCGGTGTCGCTGATTCTGGTGGTGCGTTTCGATCCCGCGAACGCGGACTTTCAGTTCGTCGAAAAGGCGCCGTGGCTTGCCAACGCCATCACCTACCATATGGGCGTGGACGGCATCTCACTGCCGTTCGTGATCCTGACCACCGCTCTGATGCCGTTCTGCATCGTGGCGAGCTGGAAATCCGTCAAGATGCGGGTTCGCGAATACATGATGGCGTTTCTTGTTCTGGAAACGCTGATGGTCGGCACCTTCTCGGCGCTGGACCTCGTGCTGTTCTATCTGTTCTTTGAAGGCGGTCTGATCCCGATGTTCCTGATCATCGGGGTGTGGGGCGGCCCGCGGCGGGTCTATGCCTCCTTCAAGTTCTTCCTCTACACGTTCCTCGGCTCCGTGCTGATGCTGCTGGCGATCATGGCGCTGTACTGGAATGCCGGCACCACCGACATCCCGGTCCTGATGCACACGGCCGTGCCGCGCTCGCTTCAGACGTGGGCGTGGTTCGCGTTCTTTGCGTCTTTCGCGGTGAAGATGCCGATGTGGCCGGTTCACACCTGGTTGCCGGATGCGCACGTCGAAGCGCCGACCGCTGGCTCCGTGATCCTTGCCGCCATTCTCCTGAAGATGGGCGGCTATGGATTCCTGCGGTTCTCGCTGCCGATGTTCCCGCTGGCCTCGCATGAATTCGCGCCGCTGATTTTCTCGCTCTCGGTGATCGCGATCATCTACACCTCGCTGGTCGCCTTGATGCAGGAAGACATCAAGAAGCTGATCGCCTACTCCTCGGTGGCCCATATGGGCTTTGTCACCATGGGAATCTTCGCCGGCACCACGCAAGGTGTCGCGGGCGGCGTGTTCCAGATGATTTCGCATGGCATCGTGTCCGGCGCGCTGTTCCTCTGCGTCGGCATTGTCTACGACCGCCTGCATACGCGCGAAATCGCCGCCTATGGCGGTCTGGTCAACCGTATGCCGCTCTATGCTTTGGTGTTCATGGTCTTCACCATGGCCAATGTCGGTCTGCCCGGGACTTCGGGTTTCGTCGGCGAATTCATGACGTTGCTTGGTACATTTAAGGTCTCGCTGCCGACCGCGTTTTTCGCCACGACCGGCGTGATCCTCTCGGCGGCCTATGCGCTGTGGCTCTATCGCAAGGTGGTGTTCGGTGCGCTGGTCAAGCCGTCGCTCGCCAGCATCAAGGATCTCACGTTCCGCGAGAGCCTGACGCTGGCGCCGCTGGTCGTTCTCACCATCCTCTTCGGGTTCTATCCCAAGCCGGTGCTCGACATGTCGGCGACGTCGGTGCAGCAACTCGTCAACAACTACAATACCGCAGTGACGGCCGTGAAAGCCGCGTCGCTCGTACACTAAGCATAGCGTTTTCAAGCGAAGTGGAATTCGGTTCGCGTGAAGAAAACGCATCAAACAAAAGGACAGGCGAGCTTCGGTTTTTCTGATCAGAACCGAAACTCTAGTCAGGACAACGTGCCATGAGCTTTGAGAGCGCAGGTTATCAATTGCTGCCCGTACTGCCGGAGCTCGCTCTCGCGTTGGGCGCCATGGCGCTGTTGATGGTCGGCGCCTATCGGGGTGTGGGTACGACAGGCCTGATCACCTGGCTTGCGCTCGCCCTTCTCGTAATTGTCGGGGTACTGGAACTGACGCTTCCAGCCGGCAAGCTGACGACCTTCAACGGCAGCTTCATCGTCGACGACTTTGCCCGGTTCCTGAAGATTCTCGCGCTGATCGGCTCGGGCGCGACGCTGATCCTGTCGACGGAGTTTCTGGCCGAGCCGTCCCGGCGCATTTTCGAATATGCCATCCTGGTTCTGCTTTCGACGCTCGGCATGATGGTTTTGATCTCGGCTGGCGATCTGATCATGCTTTATCTCGGGCTCGAACTGATGAGCCTTGCGCTTTACGTGGTCGCTGCCTCCAACCGCGACGACGCCAAATCGACCGAGGCCGGCCTGAAGTACTTCGTGCTGGGTGCGTTGTCGTCCGGCATGCTGCTGTACGGCGCGTCCCTGATCTATGGCTTTACCGGGACGGTCAGCTTTGCCGGCATTGCGCTCGCCGCCAAGCCCGGCAGCCTCGGCATCGTGTTCGGGATCGTGTTCCTGCTCGCGGGGCTCTGCTTCAAGGTGTCGGCGGTCCCGTTCCATATGTGGACGCCCGACGTCTACGAGGGCGCGCCGACGCCGGTCACAGCGTTCTTTGCTTCGGCGCCAAAGGTCGCGGCGATGGCGGTGTTCACCCGCGTGGCGCTGACAGCATTTCCCGGCATCATGCCGCAATGGCAGCAGATCGTGGTGTTTGTTTCGATAGCGTCGATGGCCCTGGGGTCATTCGCGGCGATCGGCCAGACCAACATCAAACGCCTGATGGCGTATTCCTCGATCGGCCACATGGGCTTTGCCCTGGTAGGCCTTGCTGCGGGAACGGCCGAAGGTGCGCAAGGCGTAGTGGTCTATGTCGCGATCTATGTGTCGATGACGCTGGGGGCCTTCTCGGTCATCATGGCAATGAAGCGCAATGGCCTGCACGTGGAAAGCATCAGCGATTTTTCAGGCCTCTCCCGTACCAATCCGCTGCTCGCGTTCTTTTTTGCCATGCTGCTGTTTTCGCTTGCCGGCGTTCCGCCACTCGCCGGCTTCTTCGGCAAGTTCTATGTGTTCGTCGCGGCGATCAACGCCGGTCTGTTTGCACTGTCGGTGATCGGGGTGCTGACCAGCGTGATCGGCGCCTATTACTATCTGCGAGTTGTCAAAGTGATGTACTTCGACGAGCCGCTGACCCAGCTCGATCCGGTACGCCCCGAGTTGCGCGCGGTGCTGGCGGTCGCGGGCCTCTTCAACATCTTGTTCTGCGTCTTCCCCGGACCGCTGGTAAGCATGGCCAGCGCAGCCGCGAAGTCGCTGTTCTAGCCGCATGATCCGGCAAAAGAACATGCGCAACACGCTGATATGACGTTCACGCTCGGTCCACGGGCCACATCGGCCGGCTATCGGCTCGAAAGCTTCGATCAGATCGGCTCGACGAATTCGCAAGCGATGGAGCGGGCGCGCGCCGGCGAGCGTGGACCGGTATGGTTTGTCACGTCAGAACAGACGGCCGGCCGCGGGCGTCGGCACCGGCCGTGGATCGCGCCACGAGGTAACCTTGCCGCCAGCGTGCTCGAAATTATCGATGTTGCGCCTGCCACCGCGGCAACGCTCGGCTTTGCCGCTGGCCTCGCGCTGGAGGCGGCACTTCGGGCCGTGTCCGGCGCTGCGTCGCTTCGGTTTTCACTGAAATGGCCCAATGACGTGTTGGCAGGACCTGCCAAGTTGACCGGTATCCTGCTGGAGGCAGAGGCTATCCCGGGCAGGGGGCTTGCGGTCGTAGTTGGTATGGGCACCAACGTTATTGCCGCGCCGGAGGGGACGCCGATGCCCGCAACCTCGCTCAGAGCGCTCGGCGTTGAGACCAGTGCGGAGCAACTCTTCACAGCCTTGTCGGACAGCTGGACTGAATGTCGCGGCATCTGGGATAGGGGCGAAGGATTTGGCGAAATCCGGCGGCGCTGGCTGGCGCTCGCGGCGGGAATAGGACAGCCTGTGTCGGTCCATACCGGCCAGACAATCGTGTCTGGCATCTTCGACACCATCGATGATACGGGCTGCATGATTGTGAGAACTTCCGGAGGCGACCGGGTTCTGATTTCCGCCGGCGACGTGCACTTCGGCGTGGCCGCCTCGGCAGGAGTTGCCTGATGGCGCGCCCCGACGAACTCACATTTGCCCCGCTCGGCGGCGTCGGCGAGATCGGCATGAACCTGTCGATCTACGGTCTCGGTAACCGCCATCAGCGTTCCTGGCTGGCGATTGATCTCGGCGTTTCCTTCGGCGACGAGGAACACCTTCCGGGTATCGACACCATCATGCCCGACATTTCCTTTCTGGTGAAGGAGCGGAAGAATCTGGTCGGGCTTGTGCTGACGCATGCCCACGAAGATCATTTCGGGGCGATCATCGATCTCTGGCCGAGGCTGAAATGCCCGATTTACGCGACGAAATTCTCAGCCGCGCTGTTCGAGGCCAAATGCGCTTCCGAGCGCAATCCGCCGAAGATTCCGGTTACCGTCGTGCCCTCTGGCGGCCGGATCGAACTCGGACCCTTTGGCGTCGAATTCATTCCGGTGGCGCATTCGATTCCTGAATCGCACGCGCTGGCCATCCACACCGAGGCTGGAATCGTTCTGCATACCGGTGACTGGAAGCTGGACGCGACGCCCGTCATAGGCGTGCCGACCGATGAACGCCGGTTGCGCGAACTCGGCGATACCGGCGTGCTGGCGCTGGTCGGTGATTCCACGAACGCTGTGCGCGACGGCCGTTCGCCGTCGGAAGCCGAAGTCGCAAAGACCATCGTCGAGCTGGTAAAGGGCGCCAAAGGCCGCGTCGCCGTGACGACATTTGCTTCCAACGTTGCACGCCTGCGCGCGGTTGCGGATGCCGCACGGCTGTCGGGGCGCGAGGTCGTCGTGGTCGGGCGCGCCATGGAGCGGGTCGTTCAGGTTGCGCGCGAGACCGGCTATCTGGATGGGGTACAGAATTTCCGCGGTGCAGACCTCTATGGTCATTTCCCGCCGGACAAAGTGCTGGCGCTATGTACCGGCAGCCAGGGCGAGCCGCGCGCGGCCCTGTCGCGCATCGCCAATGACGATCATCCGCAGGTGACCCTCAACAAGGGCGATTGCGTGATTTTTTCCTCGCGCACCATTCCCGGCAACGAGAAGGCGGTCGGGGCCATCATCAACGGCCTGATCACGCAGGGTATCGAGGTCATCACCGACCGGACCCATCTCGTCCATGTGTCCGGCCACCCGCGCCGTGATGAGCTAAAGGACATGATCGGCTGGGTGCGTCCTCAACTGCTCATTCCCGTTCACGGCGAAGCCCTGCATCTGTTCGAACATGCCAAGCTGGCGCGTGCGGCCGGCGTTCCCAAGGTGCTGATCTGTCGCAACGGCGACCTGGTCAAGCTTGGGCCTGGTGAGCCCGGTATCATCGAGGAGTTGCCCTCGGGCCGGCTCTACAAAGACGGCAACATTCTGGAAGT
>CAVVZW010000005.1:0-23628 GCA_963752265.1 uncultured Alphaproteobacteria bacterium
TGTTATGTACATCTCTTCGGTTCAGGTTGGTCTTTGCTAAGTGCGGCGAGATCGCCGGCCTTGGCGATCACCGGACCGGACGTCGCGCGAAAGCCAACGCCGAGTTCGCGGGCAACGATCTGCGCCAGCGTGGTCTTCCCCAATCCCGGCGGTCCCACGAACAGCACGTGGTCCAGCGCCTCGCCGCGCTTGCGCGCGGCCTCGATGAAAATCGCCAGATTCTTGCGTGCCTGCGCCTGGCCGACGAATTCGGACAGCAGTTGCGGACGCAACGCAGTATCGCCGACGTCGTCGCTGCGGCGCTCCGGCGTCACGATGCGGGAGGGCGGGTTCATTCGCTGCCCCGCCGGTATTTGTTGGGCAACAACTCGCCGATCTTCACCACTTTCGGCGTGCGGCCATTGTCGGGCACGATGACGCGCGCTTTGGCGTCGTAGTCGTGGATCAGTTCGCGGCAAATGCCGCAGGGCGAGACCACCGCGATCTTGCCCGGCTCGTCCGGTTTCGGATGACGCACCGCCACCATGGTCTCGATGCCGTGGTCGCCGCTCTCGGTGATGGCGCGCCCAATCGCAATGGCTTCGGCGCAGACCGCGATCCGCCCGATATAGGCGTCGATATTCACGCCCGTGATGATGCGGCCATCGCGGGTGCGCATCGCAGCCCCCACTTCCTGCCAGTCGTTGCGATAACGCTTGCTGATCGCCTTGGTAGCGGCTTCGATCAGTTCCTTGTCTTTCTTGCTCAGCATGGCGGGCGGTGCATTCCTTACGAGACCGGGCGACAACGATAACCTACTTCGCCAATTCTTTCAGGCCCAGCCGGATCAGTTGCGCCGTCTCCGCTTTTTCACCGGCGCTGCGCGAGGCCGCGGCAATCGCAGCCGCCGCCTGCGGCTGGCCGTAACCGAGATTGACCAGGGCTGAGATCGCATCCGTTACCGGGCGCGGCGCACGGTCATTGTCTATGGCGCCGGATAAATGCACCAGCGCCGGATCGACATTGGCAAAGGCAGGAACCTTGTCTTTTAATTCGGTGACAATGCGCTCGGCGACCTTGGGACCGACGCCCGGCGTTCGCGTCACCGCGGCCTTGTCGCGTAACGCGATGGCATTGGCGAGGTCGGGCGGCGACAGCGTGCCAAGCACGGCGAGCGCGACCTTGGCGCCGACGCCCTGCACGGTCTGCAACAAGCGAAACCATTCGCGTTCGATATCGCTCTTGAAGCCGAACAGCTTGATCTGGTCCTCGCGGACATACGTCTCGATCGACAAAACCGCCGCCTCGCCAGCAGCCGGCAACGCCTGCAAGGTGCGCGAGGAGCAATGCACCTGATAGCCGACGCCGCCGACATCGAGGATCACAAAATCCTCGCCGTAGGAATCGATCAGGCCCTTGAGTTTGCCGATCATAGACCAACCACCTTGAGCCGCATCGTGGCGGGACCTCGATGATGCGCGTGCGTGATCGCGATGGCGAGCGCGTCGGCGGCATCAGGAGATTTGGGCTCGGCCTTGGGCAACAACACTTTCAGCATCACCATGATCTGATGCTTGTCGGCGTGGCCGGCGCCGACCACCGTCTTCTTCACTTGATTCGGCGCATATTCCGAAACCGAAATCCCAAACATCGCCGGCGCCAGCATCGCCACGCCACGGGCCTGGCCGAGCTTGAGGGTGGCGACACCGTCCTTGTTGACGAAGGTCTGTTCGACGGCGGCCTCGAGGGGACGAAAATCACCAAGCACGGCGGCGAGCCCCTCGTGAATGGCGAGCAGGCGGCTTGCCAGCGGCAGAGTATCCGGCGGTTCGACCGACCCGCAGCCGAGGTAAGTGAGACGGTTGCCTTCGATCTCGATCACACCCCAGCCGGTGCGGCGCAGGCCGGGGTCGATGCCGAGAATGCGAATGGGTGAGCAAATCGGCGGCGAGGACATGGGCATTTATACCCCATGCCGCAGATTCGCGCCTAGCACGGGGAATGCGCCATCAACGATCATGCCGCGCAAACATCGCCTCCCTCGTGTCATGCGCGGGCTTGACCAGGCTTGACCCGCGCATCCATCCAAAATGAAGAATCGTTTCAAATAGATGGATTGCCGGGTCAAGCCCGGCAATGACGAAGAAAAAACCTACCCGCCCATCTTGGCCACTAGCGCGTCGGAGACCTCGAAATTGGCATACACGTTCTGGACGTCGTCGTGCTCGTTCAGAAGGTCCATCAGCTTCAACAATTTCTCACCGGTTTCGTCATCCACCGCGACGGTATTTTGCGGCTTCCAGACCAGCGCAGCTTTCCTGGCCTCGCCGAACTTCGCTTCCAGCGCCTTGGCGACGTCGCGGAACGTTTCCTGCGAGGCGTAGACCTCGTGGCCGCTTTCGCTTGACACCACATCGTCCGCGCCGGCGTCGATCGCCGCTTCCAGCATGGCATCGTCGGACGCTGCTTTGGCGTCATATTCGATAATACCGGTGCGATCGAACATAAAAGAAACCGCGCCGGTTTCGCCGAGATTGCCGCCCGATTTGGTGAAATAGGAGCGGATATCAGACGCCGCGCGGTTACGATTGTCGGTAAGCGCCTCGACAATGATGGCGACGCCGCCCGGACCGTAGCCCTCGTAGCGGATCTCGTCGTAGTTCTCGCCCTCGCCGCCGATCGCCTTTTTGATCGCGCGCTCGATATTGTCCTTCGGCATGTTCTCCTGCCGCGCGGCGATCACGGCCGCCCGCAGGCGTGGGTTCATCGCCGGATCGGGCGTTCCGAGCTTTGCCGCGACCGTGATTTCCCGCGCGAGCTTGCCGAACAGCTTCGACTTTTGGGCGTCCTGACGCCCCTTGCGGTGCATGATGTTCTTGAACTGGGAATGTCCGGCCATGCCTGATCTCTAGCAGTCGTGCGAGGGTGATTTGGATGGAAAGGCGGCCTTATAGGCCCGAGATCGGCCGAAATCAAAGATTTGGCGGCGTATTCGGTACTGAAGTAAGGGAAATTGCCGCCAAATCAGGCACTTGTTAACCATGATTTCACAGTGCGGCACGAATATGTGCGCCGTCATATCCTCATACCCTTCGGGCCGAGTGACCTCATGGCGATTGGATTATTCCGGAAAGCTGCGCCCCCACCACCTGTGCCCGACCCACAGGCGGTGAAGCCGGCTGCTCCGACGGAGGCCGTGGACACGTCTGAAGCGGAGTCCGCCACGCAAATTCTCGAACTGCTCGAAATCGAGCTCGGCGGCATGATACGCCAGCTCGAACGCGCGGCCGGTTCGGTCGCCGACGGCGCGGAGGCGACGGGCGCCACGCTGTCCGCCGTCCGCCAACGCACCGATGCGCTGAGCCTGCGCTCGAGCGAGGCACAAAGCACGGCAGCGATCTTCTCGCAGGCCGCGGGCAAGTTCGCCGATTCGGCTGAAGGCATCGGATCGCAGGTGCGCGATGCCGGCCGGCTCGCCGACGAGGCGAGCGCCGCCGCCAATGACGCGAGCGCCAATGTCGACCGTCTGAAGGAATCTTCAGCCGCGATTGGCAATGTCGTCAACCTGATCGCACAAATTGCGCGGCAGACGACGCTGCTCGCGCTGAACTCGACCATCGAGGCGGCGCGCGCCGGCACCGCCGGGCGCGGCTTTGCGGTGGTCGCCTCCGAGGTCAAGGCGCTGGCGGTACAAACCCAGGATGCCACCGAGGAGATCAAGAAGAAGATCGACGCGCTGCAACGCGACGCCGCCGGATCGGTCGAGGCGGTGCACCGGATTTCGCAAGCGATCCAGGCGATCCGCCCAGTTTTCGAGAACGTCAACGGAGCGGTCGCCGAGCAGACTCAGACCACGAGCGAGATGAACGAAAACGCCGCGACCGCATCGAACTTCATCGCTTCGGTCGGCGATAGCGCCACCGAGATCGACCATGCCGCGAAAGAAGCCGAAGCGCATCGCGAGCATGTCGCCAATGCCGGCAAGGCCGTGACCATCTTTGCGCAGAAGCTGAAAACCCGCTGCGCGGTGCTGCTCGGCACCAACATGCGCGCCGATCGCCGCAAGCAGGAGCGGTTGCCCTGCAACCTGAAAATCGAGATCGACGCCCCGCAGGGCAAGATCGCCGCTTCGGTCTACGAGATTTCGCTCGAGAACCTTCTGATCGGCGGACCGGAGTCCGTCAAAGTGCCGCTCAACCAGATGCTTTCCGTCAGGCTGGAAGACATCGGCGCTTTCAAGATCCGCAGCGGCGAACGCTCGAGTGCGGGCGTTCATGCCAGCTTCACGACCAACGATGCCGCGCTGATCGAGAAGATCGAAGACAGGATGTGGTCGATCCACGACGAGAACACCGAATTCGTCACGCGCGCCATGGAAGCCGGCGTTCAGCTGAACCAGATATTCGAACAGGCGGTGGCGAGCGGGGCGATCCCGATCGATGCCCTGTTCGACACCGACTATGTCGAGATACCCGGCTCCAATCCGCTCCAGCACCGCACCCGCATCCTCGATTGGGCCGATCGCGCTTTGCCGCCGTTCCAGGAAGCCTTCCTTGCCAAGGATCCGCGCATGGTTTTCTGCGTCGCGATCGACCGCAACGGCTACCTGCCGGTGCACAACAAGATCTACTCGCATCCGCAGCGCGCCGGCGACGTCGCGTGGAACACCGCCAATAGCCGCAACCGCCGCATCTTCAACGACACGGCTGGCCTTGCGGCCGGCCGCAATCAGCGCACTTATCTCATCCAGAGCTACGCCCGCGACATGGGCAACGGCAAGACGGTGATGATGCGCGAGATCGACGTGCCGATCCGCGTGAGGGGTAAGCACTGGGGCGGATTCCGCACCGCATACAAGCTTTGACGGCGCGTGGGACACGCGCAATTTCTATTCAAGTTCAAACATCCGCTTCGGCCTCGTGGTTCGAGACGATGCTTCGCATCTCCTCACCATGAGGGTCTCCTTTCGCGTCTTGCTCGGGACCTCATCCAGAGGAGCGCGCTCGCGCGCGTCTCGAAGGATGGGCCGTGACACGACGCGGGCCACACGTCCACGTTCTCGCGGCATCATCTGCCCGAGTTTTACCGAACGACTCCCGCAGAAAATCGAGGGCGCGGGAAACGCCGGGTGCCAGGCGCACCCGCCCGTCGGGCAAAATCAATTCACCCCCAACCCCACCCAAAACTCCGGCAGCGCTTGCGTCAGCCTGCCACCCATCCGCACGGGCGCGACTTTCACCGCGAGCCCCGTCGCATCGTCGGTCTCGACCGCGATGCCGCTCAACGTCGCGGGTCCCAGCGCCGGCTCAAAGCGCGCGGCCGGAATGCCCGACGTGAACCGCCGCATCGGCTCGTCTTTCTGCATACCGATGATCGAATCATAATCTCCGGTCATGCCGGCGTCGGTCATATAGGCGGTGCCCGCGGGGAGAATCTGATGGTCGGCGGTGGGCACATGGGTGTGGGTGCCGACCACGAGACTGGCGCGGCCGTCGCAGAAATAGCCGATCGCCTGCTTTTCGCTGGACGCTTCGCCGTGAAAATCGACCACCACCGCATCGGCCGCCTCGCGCAACGGGCAGGCCGCGAGTTCGCGGGCCAGGATCGCAAAGGGATCGTCGAACGGCGTCATGAAGACACGGCCGATGGCGTTGATCACAAGCGCGCGCTTGCCGCTTTTGGTGTCGACCAACGCCGCACCGCGGCCGGGCGTGCCGGGCGGGAAATTGGCCGGGCGAACAAGACGCGGCGCGCGCTCGATGAACACCAGCGCCTCGCGCTGGTCCCAGGCATGATTGCCGAGCGTGACCGCGTCGGCGCCGGCATCGAGCAATTCCTGGTAGATGGCTTCGGTGATGCCGAAACCACCGGCCGCATTCTCGCCGTTGACGACAACGAGATCGAGCGACCAGTCACGGATCATCCCGGGCAGATACTCGGCGACCGCGTTGCGGCCGGATCGGCCAACGACGTCGCCCACAAAGAGAATACGCAAAGCTCAGGCCTCTTGGAATCGGAACGCTTTCTTTTCCGTTAGCACATAATCGAGCGCGACGTCGTGCGCCAGCGCAGGGACAGACTTGATTTCCTGCGCGGCAAAGGCAACGCCGATCGCCGTAATCGGCTTCAGCTTGCGCAGATGCGCCAGCGTAAAGTCATAGTGACCGGCGCCATAGCCGATGCGATGGCCAAGGCGGTCGAAGGCGGCAAGCGGCACCAGCATGATATCGGGAATGAGTTCGGCCATCGCAGGCGACGGCTCGAGAATGCCGAGCGGGCCGAGCGTGAGGCGGTCGCCCGGTGACCAGGCACGGAAGACAAGCGATTTGCCGCGCGCCGGCACGGCGGGCAGTGCGAGCTTCGCCCCTTGCGCGGCCAGTTTTTCCATCAGCGGCGCTGGATCGAACTCGTTTCGGATCGTCGAATAGCCGGAGACGATGGTGCCGGCGACCATTTCGAACGGTAGCCCCCGCTTGGCCAAAGCTTGACTGGCGGCGGCGCGCGTCTCTTCACTCAAGGCATCGCGCGCATCGAGTGCGATTTTGCGCAAGTCACCTTTGGAGGGGATTGCGGACATGCGATGTCGGCTCACCAGCAATCAGCTTGTCATCACCCGCGAAGGCGGGTGATCCAGTATTCCAGAAGACGCTTGTAATCCGACTGCACTGCCGCGGCGTACTGGATACCCCGCATTCGCGGGGTATGACGACTGTGCCGGAGAGGCGATAACAAATCAAAGAACAAAAGTGCGAAGCCACGAACGCCGTTGAAGCACTCGATCCCGGAGTTCCCTACGAAAGTAGGTGGGCACCATGTGACCGGGTCCACGGACCCGGCCAGGGACAGTTCCCTAAAGGATCGATAAGGCCCCGGGGATATTGGCTCCTGACGCGCGAAGCAGCCTCGCGGGAGTAATGTAACCATGATGCAGGGGAATAACCAGCGGCGGGTTGCCACTCTCTCCAGGGGAGTTGAAAAGAGTTCACCCGATCGCGACGCCGCCGCCGATCGTTCGATTAAGCACCTGCGTTGTCTTCTCGATGCGGTCGGCAGCCGCGTTGAGCGCATTCGCCACCGCGACCTGCGTGGCCTTGGCGCGGTCGGTGGCGACCGAGCGCACGTCACGCAGCGCAACCAGTTCCTCTTCAAGGGCGCGGATGCGTTGGCCTGAATCCAGCAGTTCGTCGCACACGGTAAGCGCCGCCATCACGGTCAACCGTGCGTCGCCGATCTCGCCGAACTTGCCGCGCAGGCTTGCTATCCGCGCTTCCAGGCTATCGGCGAGCCGGAGCAGCCGCGTCTCCTGTCCCTCCTCGCAGGCCATGCGATATTGCCGGCCGTTGATGGTGACGTTGACGTGGCTCATGACAATTCTCCCGCATCCAGCACCTCGCGGATGGTGCCGATCGCGGCATCGAGCCGGTCGGCGATTTCGCGGTTGGATCGCTCAAGCCGCTTCGAGCGCACCAGCGATCCATCGAGTTCGTCAGCCAGCCGTGCCCGATCGGCGCCAAGCGCCTGGATCCGGGCTGCCAGCTCATCCTCATCGCGGTCGGCGTCACGCCGGCGCTCCACAGCACGCTCCAGCGCATCGAGCGCCGCCATCAGGCGGCGCGTGGCGATATCGATATCAGCGAAAACCTGCTCGGATTGGCCCGAGCCGTTGACCGTGTGATCGTCCATGGCATTGCTCATGACAGGCGGCAGCAACCCGCCGGTAGCACCGCCGCTTTTCGTAAAATCAAGCGCTTGGCGCAGGAAACTTACGTAACGATCAAGGCCAGCGCAACGCTGCTTCGGAACTATGCACCGCAAAGCAGGTTGAAATGTTCCACTTCCTTTTGACTTTGGCAGATGAGGTGCTATCCAGCCCTCCAATTCAGGTTCCATTCGAGGCATTGGCCTCTCGCGGCTCGCCCAAGCATCTCATTATCTGACGGAATTTCATCATGACGCAGGTCGATCACGTTCGTATGGCCAATGCGATCCGGGGACTCGCGATGGACGCGGTCGAGAAGGCCAATTCCGGCCATCCCGGTCTGCCGATGGGCGCCGCCGATATGGCGACCGTGCTGTTCACGCAATTTTTGAAGTTCGATGCGGCCAACCTCGCCTGGCCCGACCGCGACCGCTTCGTGCTGTCGGCCGGTCACGGCTCGATGCTGCTCTACGCGCTGCTCTATCTGACCGGCGACAAGGAGATGACGCTCGACCAGATCAAGCGTTTCCGCCAGGTGGATTCACTTACCCCCGGCCATCCGGAAAACTTCCGCACCAAGGGCATCGAGACCACCACCGGCCCGCTCGGCCAGGGGATTGCGACCGCGGTCGGAATGGCGCTGGCGGAGAAGATGCTGGCCGCCGAATTCGGCAAGAAGATCGTCGATCATCACACCTATGTGCTGGTCTCTGATGGCGACCTGATGGAAGGGATCTCGCAGGAAGCGATTGCGCTCGCCGGCGTCTGGCGGCTCAACAAGATGATCGTGCTCTACGACGACAACGGCATTTCGATTGACGGCCCGACCTCGATTTCCGACTCGGTCGACCAGATCAAGCGCTTCAAGTCCGCCGGCTGGGCGGCCGAACTGATCGACGGCCAGGACCAGGCCGCGATTGCAGCCGCGATCACCCGCGCTCAAAAATCCAACAAGCCCTCGCTGATCGCCTGCAAGACCACCATCGGTTATGGCGCGCCGACCCGGGCCGGCACCGCGAAGGCTCATGGTGAGGCGCTCGGCGCCGCCGAGCTGAAAGGCGCCAAGGAAAAACTCGGCATTTCACTGGAGCCGTTCTCGGTGCCGGACGATGTGCTGAAGGCGTGGCGCGAGGTGGGAGCTAAGGGCGCCACTGCGCGGACCGAATGGGAAGCGCGCTTTTCAGAGCTTGGACCGCGCAAGCGCGCCGAGTTCGAACGGCGGCTGCGCCATGAGCGGCCGGCCTCGCTCGCCAAGGCGATCCGCGATTTCAAGAAGAAGCTGCTGGAGAGCCCGCTCAACATCGCAACGCGCAAATCCTCGGAAGCGGTGATCGATGTGATCGCGGAAGCGATGCCGATGGAATTTCTGGCAGGCTCCGCCGACCTCACCGGCTCAAACAACAACAAGGCGAAATCGGCGGTGGGTTTTTCCGCCAAAACCCCGAAGGGCCGCTTCATCCATTACGGCATCCGCGAGCACGGCATGTGCGCGGCCTTGAACGGCATCTTCCTGCACGGCGGCTTTGCGCCAAACGGCGCCACCTTCCTGGTGTTCACCGACTATGCGCGGCCGGCGATGCGGCTCGCCGCATTGATGGGAACGGGCGTGGTCTATGTCATGACCCACGATTCGATCGGGCTTGGCGAAGACGGCCCGACACATCAGCCGGTCGAACATCTCTCGAGCTTGCGCGCCATTCCCAACATGCGGGTGTTCCGCCCCTGCGACGCGGTCGAAGTCGCCGAGTGCTGGGAACTGGCGCTCAACCGAATCAATGGTCCGACGGTACTGGCCTTGACCCGCCAGAACCTGCCGCAGTTGCGCACCTCGGCGCCATCAGACAACCCGTGCAGCCACGGCGCGTACGAGCTGGTTGCGGCTTCGGGTGAGGCGAAGGTGTCGCTGTTTGCCTCGGGCTCGGAAGTCGAGATCGCGGTCGCCGCGCAAAAGGACCTCGCCGGACGCGGCATACCGGCGCGGGTGGTTTCGGTGCCCTCGCTCGAATTGTTGCTGGCGCAGCCGGAAGGCAAGCAAAAGGCCATTATCGGGAACGCGCCGGTGAAAGTCGCGATCGAGGCCGCGGTCCGCTGGGGCTGGGACGCCGTGATCGGGCACGATGGCATCTTTATCGGCATGCACAGCTTCGGCGAAAGCGGTCCGGCGAAGGACCTTTTCAAACACTTCGGTATTACCGCCGAGGCCACGGTTAACGCAGTTCTGAAACGCGTTTCTTGACGTGACCACCGGTTGAGATTGTGGCGAAAAAGGTCTAGCTAAGAACGATCTTTCCGTTCCTCGTCCGGCCGAACCGGACGAACCGCCGTCAGCCTCCCTGCGGGATCCGCCCCTGGGGATGGCACGCTCTATTAGAGGAGAAAATGCATGGCAATCCGGGTCGCTATCAACGGGTTTGGCCGCATCGGCCGCAACGTGCTGCGCGCCATCGCCGAGTCCGGCCGCAAGGATATCGAGGTGGTCGGTATCAACGATCTCGGCCCGGTCGAGACCAACGCGCATCTGCTGCGCTTTGACTCAGTGCATGGCCGCTTCCCCGGCACGGTGACGGTCGACGGTGACTCAATCAGCCTCGGCAGCGGCAAGATCAAGGTTTCCGCCGAGCGTGATCCGGCGAAGCTGCCCTGGAAGGACCTCGGCGTCGATATTGCGCTCGAATGCACCGGCATTTTCACGGCAAAAGAAAAGGCAGCCCTTCACCTCACCGCCGGCGCCAAGCGGGTGCTGGTGTCGGCCCCGGCAGAGAACGCCGATGCCACGATCGTCTACGGCGTCAACCACGACAAGCTGACCAAGGAGCACCTCGTGGTTTCGAACGGCTCCTGCACGACGAACTGCCTCGCGCCCGTCGCCAAGGTGCTCAACGATACCGTCGGCATCGAAACCGGCTTCATGACGACGATCCACGCTTACACCGGCGACCAGCCGACACTCGACACCCTGCACAAGGATCTCTATCGCGGCCGCGCGGCGGCGCTGTCGATGATCCCGACGTCAACGGGCGCCGCCAAGGCGATCGGCCTGGTGCTGCCGGAACTGATGGGCAAGCTCGATGGCGTGGCGATCCGCGTGCCGACGCCGAACGTCTCGGTGATCGATCTGAAGATCGTCGCGACCCGCAAGACCACCAAGGAAGAGATCAACGAGGCGATGAAGCGTGCTTCCGAGCAGGAACTCAAGGGCGTGCTCGGCTACACCACCGCGCCGAACGTCTCGATCGACTTCAACCACGACCCGCACTCTTCCACTTTCCACATGGACCAGACCAAGGTGCAGAACGGCACGCTGGTGCGCGTGATGTCCTGGTACGACAACGAGTGGGGCTTCTCCAACCGCATGGCGGATACCGCCGTGGCGATGGGGAAACTGCTGTAAACGAATTTTGCGCCGTCATTCCGGGATGGTCCAAAGGACCAGACCAGACCCGGAATCTCGAGCTTCCGGGTTCGATGCTTTGCATCGCCCCGAAATGACAGTCTAAATCGGACAAGAGAATGTCCATGACAAAACCATTCCGCACCCTCGATGACGTCGACGTCAAAGGCAAACGCGTATTGCTGCGCGTCGACCTCAACGTGCCTACCGACAACGGCCGCGTCACCGACACCACCCGCCTTGAACGCGTCGCGCCGACGATCACGGAAATTGCCAGCAAGGGCGGCAAGGTGATTCTGCTCGCGCATTTCGGCCGGCCCAAGGGCCGCGATGCCAAGGATTCGCTCAAACCCGTCGCGGCGGCGCTGTCGCAGGTGATCGGGAAACCCGTCGCCTTTGCCGAGGATTGCATCGGCGAGGTCGCGGCGAAGGCTGTCGCGGCGATGAAAGACGGCGACATTCTGTGCCTGGAGAATACGCGCTTCCATAAAGAGGAAGAAAAGAACGACCCCGCCTTTGTCGCTGAATTGGCAAAACTCGGCGATATCTGGGTCAACGACGCCTTCTCGGCGGCGCACCGCGCGCATGCCTCGACCGAAGGGCTCGGGCATAAACTGCCCGCTTATGCCGGGCGCACCATGCAGGCTGAACTCGACGCGCTGGGTAAGGCGCTGGAAGCCCCCACGCGGCCGGTGATCGCGATCATCGGCGGTGCGAAAGTTTCCACCAAGATCGATCTGCTGGAAAACCTCGTCAGCAAGGTCGACGCGCTCGTCATCGGCGGCGGCATGGCGAACACCTTCCTGCACGCGCAAGGCATCGGCATCGGCAAGTCACTGGCGGAGAAGGATCTGGCCGCCACGGCGCTTCGGATTCTCGAAAAAGCGGAAGCCGCCAATTGCGCCATCATCCTCCCCGTTGATGCGGTGGTGGCATTTCAGTTCGCCGCGAACTCACCGTCCCACGCTTATGGCCTCGACGCGATTCCCGCCGATGGCATGATCCTCGACGTCGGCCCGCAATCGACCGTGCGGATTCACGCCGCCATCGATGACGCCAAGACCCTGGTCTGGAACGGGCCACTGGGCGCCTTCGAGATGGCACCGTTCGACCGCGGCACCATGGTCGCGGCGAAGCATGCTGCGGAGCGTACCAAGGCCAAAAAGCTGGTTTCGGTCGCTGGCGGCGGCGACACGGTGGCGGCGCTTAATCAGGCAGGCGTTTCCGGCGATTTCAGCTATGTTTCGACGGCCGGCGGCGCATTCCTGGAGTGGATGGAGGGGAAACCCCTGCCCGGCGTCGAAGTTCTAAAGGTACGATAATTCATTTCGGGCGGCATCGCCCTTAGCGGAGAACAGGACCGATGGCTCGGATCACGTTGCGCCAATTGCTCGATCACGCGGCGGAGCACGACTATGGCGTGCCGGCCTTCAACATCAACAACATGGAGCAGGCGCTCGCGATCATGGACGCGGCATCCAACCTGGATGCGCCCGTCATCATCCAGGCCTCGCGCGGCGCGCGTTCCTACGCCAACGACGTCATGCTCCGTCACATGATGGACGCGGTCACTGAAATCTACCCGCAGATTCCGGTCTGCGTGCACCTCGACCACGGCAATGAACCGGCGACCTGCATGACCGCGATCCAGTCCGGCTTTACGTCGGTCATGATGGACGGCTCACTGAAAGCCGACGGCAAGACCCCCGGCGACTGGGACTACAATGTCGGCGTCACCAAGACGGTCACCAATATGGCCCATCTCGGCGGCATCTCGGTGGAAGGTGAACTCGGCGTGCTCGGCTCGCTCGAGACCGGCATGGGCGACAAGGAAGACGGCCACGGCGCGGAAGGCAAGCTCTCGCACGACCAGCTTCTGACCAATCCGGACGAAGCCGTGAAGTTCGTCAAGGAGACCGGGGTCGATGCGCTTGCGATTGCCATGGGCACCTCGCATGGCGCCTACAAATTCACTCGCAAGCCGGACGGCGACATTCTCGCCATGAACGTGATCGAGGAAATTCACCGCAAGCTGCCGAATACGCATCTCGTGATGCACGGCTCATCCTCGGTGCCGCAGGACTTGCAGGACATCATCAATGCCAACGGCGGCAAGATGAAGCCGACCTGGGGCGTGCCGGTTTCCGAGATCCAGCGCGGCATCAAGAACGGCGTCCGCAAGATCAATATCGACACCGACAACCGGATGGCGATGACGGGTCAGATCCGGAAAGTTTTCAAGGAAAATCCGGAAGAGTTCGACCCGCGCAAATATCTTAAACCCGCGATGGAAGCGATGGCCAAGTTGTGCAAACAGCGGCTTCAGGAATTCAACACCGCAGGCCAAGCCAGCAAGATCAAGAAGGTGCTGACGACGGCCGAAATGGCCAAGCGCTACGCCAAGGGCGAACTCGATCCCCGCGTCGCGTAGCGATCGCGAAGGTGGAGTGAGCGGAACAGCTGTTCTCCGCTGCCATCGTCCGGCTCGCCGCCTCCGCTAAAGCTTCGGCGCGCCCTGGACTCGCTCGCCCGTCGAAGCCTTGGCGTAGACGGGGCCGGACGATCCGGTATTCCAGAGAGACGGCAGTAATTAAGCCGAAAGGCCGCGGCGTACTGGATCGCCCGCTTTGGCGGGAGATGACAAAGAAAAAGACGCCGGAATCCGATTGCCTGCGACCAACGTTATCCTCCTCTTTTGCCCGATTACGGTCTATTTTGTGGGCAAAGCACCGGTTGCCGGAGGAACGTTCCGATGAATCTCGCCGATCTCAACAAGATCGCTCTCGCCCTGGTTACGCCGGGCAAGGGCTTGCTCGCCGCCGACGAGTTTTCCGGCACCATCAAGAAGCGGTTCGACGCTATCAACGTGGAATTGACCGAGGACAACCGCCGCGACTATCGCGAGATGCTGTTCCGCTCAAAGGAGGCGATGGGCCAATATATCTCCGGCGTCATCCTCTATGACGAGACGATCTGGCAGAACGGCCCGCGACGGCACGCCATTGGTCAAACTGATCGAGCAGGCCGGCTCCATTCCCGGCATCAAGGTCGACGAGGGAACGCAAGCCTTGCCGAATTGCCCGGGCGAACTCGTCACTGTCGGCCTCGACAAACTCGCCGAACGCCTGAAGAAATATTACGAGCGCGGCGCACGCTTTGCGAAGTGGCGCGCGGTGATCGATATCGGCCGAGGCTCTGACGGTCACCGCATTCCCTCGATGACCGCGATCAGCGTCAACGCGCATGCGCTAGCGCGCTATGCAGCACTTTGTCAGGCAGCCCAGATCGTGCCGATCGTCGAGCCGGAAGTGCTGATGGACGGCGACCACGACATCGATCGCTGCTATGAGGTGACAAGCCGTGTGCTCAACAAGACGTTCCAGGAATTGCGCGTGCAACGCGTCGCGCTGGATGGCATGATCCTGAAACCCAACATGGCGATATCGGGCAAGAAATCGCCAAAGCAGGCGTCTGTGCAGGAAGTCGCCGAAAAGACCATCCGCCTGTTGAAGGCCTGCGTGCCCGCGGCCGTGCCAGGCATCGCGTTTCTGTCCGGCGGTCAGTCCGATGAAGACGCGAGCGCGCACCTTAACGCCATCAACGCGATCGGCGGTCTGCCGTGGAAGGTGACTTTCTCCTACGGCCGGGCGCTGCAAGCCGCACCCCAGAAAGCATGGCTGGGAAAATCTGAAAACGTCGCCGCCGGACAACGCGCCTTTAACCACCGCGCCCACATGAATGGGCTGGCAAGTATCGGCCGATGGACGGCCGATCTCGAAAAAAAGGCAGCCTGAACATTGGCCCCAAAGCCAGCCCCGCCGCGCCCGCTTCCGCGTCTCTACCTCACGACGCCGCCGGTTGACGATCCACAAGTGTTGCTCGGCGTGCTTGCCGAGTTGCTGAAGGCAGCCGATATCGCCGCCGTCTTGCTGCGGCTGAAGCCTTCCGATCCGCGCACGCTGCTCTCGCGCATCAAGGCGCTCGCGCCCACGATCCAGGATAACGGTGCAGCATTGCTGCTGGAGGGACACACGGACCTCGTGGCGCGCGCGGGGGCCGATGGCGCGCATCTGTCCGGCCTTGAAGCTCTTGAGGAAGCGCTGCCCACGCTCAAGCCCGACCGCATCGGTGGCGTCGGCGGATTGGCGACACGCCATGACGCGATGACGGCGGGCGAATTAGGCGCGGATTACGTTTTGTTCGGCGAACCGGACGAAAACGGACAACGGCCATCGATGCAGGCGATCTGCGAGCGCCTCGCATGGTGGGACGAAGTGTTCGAGCTGCCTTCGGTCGGCTTTGCGAACACATTGGAAGAAGTCGGCGCGTTCACTACTGCGGGCGCGGATTTCATTTTGGCTGGCGATTTCATCTGGAACGCATCTGAAGGCCCACTGAAATCCCTGCATGCAGCCCTAGAGGCGATCCGCAAAGCCCACGAGGCGATGCCGGCAAATGCCGAAGCGTCGCAAGGGTAGCGCTGCAAATGAAGGTGACGCGCCCATTTTTGCTTGTTGCCGCCGCCGTGTTGCTGGCTGGTCATGCCTTCGCGCAGGTTTCGCTCGCGCCGCCGGGAGTGACACCCGATAAACCGGCAACACCGGACAAACCCGCCGCGCCGGACGCAAAACCAGCAGCCGCCGCAAGGCCGAAGGCCAGGCCCGCGGCCAAGAAACCAGCACCCGCCCCGCCGCCTGCGGCGACGGCGACGCCGACCCCGCCGCCCGACGATCCCAATGCCGATCTGGTTTATGGCGCCTATCAGCGCGGCCTCTACAAGACCACCTTCGATCTCGCGATCAAGCGCGCGCAGGAGAAGGGCGACCCCAAGGCGATGACCATGCTTGGCGAGCTTTACGCCAATGCCTTCGGCGTCAGGCGTGACGATGCCAAGGCCGCCGAATGGTACAAGCGCGGGGTGGACGGCGGAGATCGCGAAGCGATGTTCGAACTGGCGATGATGCGGCTGGCCGGCCGCGGCGGCCCGGTCAACCGCGAGGAGGCCGCGAGGCTGCTGGCGTCCTCGGCCAAGCTCGGCAATCCCCAGGCCGCCTATAACCTCGCTTTGATGTATGTCGGCGGGGACACGCTGCCGCAAGACTTAAGGCGTGCGGCGGAACTGCTGCGGATCGCCGCGGAAGCGGGCAGCCCGGAAGCCCAATATGCGCTCGCGACCTTCTACAAGGAAGGCACGGGTGTGCCGCAGGACTTCGAAAAGGCGGCGCGGCTGCTCCAGGCGGCCTCATTGGCGGGCAATGTCGACGCCGAAGTCGAATATGCGATTGCGCTTTTTAACGGCACCGGGACGCCCAAGAACGTGGGGGCGGCGATCGCGCTGTTGCGCAAGGCCGCCAAACAGAACAATCCGATCGCGCAAAACCGCCTCGCCCGGGTGCTGGCCAGCGGCCAGGGTGTGCCAATGGACAAGGTCGAGGCCCTGAAGTGGCACACCATTGCGAAAACCGCCGGCAAGGGCGATCCGGAGCTTGATCAGGCCCTTTCCACGATGAGCGCCGAGGATAAGGCCAAGGCGGATACCGCCGTACGCAGGTGGCTCAACGCCACCAAATGAACCTGCTTGACGCCACCTCCACGAGAGGGCACCCACTCCTGAGCTTAACTTCAGTACTCCAACTCAAGCCGAGATCATGCTGCACTCAGCCCTTATTAACGTGATGGTCAAGGCGGCGCGGCGCGCCGGCCGCAGCCTCAGTCGCGACCTCGGCGAAATCGAAAACCTCCAGGTGTCGCTGAAGGGACCGGCCAATTTCGTCAGCCTGGCCGACAAGCGCGCCGAGGAGATGCTGTATTCGGATCTGTCCAAAGCCCGCCCCGGCTACGGCTTCATCGGCGAGGAAGGCGGCACGCGGGTAGGTGACGACAAGAGCCACACCTGGATCGTCGATCCGCTCGACGGCACCACCAATTTCCTGCACGGCATCCCGCAATTTGCGATCTCGATCGCGCTTCAGCGCGAGGGCACGATCATTGCGGGCGTGATCTACAATCCCGCCAACGACGAACTCTACACCGCCGAACGCGGCAAGGGCGCGTTTCTCAACGACCAGCGCCTGCGCGTTGCAGGCCGGCGCAAACTCGACGAATGCGTGATCGCCTGCGGATTGCCGCATATCGGGCGCGGCGATCATGAGCTGTCGCGCGCGGAGATGACCGAAATCCAGAACCGCGTCGCGGGCCTGCGCCGCTTCGGCGCGGCCTCGCTCGACATGGCCTTTGTCGCCGCAGGGCGTCTCGACGGCTATTGGGAGCGCAACTTGCAGTCCTGGGACTGACGATCTTGCCAAAGCGTTTGGCCACGAACACCGAAGTGGGGAAGGTCTCCTGCCCGACGTGCTCGAACACCACGTCCGGGTCCTTGCCGCCGGTCAGCCGCCGGATCTCGCCGCCAAAGCGCTTCGCTTCCAGCCCGCGCCTTCGTGCCACTCCGGCGTCTCGTTGGGGCGGAATGCAAAGTCGAAGTCGCGGCGATTGATGATCCAGTCGGCGCCGAGGCTGCGCGCCATCTCCGCCTTGTCGGGAGACAGCACCACCGCGATCGGGTGGGCGCCGAGGAGCCTGGCGAGCTGGATGGCGAAGATGCCGAGGCCACCCGCCGCGCCCCACACCAGCACCACGTCGCCCGGCTGCGTCTGCGCCTGCGAGACCAGCATGCGATAGGCGGTGAAATAGGTCAGTCCATAGGAGGCCGACTCCTCCCACGACAATTGTTTGGGCTTACGGACGAGCTGCTGCGCCTGCACCCGCGCGAACTGCGCGAACGACCCATAGCTGGTCTCGTATCCCCATATCTTCTGTTCCGTGCACGCCATCGGATCGAGCCCATTGCACTCCGGGCATTGCCCGCAGGATTGATTGCAATGGACCACCACCTCGTCGCCCGGCTTCCAGCGACGCACGTTCGAGCCCACCTTCCAGACGATGCCCGACGCGTCGCTGCCGGCGATGTGGTACGGCTCCTTGTGCATCCGGAAGACCGATATCGGCTTCCCCGCCGCCGCCCATACACCGTTGAAGTTGACCCCGGCTGCCATCACCAGCAGCAGCACCTCGTCGGGGCCCAGCTCCGGGAGCGGCACCTCCTCGACCTGCATCGATTGCTCGGGATCGCCCTCCCGCTCCTTGCGGATGACGATGGCCTGCATCAGGTCCGGCAGCGTCCCGGCCTCCGGTACCGTGCCCAGCTCGAGGCGCTTCATCGGGTCTCCCACCGTCCTTCAATGACCATCACTGAACAACACTGACCATCAGCCGATTGGAACACCACCGACAATGAATAAACAATGAATGAATCAATCAATGCCCGACCAGCTCGACCAGCACGCCGCCAAAGGCCGACGGATGGATGAACCCGACGCGGTGCTCGCGCGCGCCGGCTCGGGGCGCCTTGTCAATCAGGCGCACGCCCCGCTCGTCGAGATCGCGGAGCGCGCCCCGAGATCGTCGACGAGGAAGGCGATGTGGTGCAGGCCGCCGCGCTTTCGAGGAACTTCTCGAGCCCGGCGTTGCCGCCGCTGGGCGCGATGAGCTCGACGCACGCGCCCGCTTCCTCCGCGGTCAGGAGGAACGAGGCGTCGGTCTTCTGCGCGTCAACGAACTCGCGGGGAGCGTGCGCAGACCCAGCAGCGGCAGGAAGGAAGCCGCCGGCCACGTCGATGTCGCCGGTGCAGACCGCAGCGTGATCGATGCCGAGGACCTCCCCCCCCCCGCGAACCGCTAACCGCCGAGGCTCGTCGTCCGTGCCCGCCGACGCCGCCATCCCGGCGTCGGCGATGGGCGGGGTCTGCGAATACTCAGGGAGAGGCGCATCCCGCCGTCTTCTTACCGAACTGCGAGGCGAGCACCAGGCGGCGCAGGAACGCGGGCGGCGAGTAGCGGCGATCGTGGTGCTCGGCGTAGAGCGTGCGCGCCATCGCGTAGACCCGTCGAGGCCGAATCAGGTCGGCGAGCGCGAGCGGCCCATCGGGTGCCCACAGCCGAGTCTCATCGCGGTGTCGATGTCCTGGGGCCCCGCGCAGGCCCTCCTCGAGGCCGCGAATGCCGTCGAGGAGGTAGGGGACCAGCAGTCGGTTCACGATGTAGCCGGAGCTGTCGCCGACGAGCACCGGGGTCTTGCCGACGCGTGGACCAACTCGCGGGCAATCTCGAGCGCAAAGGGCGCGGTGTCGTTGGTGGGCGCGATCTTCACCAGCTTCATCGCGGGCACCGGCGGAAGAAGTGCAGCCCGAGCAGCCGCTCCGCGCGCCGCAAAGACCCCACCCGGGCGACGCGCAGCGAAGAGGTGTTGGTGGCCAGGACGGCTCGGTCTTCACCCGGGCCTCGAGGTCGGCGAAGAGCGGCTGCTTGGACACCAAATCCTCGACCACGGACTCGACGACCAATTCAGCGCCGCGGAGCGAGTCGCGATCGCTGGTGACCTCAAGCCGCGCGAGCGCCACGTCGCGCCGTCGGCGTCGAGCTTTCCCCGCGAAACCGCCTTGTCGAAGGATGCCGCGATTGCCCTGCGTGTGGCGGCGACGTCACCCGGCAGGCACTTGACGAGCGTGGTGCGCAGCCCCACCAGGGTCGCCGCCTCCGCGATGCCACGGCCCATGAGGCCGGTCCCGACGATGCCCATCGACTGAACGCTCATTGTCGCCTCCGGTGTCCCGTTGCCGAAACTGCCAGTTCCGTTTAGTGACCGAACTACCGGTTCCGTTTAGTGACCGAACTACCAGTTCCGTTTTGTGACCGAACTACCGGTTCCGTTTTGTGACCGGCCGCGCCTCTACAGCAAGCCCGCCTTCTTGGCGACGGCGAGCTTCTTCCACTCGACGCGCAGCGTGGCGGCGTCCACCATCTCGTCGCTAGAAGACGATCGCGCCGAGGCCCTGCTCGACGTCGGCCTTGCGGTAGGCGTCGAGGATCGCCTGCGCCCGCTCGATCTCGTCGCGCCGAGGGGGTGAAGACATCGTTG
This sequence comes from uncultured Alphaproteobacteria bacterium, assembly GCA_963752265.1. Lineage (GTDB taxonomy): Bacteria > Pseudomonadota > Alphaproteobacteria > Rhizobiales > Xanthobacteraceae > Bradyrhizobium. Next base: position 20,044 of record CAVVZW010000005.1, read on the forward strand.
ATGATCGTCATCTGGTCGGGGTGGATGGCCCACTTGCCGTCGAAGCCCATCTGGAGGCCTGCCCGGCGTCCTTGCGGCACTGCTCCAGGTCGCGGAACTGGAGCGTGACGTTGTCGATGACGTCGATGCCTGCGGCGCGGGCGGCGGCGATGGTGTGGCCTTTGGGTAGTGGTAGACGGAGAACTGCTCCGTGGTCAGCTCCTTGGCCCCGATGTCGCCGGCATAGTCGGCGATCCCGAAGATGAGCGCCGGCCATGCGCGGGGTGCAGGCGGCGATCTCGCTCGGCCTTGAGCACGCCCGCGCGCTACTCGATGAGGGCCTCGATGCTTGATGCGTCCCGATGCTCGAGCCCACGTTCTCCTCGATCTGCGTGAGCAGCCGGTCGGCGAAGAGCACGTCCTCGGGCCCGATGCGACCTTGGGGAGCACCAGGACGTCGAGTTCTTGCCCGCCGCCTCCACGACGTCGATGACGTCCCGGTAGAAGAAGCCGGTGCGGACGTTGTTGGGCCGAAAGGCGCGGATCTTGCCCTTGAAGTCGAGCGTCTTGAGCGCCTCGACCAGGGTCTTGCGCGCCTCCACCTTCTGGCTCACCGCGCAGCGAATCCTCGAGATCGAGGATGACCTCGTCGGCCGTCGGACTCGGCGGCCTTGGCCATCATCTTGAGGCAGTGGGCCGGGCAGGTGAGCTCGGTGCGGCGCACCGAGAAGTCACGCTTGATCACGATCTGCTCCATGGACGCTGACCGTCAGTCACCGAATACTGAGACTTCGAAAACTGAAAACCTCGAAAGTGGCCTCGGCGATGGCCTCTTCCATTCGTTCAGTGCCTCTTCGGACGAGGAGTCGTTTGGCGGATACTCGAACACCTTCTCCGGAATCTTCTGACCGGGTTCCTTCTTCGCGAGCTCGGGCGAGGAACAGCCCATCGCCGTGATTCTCGAATGCCGCATCCGGCGGTGACGTTCTTCGCCCGACGAGGCAGAAGGTCGACCACGCCAGCGAGGTCGTGCCGGAGCACCCTCCACTGCGATCACCTTCGAGGCCGCGTAGAGCGTGTCGCCCGCGGCCACCGACGCCGGGATGGGCGCCGGCGTCGTAGACCGGATGTCCCAGAGCACGTTGCCGGCGACGTCGCGCGAGGCGAGCGCGGCGATCCAGGCGAAGACGCCGCCGTAGACGACGCGCGTCTTCGGTGAACGAGCCTTCGCTTGCAATAGAGCTCGTCGAAGTGGAGCGGGTGGGAATTGCGGAGGAGGGTGGTGAGCTGCATGTGCTCGCTCTCGCCGACGGTCCGGCCGATGGCGTGGACGAAGACGTCGCCGACCTGGAAATCCTCGAACGAAGCCAGCGGAAGGCATTGGATCGGGTGAGCGCGAATGTCGCAAGTCACGCGGATCGCGCAATCTCGGAGGGAAGCGGGGGGAATCCATATCCGTGAGCGAAGCGTGCGGCGGCGGGGGCTGTCCCTCCGCGCCTAGAAGTTGGGCGACGGTCTGTGACAGCCCCGCCCGGATGAGCGCCTTCCGCTCGAAGGCACAGACGACGCTGCCGCTCGTCATCGCTAGACAAAGCGGTAGCGACGTGCACCACGCCCTTGTCGCCCCTCGACGAGGCTTGGCCTCGATCACCGTCGAGCTGCGCGCTAGACCGTGTCGCCGGCGAAGCGCGGCATTCGGGGAAGCGAACGTCGAGGTAGGCGAGGTGGGCGATCGCCTGTTCGGAGACGTCGTGAACGGAGAACGAGAGCGCGAGGTTCAGGCAGAGGAGGGGGTGAATCGGGCCGCGTCGCGAAACCCAAGCTCGCTGCGCGAAGCGCTCGGGACGCGTAAAGGGGTGATCGCGTCCTGGAACGAAGCGGCGAAGAACGCCAGCAGTCCCGTCGTCGAGCGTGACCTCCCAGGGGTGGACATAGGTCTCGCCGGCGCGTGAAATCCGAGAGCATCCGGCCATAGCGATAATGGTCCCCCTTGATTTACCGTTTCTCGCGGACATTGCCTATTTTTTGTCATTCCAGGATGCCGCTTGGCGATTACCTCGTACTGAATTTCGCTGGTGCCCTCGAAGATCGACAGCACGCGCGCGTCGCGCCAGAAGCGCTGCGCCTCGAACTCCATCGAGTAGCCGTAGCCGCCATGCACCTGCATCGCCTCGCGCGTGACCCGCTCGGCCATCTCGGCGGCGAACGCCTTGGCGAGGCCGGCCTCGTAGTCGCATCGCTTGCCCGTGTCCTTTTCGGCGGCCGCGAAGTAGCAGAGCTGGCGCGCCGCTTCGATTTCGACCGCCATGTGCGCGAGCTTGTGCCGAATCACCTGGAAGTCGCCGATCGGCTGGCCGAACTGCTTGCGATCCTTCGCGTACTTGACCGCGCACTCGAACGCCGCCTGCGCCACGCCGACGCCGCGCGCGGCAGTCTGGATTCGCGCCGCTTCGTAGCTCGCCATCAACTGGTAGAATCCGCGCCCTTCAACGCCGCCAATCAGATTCGCCTTGGGCGCGAACGCGTCGTCGAACTGCAGCGCGTAACTGCGCATCCCGTGATAGCCGATCGTCGGAATCGGCGACCCGGTCAATTGCGGCGGCACGAAGTCGTCGCCCGGCTTCTTCTCGATACAGGATCAACGACAGCCCCTTATGCTTCTTCGACATGTCGGGATCGGTCCGCGTCATCACGGTGAGCATGTGCGCGCGATTGGCGAACGTGCACCACATCTTCGATCCCTTAATCAGGTAGCCGTCGCCATCCTTCACCGCGCGCGTTTTGAACGACGCCGTGTCACTGCCCGAATCGGGCTCGGTGAAGGCAGCCGCCGTGAGAATCTCGCCGCGCGCGATAGGCGGCAGGAATTTCTTTTTCTGCTCGGGCGTGCCGTTGGCGCTGATGAGCGTGCCGGTGATGATATTGCGCGTCATCACGGAGCCGACGCTCAGCCATCCGCGCGACAGCTCTTCGGTCACGATCGCCATCGAGATGTAGTCGAGACCCATGCCGCCTTCTTCGGCGGGAAAGATCACGCCGAAGTAGCCGAGCTCGGCCATCTGCTTGAGAACCGCTCGGGGATTTCCTTGTTCTGCCGATCGAGATCGTTGGCTATCGGCTTGACCTCGGCCTCGACGAACTCGCGGACCGAGCGCCGGATATCCGCGTAGTCGTCGGTTTCGCGGCCTTCGTTCGCGCTCACGGTGGACTCCTTTGCCAAGACATTCCGTGTACTGGCACTGGATGCTGCATCGGCCACGCCGCGCTTAGCTGCTTAACAACCGTATGTTTTTTGTATGCGTTCTGGCAGGGGGTGTCAATGTGTAAAACGACCAATTTCAGAGACTTGCTGATTTACTGACGATTGCCGGACGCTTTACTTGTAAATTAGATGTAAATCGCCCGCAAAAGTGACTCTGTGCCGTCGCTACGCGTGGGTCTCGACGGGGAACGGGTCCGGGTGGGCGCGCCGGGTGACGTGTGTTAATCTGTAAACCACACCGGAGCGAGAGCCAGACATGGACCAGGAGCGGGTGAACGCGAGCATCGGACGGCGGCTGCGCGAGCTGCGGCTCGAGCGCGGGCTGCAGCAGGCGGACATGGCGC
>CAVVZW010000006.1:0-27685 GCA_963752265.1 uncultured Alphaproteobacteria bacterium
GCGTACTTCGGTAGCGGAGATAGTAGACGAAAAGCACCTTTCATGACTCGTTCAATCAGACCGTTATCGATGACCTCTTATCCTGACAAGCGGAAAAAGGTAGTCAAAGCAGCTCGTGCTCCAGCAATGGAACTATATTGTAGGCCCGATTTGAACATGTACGAGAAATGGTTGCAAAGTGTCACATTTGATGGGCGCGTTGCATCAGTATTGTGCTCAGTGCACCAAGCGACCCATCGGTTGAGTGCTGTAGTTATATTGTCGGGAAGTGGTATCGGCCCAGGCAGATGATAGCAGCTGAGAAGATGTTTTTGAAAGGCCCTGACTCGACCAATATTCCCGGAGACCCTCCAAGCTGAAAGTACTAACGACCCTTGCCACACCAGAGGGTGCATTGTGCTCAACAGTACATGCCAGGGAAGATTCGCCATATTATTTATCGCACATTAAGCGGCAAAGAAATAGTACACTTGTGATTTTTAAATGCCATGTAAATTAAGCCTCGAATGACATAACAGATGCTGCCCTTATGTGCTTCAAGCCTAATTCAACAGCAAAGATGAACGCTGACAGGCCCAGACCCAGTCCGAGCAATTGAAACGCCGATGACAATTGAAAGAACGTCAATGAATTGCGGATCGGATTCGGTTCCAGTCTCATTGGCAGCGTCACTTTACCTCGTCCGAATTGTTCAATGGTCTGTAAAAACATTGTTTCCCAAAATCGTCGTATATTACATGTAATGCTATTTGCATAGAAGCCACAGCGTTCGATAGCCTCGCACGATGTTCGAATCCTTTTCGTAATGGAAATGCCGCCATTGGATTCGTGATTTGGTCATCGCGAATGGCTAACAGTTTTGCCTTATACGGTGTGTCATCGACATATCGCGACAATTTCCAATCGACCATGAAAGCGGAATACGAAAAGACCGTTACGACATTGTCCGGCATATGCGCCTTTAAAATTAATATGGTTGATAAAGATAATGCAGTTTTAACACCCTTACGAGACTGTCATATAAATCAGCATCAATGGGCGGATACTTCGCAAAGATCGATTGGAACATGCGCTCACAGTCGAATACGCTGCCATACGAAATGGGACAATTGGGAATTGCGTCCTGATCGGTAACTAGTCGGTATTTGCCACTTCTAATATATCAAAACGAAAACGATCTACCAAAAGATTAAAAAGTAAAAATGTACCGTAATTGCTCTATAAAGCCTTCGAAATCGGTAAACGGCAAATTAAGTCGATCGGAAACTGATAGATAGGCCTTGAGATTTGCTTGATATAGCTGTAGAATTACTAATCCCCATAAAAGTAGCCAAAGTGCAGAGGTTAATTTTGTCGATGTAAAAGTGGCCAATTGAGCAGTGCGACCGAAATGCATTCGCAGCGATAAATCCGCCAACAATGCGAAACCGGCGCTGAGGGAATTCAATGGCGCCCACTTGCTGACGGCGATTGCATGCATCACAGACAGTACGCCTAATGTAATAACCAGACAACCGAATATTGTAATCCATAACGTCAATGTAAACGGTCGTCCTATCGTTGCAGATTGACGTACGGAACTTTCCGGGTCACGAAATATGTACATCTGCATATATATGACTTACAAAAAAAATTCTTACGGTTCGACCACCGGAATCCAGCGGATAGGTAAAATCATGAGCAGCCAGCCGTGCGGCACTCATCAACGTTCCACGGCATATCATATCGATTCGTCCGTTCATTAGGTCCCCGGTTAAACCTGGTGGATGGTAGTTTTTCATTTTAGTTTGGTTATTAATAAGCTAACCGGTGCTTGCCAATGGATTACTGGCATTCAAAAGGCCATAATGATCTCGTAGCACCGCAAAATCATAAGACCATCCCAGCAAATTCATCAACACCTCGCATTGCTCCAGATGCCGTTTCTCACCGGTTATGGCGCCAAGCCGTACATAAAACCGCATCGGCATAATATTGGTCGAATCGTTGGAGTCCATTTTGAATTGAATAAACCGCAAAGCGGGCCGATGAAATTATGTTTGCATTGCGAGCACTTAGGTTATCTATATAGATCGAATTACAAGAAGCAAATATCGCATAAGAACGGAATCGTTAAAAAACGGCTAACCGCATCTTTTTTTTGTCGCAACAAAACGGATTCTGTCATGGCGAAAGCGATTGTGATTACGGGCGAGTCCATAATAACAAGGTTGTTTAAAAAGATTGTAAGTGAAAAAAATTAGATAAATTCGTCGAGATTTGTTAAAAAATACAAAAAAATATAGAAAAGAAAACCGTGATGAAATATAGATCTTTTTCATTATTTCGAAAATAAAACAACAAAGATCAGTCGACTATATGCCATTTTTCAGCAAGTTTTGTTTTTGCAGCCTTTTTGCTATTATATGCTAATTTTATGGCATTATAGTCATTCCGTCAATATAAAGTAATAGCAATCCGGATACGGTAAAAGACAATTGAAACAATAAACACATTTCAAAAACAAGTCACGTTCATAAATAAAAAGTCAATGGGTATATGGTAATTATAGTTATATCCGATTAAAAGCTTCAATTGAAATACAGCCTTGGCAAGAAAACATTGGTCTCGTCATGCAACGTGCCCCTCAACCTTACAAATCGTTCATCCTGTCCTGATTCACCGGCCAAATACTCGGTCAATTCCAACAATTGATCATGGCCGACCAAAAACCGATCCCAATCGGTCGGATCCAATGCCGCCTCCTGAACGGCATTCTCTACTTCCAGATCGCATGATTTGGCAATGGTTCTCAACGTGGTCGCTGTAATCTGACCATGCTCGGAGACGATCTTCAGGAGCCAAGTCATGGCTCTACGGTATGTATCGTCTCGTCGACTGGCCAATAAACCGTCCCGTCTCAGATCGTAGAAATGTGAACGAATATTGACAAAATCGACCATTTGCGAATAATAAGAGAATTCTCGTCTAAATAATCGGGTAGATCAAATGACCACGTTAACAAGCATTTTCTGAGAGAATCGAGCATTGAGATGAGGCCAATGGCAGTGGCGCCCCGAATATTTTTGATTTCGATGAAAATTTGCACAACTCAACTTTTTCGGTCAAAAAGTGTATATGTGCGAAAATTTTTGCCATACAACCATAGGGCTTAATGTTAGGTTTTTGTCATTTTTCTCGCGTTTGGAGTAATAAAAGTTGACGTGTGACACATCATTCGACGCAGAATTTTTTTCTGCATCTAATGGTGTAAAAATTATTTTGGTATTTTAAAAGCAAAAAAAGTTATGTTGCCGCAAAAATTACTTTGTGGGCTAATAAAAAAATTTCTTCTTATGATAATGATGAAACATATATTTTCTGAAAGTTCACTTTGTTGCCTATGCAATGATACCATTTTCGTTTAATAATATTAAACCACAAGGGTAGTTGTCTTCATGTCGAAAATGTCGCCCTCCACATTTCAAGTGCAAATCGCATGATACGACCGCTCTATGATCTTAAAAGAGTAAATATGAAAACAATCATAGAGCGGTCGTATCATGCGATTTGCACTTGAAATGTGGAGGGCGACATTTTCGACATGAAGACAACTACCCTTGTGGTTTAATATAATTAAACGAAAATGGTATCATTGCATAGGCAACAAAGTGAACTTTCCGAAAATATATGTTTCATCATTACCATAAGAAGAAATTTTTTTATTAGCCCACAAAGTGATTTTTGCGGCAACATAACTTTTTTTGCGTTTAAAATACCAAAATAATTTTTACACCATTAGATGCAGAAAAAAATTCTGCGTCGAATGATGTGTCACACGTCAACTTTTATTACTCCAAACGCGAGAAAAATGACAAAAACCTAACATTAAGCCCTATGGTTGTATGGCAAAAATTTTCGCACATATACACTTTTTGACCGAAAAAGTTGAGTTGTGCAAATTTTCATCGAAATCAAAAATATTCGGGGCGCCAGCCATTGCCTCTCCAATGCTCGATTCTCTCAGAAAATGCTTTCGACTGGCCAATAAACCGTCCCGTCTCAGATCGTAGAAATGTGAACGATTATTGACAAAATCGACCATTTGCGAATAATAAGAGAATTCTCGTCTAAATAATCGGGTAGATCCAATGACCACGTTAAACTAACCGATTGATTAGTTGCCGAAAAACATCCTGCATTGGCAATTGTCCATCACCAAGGCACTCGTCCATGACGATAATTCGTTCCTGTTCTCTTCTCAACAAATCGTTGACATGATATCTTCGATTGCCCAAACTGATCGCAATATCCAATGCCGGCTTACGAGTACTAACTGTAGCCAATGGGGCATCGGCATCGGCACGGTGATCATGATTGGACAAAGCTGAAATTCTTCGGTGATAAAGGATCCTTGCTCTTACATCTCGTCGGTGCAACTGTTGCCTTTTCCGTCGATCTTGTTGCCGTCAACTCATCATCCCAGATACTCGATCGAGAATCCACCGTGCTATTCATCAAGGCCACCGCCGTCCATGGCTGAGCGGTGTTGTAAGCACGGTGAGCACGAACATTCACCTATAATGTAAAAGAGTAATTAATTAAAAGTACTCGACTTACATAAGTCCCAACGGGATATTTAGTGGCGATATTCTGCTCTAGTTGCCCGACATTTTTCCCGAGACAATAGACGGTATGCGAACGAAACGGGCCTTCCATAATCTCCAACTTGGCGTAATTCGTATTTCGAACAGCCGATCGAACAATTGCTCGAGCGGAAATCTCAATACTCCGGTCGTATTTCTTGTCCGATCCACAGCTGGGCAATGCACTACGTTCCCATACCGATGGAATAGTGAAGCACAGATTATGCAACTTCAATGGTCGACACAGTCCGTCGGATAATCGACCTAAATAAACCTTTCCTACAAAAACTACAAATGACTGACCTTCCATTATAAAAATGGATTTATGTTCGTTTAGGAAACGTATAAATGCGGGAGCGTCATTGCCAATTTCGCGATTCTAAAGAACAAATCGTGTTCAATATCGTCAAATTCGCTCACCTTGACAGCCGAAAAATTCTTTTCCAAAATTTCAGACGCAGTGGCACAGGTAGCCTCTGGATCATTGAAGACATTATTCACCAAAAATCCCATCGCTTCTCGATATTCCAAGGTTCGATTGCGAATATTATCTGAGACTTGTTGGTTGCTGCTGAACGCATTCGTTCGGCTCTGGATGAAGCCGCGAATCGCTGTTTCTGAATCGAAAATGACGCCTTTCTGAAACCAAAAACACACATTATCAACCGAAAAGAAAGCCTTATCGCTCACCTCATCCATCTCGCGTACTTTCTCGAATAATTCTGACAGCTTCTGGGCGCATGCAAGAAAGATGCAGACTGGCCTGGCCATTTCTGAAACGCGACTCGGACGCGACAACAGAGTGCTAGTAGAGCAACGGTTTTGTAAGTGAGAAGGCGCATAGAAAGGCTTTTGGTGGGTCCCCATTCGACAATCGTTTTCAACACAACGGCCACGTTCCAAGTGAACGCGTACTTCGGTAGCGGAGGTCGTAGACGAAAAGTACCTTTCATAACTCGTTCAATCAGACCGTTATCGATGACCTCTTGTCCTGACAAGCGGAAAAAGGTAGTCAAAGCAGCTCGTGCTCTAGCAATAGGATTATATTGTAGGCCCGCTTTGAACATGTACGAGAAATGGTTGCAAAATATCACATTTGATGGCCGCGTTGCATCAATATTGTGCTCAGTGCCCCAAGCGACCCATCGGTTGAATGCTGAGTTATATTGTCGGGAAGTGGTATCGGCCCAGGCAGATGATAGCAACTGAGAAGATGTTTTTGAAAGGCCGTGACTCCACCAATATTCCCGGAGACCCTCCAAGCTGAAAGTACTAACGACCCTTGCCACACCAGAGGGTGCATTGTGCTCAACAGTACATGCCAGGGAAGATTCGCCATATTATTTATCGCACATTAAGCGGCAAAGAAATCGCGGGGATCGCCGGCGGCCGGCTCGTGGTGTTAGCGCTCAATCGCGTGGCCCTGCCGCAGGGCCTGCACGCGCCGTTTGTGCTGACAGCCGCGCTGGTGATATTCGGCGCCACGCAGATCGCGCACGCTTCGGGGTTTTTGGCCGTCTATCTCGCCGGCATCATCATAGGCAACAGGCCGACCCGCGCGCATAACGCCTTGGTGACGTTCCTCGACGCAGCGACGTGGCTGGCGCAAATCGTGATGTTTGTGCTGCTCGGGCTTCTGGCCTCGCCGCAGCGTCTCGTGACGAGTATTGGACCTGCGGTGATCGTTGCGCTGGTCCTGATGCTGGTGGCGCGCCCGCTCGCGGTGTTTCTATGTCTGGCGCCATTTCGCTTCAGTTGGCGCGAGAAAATATTCATCGCCTGGACCGGCTTGCGCGGCGCGGTGGCGATCTTCCTGGCCTCGATTCCGATGATGGTCGGGATCTCGAAGGCCTACCTGTATTTCGATGTCGCCTTCGTCATCGTTGTCATTTCGCTGTTGCTGCAGGGATGGACGCTGGCGGCCGCGGCGCGGCGGCTGCATGTCGCGTTGCCGCGCTCCGATCGCGGCCCAAGGCGGGTCGAGCTCGATCTGCCGGGGCAGCTCGAGCAGCAGCTGGTGGGTTATTCCGTTCGGCCGAAAAGCCTGTTCTTCCGGCGTGGCCTCACGCCTTCCTGGTCGAAGCCGACACTGGTCATCCGCGACCAGCATATTCTCTCGCCCGTCGAGGCCGACCCGGTTCGTCCCGGCGATTATATCTACCTGCTCGCGCCACCGGAGAAGGCCGAGGCGCTGGATCGTTTCTTCGTCGACATGCCGCCGAGTTCCGCGCCCGATCCGCATATATTAGGCGATTTCACGGTATCGGGCGAGCACACACTCGGCGAACTGGCCGAGGTCTATGGGGTCAAGATCGATGCCGATCAGGCCTCGCTGACGCTTGCCGATTATTTCGACATCCACCTCGACCATGCGCCGAAGGAAGGCGCGGTGCTTGATCTCGATACCATCGCCCTGGTAGCGCGCAACATCAGCGGTGGAAGGGTGAACGTGATTGGTCTTCGTTTGCCGGAGGACCCCGAGGATGCGCCGGTCGTGACGCGGTTTGGTTCACTCAAACAGAAGTTGGCCAGCCTCTGGTCTTCTGTTGCGGGCATCTAAGAATAAATGGCGCGGGCCATATCCGGCCCACGCCATCGATTTGATTCAAGTCCGCTTGGTTCAGTAGCCGCAGGAGCCGCAGCGCGGCGCGACCGGCGCGTAATAGGTGCGGGCAGGGGCGACCATCTCGACACGCTGACGGACGGCATATTGCGGCGCGACGCGCTGGTACTGAACGCCTTCGGGCGCGACCATCACGGTCTGCGGCACCATCACGGTGCGATACTGCGCGGGCGTGCGATGGGCGATGACGCGGCCAGGCTCAACCATCACCGTCTCTTGCACGGTGCGGTATTGCGGCGGAATGACCTGCGGCTGGTAGCAGGTGCCGCAGGGCTGCGGCGGCGCGTAGCAGCCATAGCACTGAGCGGAGGCAGCGGTCGGCAGCGCGGTGAGGGAAAGGGCTGAAGCAATCAATGCGGCATAAACGCGAGACATTTTGATCTGTGCCTTTGGGTTACGATGTCCCCAACTCAATAGGCCTGCGATATCAGCCGTCAACGACAGTTGAGCGTTTACCTTTACGGAGAGCATTAACGGAGGATGTGGCGCTTCCGGCAAAATGTAGGCAGCTGGAGTAGCGCTACGCCGTCACGTGCGCTGCCGACAGCACCTCAACGCCGCCAAACGCGGTGATGCGGCCGCGCCGGATGATCGCAACTTGACTGGCCAGTTTGCGCATCTCGGCCGCGTCATGGCTGACATAGACCATGGGAATGCCGGCTTCGTCCCGCAGCCGAACGAGATAGGGCAGGATCTCTTCCTTGCGCTCCTCGTCGAGAGATCCCAGTGGCTCATCCAGGAGCAGCAGTCTTGGCTGCGACAACAGCGCGCGTCCGAGCGCGACCCGCTGCTGCTCGCCGCCGGACAATCTTCCAGGGCGGCGATCCAGCAAATGGCCGATGTCGAGGAGTTCGGTGACGCGCCGCCAGAGTGCGGCCTCCTCGGTGAGGCGGTTCATGCGCCGCCCGTAGTCGAGATTTTCGCGCACATCGAGATGCGGAAATAGCCGGGCATCCTGGAAGACGTAGCCGATCCGGCGGCGGTGAACGGCGACGTGCGTTCGCGTCGACGTATCATCCAGAGTCTCGCCGTCAATTGAGATCACGCCGCGATCGGGCCGCAGCAGGCCCGCGATCATATTGATCAGCGATGTCTTCCCCGCGCCCGACGCGCCGAACAGGCCGGTGACGCGGCCTTCGCTCGCAAAGGTGGCTTCGGCGGTAAAATCACCGAGCCGCTTTGATACGTCGACCCGCAGCATGATCAATTACCGTGCAGGCGCAGCAACGCGCGCCGGGAAAACCATTCGGAAGCAACAAGTGCCGCCATCGAGATCACGACCGATATCACGACCAGCCGTAATGCGGCCGCATCGCCGTCAGGGGTCTGAATCAGCGCATAAATTGCCGAGGCGATGGTCTGGGTCTCGCCGGGAATGTTCGACACAAACGTAATGGTCGCGCCGAATTCACCGAGCGCCTTGGCAAATCCGAGCACCATTCCGGCGAGCACACCGGACAGCGCCAGCGGGAAGGTCACGGTCAGAAATACTTGCCAGGGGGCGGCGCCGAGCGTCGCGGCAGCCTGTTCGAGCCGCTGGTCCACGGCCTCGATCGAGAGGCGGATCGGCCGTACCAGCAGCGGGAACGACATGATTCCACAGGCGAGTGCGGCTCCCGTCCATCGAAACGCGAAGACGAGACCAAGATGATCGGCAAGCCACGCGCCGACCACGCCGCGTCGGCCGAACGTGAGAAGCAGGAGATAGCCGGTGACCACAGGCGGCAGCACCAGCGGCAGATGGATGGCCGCGTCGAGCAACGACTTGCCCCAAAACTGACCGCGCGCCAACAGCCACGCCACCGCGACGGCGAGCGGCGTTGCCACCAGCGTCGCCACGATTGCGACCCGTAGCGAAAGCAGGATCGCCGTCCACTCCGTGGGTGAGATGTCGAACACGCGGATAAAATGCGATCAGGAGGAAGGGCGGATCAGGAAGGTAAACCCGTATTTTTCAAAAATAGTCTTTGCGGCCTGCGAGCGAAGAAAAGCAAGATAATTTGCGGCGCCCGCGCCGGCGGAAGAGGTCGCGGCGACCGGATAGATGATCGGCGGGTGCGAAATCGGCCGGGAAGCTGCCGACGATTTTCACTTGCGGTTCGACCTTGGCATCGGTCGCATAGACAACGCCGAGCACGGCCTCGCCGCGCGCCACCAGCGTCAGCGCCGCGCGCACGCTTTCGGCCATCGCGAATTTCGGTGCGGCTGCGTCCCATGCGCCGAGCTTTTCCAGCGCAGCCTTGGCGTATTTGCCGACCGGGACCGAATTCACGTCACCGGTGGCGATCCGCCCATTGCCGGCGAGCTTGGCCAGGTCGAAGCCGGGCGCGATCGTCACGTTGCCGATGGCGGAGTCCTTCGGCGCGATCAGAACGATGCTGTTGCCGAGCAGGTTGGTCCGTGTTTCCGCGTTGATGGTCTTTTGCATGATGGCGTAGTCCATCCAGTCGGTATCGGCCGACAGAAAAATATCGGCCGGCGCGCCCTGATCGATCTGCTTGGCCAGCACCGAGCTTGCCGCATAGCTCGCAACGACCTTGACGCCGGTTTTGGCGGTATAGGCGGCGTCGATGTCGTCGAGCGCGTTCTTCATCGAGGCCGCGGCAAATACCGTCAGCCCTTTTTCCTCGGCGGATGCAGGCGGCGAGTAAAGACCGCATACGATCGTGAAGGCGAAAAGAATTTTGACAAGCCGGTTCATTGCAGCGTTCCGCGCCCGTTCATTCCGAAGGCTGCACCACGAGCGAGATAGAATTCTCCCGGGCGCCGCTGATCTGAAGCAGGAAGGGCGTTGCCGACAGATCGATCTTCATGGTTTTGCGAATGCCGTCGCAATCGGTGGCGCCGCTAAACGCCGTTGGCTTCAGAAAATGACCGTCCTGCACCACGTCGATCCATGCGCCAGTCGACAGGCTGATCGTGTAACTGCCTGCCTTTGGCGCTGACGTGAACTTCGTGAAGCCGGCAAAGGTACCGTCCTTTGGCGCGCGTTCCGGCGGCGTCGGCAGTTTGGCGTCAGCCGGCGTCACGAGGGCAAGCGTTACACCGGTTGCCGGCAACGCGGGAAGTTCGCCGCCGGAATTGAGCTTCACACGATCCGGCGCCGTCAGCGCGGCGCGTGCGTGATCGATGTTCCATTTGAATTTGTCGCAGCCGCTTGGTTCGTCAGCCGCCATCGCGGAAGTCGTCGTGAGCAACGCCAGGACAAAAAGTGCAGAGCTTCGCATCATTATTCCACCGCTATCATCACATCGGAAGCCTTCACGACGACAGTCACGTGGCCCTTGGCCTTGATACCGAGTTCATCGACCGCCTCATTGGTGATGGCGGAGGTGATGACATGTCCGTTACCGATGTCGACGCGAACATGAGAGGTCGTCGCGCCCTTCTTGACTTCGATAACCGTACCTTTGATCTGGTTGCGTGCACTGATGCGCATGATGGCTGTTATCCTTTATCATTTTTCTCGAGCAAAGATAATGGCGGGACTGTCTGTCCCAGGCCGCGAAGCTTACGGCATCGGCCGGCGATATATCTTACCGCATATAACAGCCGCGCGATAGGTTCGCCGCGCAAATGTTACGGCTTGGCGTCCTGCGCGGACAGGACCTTCCGGCAATCGGCCGGCAGTTGCGCCAGCGTCAGCCCCGGTTTTGGCTTGTCTGGTTCCGGCGACGGCTTGGGATGGATCACCTCATCCTTGAACCAGTAAGCGAGGTCTGCTGCGCTGCAGGCTTCGCCCTCTGTGGGTTCGGGTTGGGTCTCGCAGGTGGTGCTGCCCGCGGGACATTTGATACGGATGTGAAAATGATAATCGTGGCCGTACATCGGCCGGATCTTGGCGAGCCAGCTTCGATCACCCTTGGCTTCGCGGCATAACGCCTTCTTGATGGCCGCATTGACGAAGATGCGCTGGACGCTCGGCTCCTGCGCGGCGTCGCGGATGACCGTCAGATGCTGCGGCGTCCACGTGTTCGGATCGATGTCGAGCCGGTCGGATCGCACCATCATCACCGCGGACATGTCCTCGCGCTCGTTGCGCGACAAAGTGCGGTTCGGCATTGGCGTCAGCCAGACATCGGCATCGAGGCCGATCTGATGGCTGGCGTGGCCGGTGAACATTGGGCCGCCGCGCGGCTGCGACATGTCACCAACCAGAATTCCCGGCCAGCCGGCGTCCTTGTGCACCTTCGCCGACAGGCGTTCCAGCAACGCGACGATTTCCGGATGCGCCCAATTGCGGTTACGCGACAGCCGCATCACCTGCCAGGTCGGGCCATTGATCGGCAAAGGGTGAGCGCCGGCGATGCAGCCCCTGGAGTAGAAGCCGATCACCTGCGTCGGCATCGCGGCGGGCAAGAGCTTGCGCCCGAACAACTCCTTGGCGGCGAGCCTGGGATCGTTCGGATTGGTGAGTGGCGGTAACGGTTTCGGATCGACGCTGCCCTTGTCCTGGGCCAGCGCCGCCGAGGGAAGAGCGAGCAACAGGAGGAAGGCGATCGAAAGTTTCATCGGATTTACCTTATGGGCACGCCGCAACGTGGATTTCCAGCGGGACGGCATCGCGAAGCGGGCCTCGCATTAATCGTTCGATAACCCTGTCGAATTTTGCCGAAACCCTCGAGCGTGTCGTGGTCTCGTGTCTGCACCGGGCTCGGCTTTGAATCTTTGGCGCACAATGTCTGAGAATTTGCCTCAGCTGTTTGCTTCTGCCGAGATTATGCACACCATAATTCACGCGGACACTCGTCTTCGCCTCCTAAGCGGGCAGCTCCGCTAAAATCTTCGCGACTGATCGCTGATCCCCGGATGTGACTTGGGTGGCACGCAAATACCATTTTTTCAGACACTTCGTCGTATCGCAGGTCATCATAACGCAGAATGCGAACGAGCGTATCAATGCCGAGAATCCGGTCGAAGCCAGAAAAAAAGCTAACCAAACGTAAAGGTGCCGATGATGTCGCGCGCATGCGCGCTGAGGCAGACGCAGCTACCGTGGAGGCGCGCAAATCGCACGAGCGGCTGCGGGAAGCTATCGACATCCTGCCCCAGGGCATTGTTTTTCTCGACCCGGAAGGCCGATACATTCTCTGGAACAGGAAGTATTCGGAAATCTACAGCCGTAGCGCAGATCTCTTTCAGCCGGGGGTTCGGTTGCAGGATACGATTCGCATCGGGGTTGAACGCGGCGATTATCCGGAAGCCGTCGGCCGCGAGGAGGAGTGGATTTCCGATCGGATCGCCAAGCTCTATCGGCCCGGCGAACGTCACGAGCAGGTCCTGGCAGACGGCCGCTGCATTCTGATCGAGGAGCGGCTCACCGGGGACGGCGGCATTATCGGCCTGCGGGTGGACATCACCGAATTGAAACAGCGCGAGGCCTCGTTTCGTTTGCTGTTCGAGGGCAATCCCGTTCCCATGATCATATGCGCGCTTGAGGGCGAGCGCATCATCGGGGTCAACGATGCCGCGGTCAAACATTATGGGTTCGACCGCGCCGCGTTCGAGAGGCTGACCATTCGCAACGTGCAGGCGTTTGAGACCGATCCGCCGTGGGCCAGTGCGCTTGACAGCGACGAACTGACGGCCCGCACCTGGAAACATGTCAGGGCGGACGGCTCGCTGATTGATGTGGCCATCTACGCGCGCCGTCTTGTTTACGCCGGTCAGTCCGCCGTTCTGCTGGCGTTGATAGATATCACCGAGCGCACACTGGCCGAGGCCAGGATGGTCTTCATGGCGCAGCACGACAGCCTGACGGGGCTGCCGAACCGCAGCCTGTTGCGTCAACGCATGGACGAGATGCTGCCGCATGCGCGGCGCAGCACGGACAAGGTCGCGGTTCTGATCCTCGGCCTCGATAATTTCAAGACAGTTAATGACACGCTCGGCCATGGCGCCGGTGACAAACTGTTGCGCGCCGTCGCCAAGCGCCTGCGATCGATCCTTCGCGATGAGGATGTGATTGCGCGCTTGAATTCGGATGAGTTCGCCATTGTCCAGAACGGCATGACGCGGCCGGAGGATGCCGGGCTGTTGGCCCGGCGCTTGCTGGAGGCCATCGCCGATCCATTTCTGCTCGACGGCCACAGTGTTGTGACGGCCGCCACGATCGGCATTGCGATGGCGCCCGGTGATGGCGAAGAATCCGACCGGCTTCTGAAGCACGCGACGATGGCATTGTCCCGGGCCAAGAGCGAAGCGCGCGGCACTTTTGCTTTCTTCGAATCCGAGATGGATGCCCGTGCCCAGAAGCGCCGCAAGATCGAACTCGATCTGCGCGCCGCGATCCAGGATGGGGTGCTGCGCCCGCACTATCAGCCGCTCATCGATCTCGCGAGCGGACGTATCACCGGATTCGAAGCACTGGTGCGCTGGCCGCACCCGGATCGCGGCATGATCTCGCCGGCCGAATTCATTCCGGTTGCAGAAGAGACCGGTCTGATCGCCGGCCTCGGCAGTTTGATGCTGCGTCGCGCCTGCGCCGACGCCGCGCATTGGCCGGACGACATTCGGGTGGCGGTCAACCTCTCGCCCTTGCAATTTCGCGTCGGCAATCTGCTTTCGGTAGTGATGGATGCCTTGAACAAATCCGGCCTGCCGGCGAGGCGTCTCGAGCTCGAAATTACCGAGACGCTGCTTTTGGAAAAGAGCAGCGAAGTGCTCGCCACCCTGCACGCGCTGCGCGCGCTCGGCGTGCGGATCTCGATGGACGATTTCGGCACCGGCTATTCCAGCCTGAGTTACCTGAGAAGCTTTCCGTTCGACAAGATCAAGATCGACCAGTCATTTGTGCGCGACGTTGCCGGCAATCGCGAGGCGCAGGCCATCGTGCGCGCGATCATCAGTCTCGGCGCCGGCCTCGGCGTGACCATCACGGCTGAGGGCGTCGAGACCGAAGCCGAGCTCGGTTATCTGCGGGAGCAAGGCTGCCACGAGGGTCAGGGCTTTTTGTTCAGCGGGGCGCGACCCAATGCCGAGATTGCGGGATTATTGAAAGCCTCGAAGCACCCGGCGACTGAGGAAGGCGCGCTACCGGTCAAGATGCGCGTGGCCTGAAGCGACTATACGTCTCATGACGGGTCTCGCTTGCCGCTGTTCTTGCCGAGATGATAGGTCAGCGCCAGCCCCACGCAATGGCGTAGCGCGTCTTTCGGTAACGCTTCAGTCGTGTCCAGCAGGATACACCGATTGCCGCCATAAACGAGATTCGGATACAGCTGCCGAAAAGTCTCGACCAGATTCGTCTGGCAATGAAAGTAGAGCGCATACTTGTCCGGCTCGGATTTCACGCGATCGATCCGGACGGTGCTGCCGCTTTTGCTTTCGCTTGTGAGATAACTCACTTGCCCCCATTTGAGTGTCTCTTCCAGCGCGCCGACGCCGTCCGTCGTTCTTGCGGTATCGAGGATCAACTGGCGAAGGGCGAGAAGCTTCGTTTGCAGCGGCTTCGGATAGCTGCTGAAAGCTGCTGCCACTTTTGGGTCGGAGCGAGCCGGACGATGGTTCCGGCGGACTTTTTTCGCGCTCTTTTTTGAAGGGCCAGTTTTTGAGGGGCGAATTCTTGAGAAGCCAGTCATCGCAATCCATGCAATCGCAGCTTCAGCACATCGTACTGCCGATCGCGCGCCGGCTACAACAAATTTCTGGCGAGCAGACTCTAAGCCGCTTCGCGCAGTCCGGCCAGGAAGGTATCGACGCTCTTGAACAGAGCGGAGGCGTGCTGGCCGAGTTCGCCGGACGCCGAGAGGACCGTGTTGGCGAGCGTGCGTGATTGATCCGCCGCATGGGCGGCGCCGGCGACGTTGACCGCGACCTCGCTGGTGCCGGCGGCGACCTGCTGGACGCTTTGCGCGATCTCGCGTGTCGCGGATCCCTGCTGCTCGACGGCGGTGGCGATGGTGGTGGCAACAGTGCTGATTTCGCGGATGGTGTCGCTGATGCCGCCGATCGCGCTCACGCACTCCTCGGTCGAGGCCTGGATCGCGGCGACTTGTCCGGCGATTTCTTCGGTCGCCTTGGCGGTCTGGCTGGCGAGTTCCTTGACCTCGGAGGCCACGACCGCAAAGCCCTTTCCGGCTTCTCCGGCGCGCGCGGCCTCAATGGTGGCATTCAACGCCAGGAGATTGGTCTGGCTGGCAATCGCGCTGATCAGGCGCAGCACATTGCCGATTTTTTCTCCCGCGGCCGCCAAGGCCTCGACCATCTCGTTGGTCTTCGCAGCCTTGCCGACTGCGGCGTCCGCAACGTTGCTGGAATGCGTCACCTGCCGGCCGATCTCCGCGACAGAAGAGGCGAGTTCTTCGGTCGCCGCCGCGACCGTGTTGATGCTGGACGAGGCTTGTTCGGATGCCGCCGCCGCGGCCGCCGCTCGCGTCGAGGTTCCGCTCACGCTGGCGGTGATTTCCGTCGCGACGCGTTGCATCTCGTCCGTCGCCCGCGCCACCGCTCCGACCACGCTTTTGACGTCGGCCTCAAAACGGTCGGCCATGCGCCGCTGCAATGCGCTCTTCTCCAGTTCGCTTTGCTTCTTTGCCGCTTCCTGCTCCTCGCGCAACGACTGTGCTTCGATCATGTTGCGGCGGAACACGTCGACGGCGCCGGCCATGGTGCCGAGTTCGTCCTTGCGGTCGCCGCCGGGGATCGTCACGTCGGTATCGCCGCTGGAAAGCCGGTTCATGATGGCGGTAATGGCCCTCAACGGACG
Organism: uncultured Alphaproteobacteria bacterium; assembly: GCA_963752265.1. Classification (GTDB taxonomy): domain Bacteria; phylum Pseudomonadota; class Alphaproteobacteria; order Rhizobiales; family Xanthobacteraceae; genus Bradyrhizobium. The sequence goes on from CAVVZW010000006.1 coordinate 15,956, forward strand.
CGACATGCCGCGGCCAAGCAGGAAGGCCAGCAAAGCGGCGGCGATCAGAATGGCGATGGTGCCGAAAATCAGTGTCCGCTGCGAGCTTGCAGAGGCTGCTTCGTATTCGGTCGTGTCCTTGACCAGCTCGATCACGGCCACCGGCTGGCCCGCATAATTCTTGATTTGCCCGAGATAGAGCGCGACCGGATGACCGTCGAGCGTGGCATCGCGGCGCAGCGGGGTGCCGTCAAAGGCGCTCTTCAGCTCGCCCTCACTGGCCAGCGATTTTTCGGCGAAGGTCGATCCGATATTGGCAAAGGCGTTGCCGTCGATACGATGCACTGCGAGGTCAACGTTGAAACGCTGCTTGACGCTGTCGACGAACTCCTTGTTGAAGGAGACGCCGACGTCGGCGACCGCAATGCTCTTTCCGTCGCGCATGAGCGGGGTCATGGCAAAAATGCTCAGCGAGTTCCCGCCCGGGTTCGACCCCGACGATGGCTTTTCCGCTTCTGTTCGACTCGACCACCGTCGTACGCCGGGCCGAAATATCCTCACCGAAATGCGCCGGATCGTGCGCGCGGAAGAAGGCGGTGGCTGGCGGCGTGTGCAGGCTCATCAGCGGGATTCTTTGCGCCTTGAGGGCCTCAAGCGGCGCCTTCAACAACGGCTCAAGCGCCGCGCGGTCCCCTTTGGCGACCGCATCCACCACCGGAGGCAGATTGGCCAGGAAGGCGCTGACCGCCAGTCCCGCGCGCCCCTCATAGTCGATGGTGGCGATGACGCTGTCATATTGCAGCTTGAGCTGCTGATCGAGCGCGAGCCGCATCAATGCTCGCTGCTGAATCACCGAGAACGTTCCGAGGATTCCGCAAGCCGCCGCAACTGTCAGTGAAATCGCGAGAATAAGACGGGCCGCGATCGATCGGAGCTGAAACATGGGGATGACGGGGCCTCGTAATGGTTAACCCGAAGTTCCCAGAAAGTGCTTAACAACTGATTGCTTTTAAGGTTTGGCGAATCTTTCCCGGCGGCTTCAAACGTTCGATGACACAATCGTGAGGTGCGGCCTGCGTAAATCCGGATTTGGAGCCGGAATCGGCTGATCTCAGACGGTCGGCCCGCGCGGGATCACGCTGTTGGTCAGAATCATCTTGCCGACGTCCTCATAGTGATTGTCGCGGGCCTGGATCTGTTGTGCGATGGTGTGCATGTCGCGGAACCTGCGTTCGAACGGGTTCGATTTGAACACGGCGGTCGCGCCGGCCATGTGATAGGCGGTATCGACGATCTCGGTTGCCTGATGGATGGTCCAGGTCGCGGAGAGACGAATGGCCGCGCGGCCCCGCTCGGAAAGCTTCCCGGTCGTGAGCAATTCCTGCCACGCTTCCGTCGCGGTGGCGTAATGATAGGCCCGCGCGGCACGCAGCTTGGCCTCGGTGCGGCCGATCAGTCCTTGAACTGCGCTGTTGTCTTTCATCGCCGAAATGCCGACGGAGTGCTTTTTGCGGGCAAGGTCAATTGCCGCATCGAGCGTCGCGCGGGCGACGCCGAGCGCCACCGCGCCAAAGCCCAGCCCGAACATGCTGTAGGTCGTGATCCCGTAAAGCGGGCCTTTTTCACGCAGCGCCGAGAAATCATCGCGTAATGCGGCAAAGTTCTCCGGGATAAACAGATTCTCGACCGAATAGGAGTCGGTGCCGGTGCCGCATAGCCCAACCACATTCCAGACGTCGTGCATCGTCGCGCTCGATGCCGGAAATACGATGGTGCGGATTTCGGGCGTTCCGTTCGGCCTCATCCGCCGCGTGCCGTCGGCCTCAAGGACCTGAACATGGGCTCCGAGCCAGTTCGCCTGACGCGAGCCGCTGGCAAAATCCCAGCGCGCGCTGATCGTATAGCCGCCGGGGACGACCTGAATGTCGTGGGCGATCGCGCCCCAGGCCATGATGTCGTCCGGCTTGTCAAAGACCTGATGCGCCACGTCGGCATCGAGATAGGCGGCCGTCATGGCGACGACCGAGCATTGGCCGACGCACCAGGCGGTGGAAGCATCGGCCTTGGCGATTTCTTCCAGCATTTCCATGAACACCAAAGGCGGCGCTTCGAACCCGCCAATGTTTTTCGGCAACAGCGACCGATAAAGCCCGTTTTCGACGAGGGCCGAAACCACCTTCGGGGTCAGCCTCCGTGTCCGCTCGATCTCCTCGGCCTCCTGCGCAATCAGGGGCGCCAGCGCCTTGGCGCGCTCGACGAGGGCAGAGGCGACGCCCGTGGCTTCGGGCTTGTTCATGGCGTTTCCTTGTACTTTATCGAGTGATCAATTACGGCCATGTTGGTCCATCTGGCGGCGCGGATCAAGGTGGACGCGAGGCAACTCGATGCAGAATTGTCGGGTGAGAGAAGCTCGGATTGCAGGGCTTGAGCCTCAGCTATCGACCTTCAACGCGGCAATAAAAGCCTCTTGCGGAATATCGACCTTGCCGAACTGCCGCATCTTCTTCTTGCCTTCCTTCTGCTTCTCCAGAAGCTTGCGTTTGCGCGTGATGTCGCCGCCGTAGCATTTGGCAGTGACGTCCTTGCGCAGCGCGCGCACGGTCTCGCGGGCTATGACCTTGCCCCCGATCGCGGCCTGGATCGGAATCTGGAACATGTGCGGCGGGATCAGTTCCTTCATCTTCTCGACCATGGCGCGGCCTCGGCCCTCGGCGCGGGTGCGGTGAACCAGCATCGAGAGCGCGTCCACCGGCTCGTTGTTGACCAGGATCTGCATCTTGACGAGGTCGGCCGGCTTATAGTCGGTGAGGTGATAGTCGAACGAGGCGTAGCCTTTTGAAACCGACTTCAGGCGGTCGTAGAAATCGAACACCACTTCGTTGAGCGGGAGCTCGTATTTCACCATCGCGCGGTTGCCGACGTAGGTCAGCTCCTTCTGCGAACCGCGGCGGTCCTGGCAGAGCTTGAGCACGCTGCCGAGATATTCGTCCGGGGTGAGGATGGTGGCCTCGATCCACGGTTCCTGGATCTCGGCGATCTTCACCACGTCGGGCATGTCGATCGGGTTGTGGATTTCGATCGATTGCCCGTCGGTCAGATGCATCCGGTAGATCACGCTCGGCGCGGTCGCGATCAAGTTCAGATCGAATTCGCGTTGCAGCCGCTCCTGGATGATTTCCAGATGTAACAGTCCGAGGAAACCGCAGCGGAAGCCGAAGCCGAGTGCGGCGGAGGTCTCCATCTCGAACGAGAAGCTGGCGTCGTTGAGCCGCAGCTTTCCCATCGCCGCGCGCAGGGTTTCGAAGTCGTCGGCGTCGACCGGAAACAGGCCGCAGAACACCACCGGGATCGCCGGCTTGAAACCCGGCAGCATGTCGGTGACCGGCTTGCGGTCGTCGGTGATGGTGTCGCCAACCCGCGTATCGGCGACTTCCTTGATGGCGGCGGTGATGAAGCCGATTTCGCCGGGCCCGAGTTCCTCGATCTGCTGCATCTTCGGGGTGAAGAAGCCGACCCGCTCGATGTCGTAGGCAGCACCAGTGCCCATCATCCGGATGCGCTGGCCCTTCTTCAGAACGCCGTCGACGATCCGCACCAGCACGACGACGCCGAGGTAGACGTCATACCAGCTATCGACCAGAAGCGCCTTGAGCGACGCCTCGCGGTCGCCTTTGGGCGGCGGCAGCCGATGCACAATCGCTTCCAGCACCTCGTCGATACCGATACCCGTTTTGGCCGAAATCATCACCGCGTCGGATGCGTCGATGCCGATCACGTCCTCGATCTGCTGCTTGACCTGTTCGGGTTCGGCGGCCGGCAGGTCGATCTTGTTCAGCACCGGCACGATTTCATGGCCGGCATCGAGCGCGTGATAGACGTTGGCGAGCGTCTGGGCCTCGACGCCCTGGCTCGCATCCACCACCAGCAGCGAGCCTTCGCAGGCTGCCAGCGAGCGCGAGACTTCGTAAGCGAAATCGACATGGCCGGGCGTGTCGATCAAATTGAGGATGTAGGGTTGGCCGTCCTTGGCCGTGTAGCTCAGCCGTACCGTTTGCGCCTTGATCGTGATCCCGCGCTCGCGCTCGATATCCATGGAATCGAGCACCTGTTCCTTCATCTCGCGGGCCTGCAACCCGCCGGTGGTCTGGATCAGGCGGTCGGCCAGCGTCGATTTGCCATGGTCGATATGCGCAACAATTGAAAAGTTGCGGATGTTCGAAATCGGGACTGAGGTCATGGGGCGCGGGATAGCATTCGCATCCCGGTGCGGCAACCTTATTGCGGCATTTTAAGGGGGCTTCTTCACGTCAAGCTGATTCCACGGAGGCAAAAAACACGCTACCCACAAAACGACGCCGCGATGAAACGAGGGTACGACGCGTATGCCGACGACACTGCTATCTTCTGCGCCTTTGCAATCGCGGCGCCGGAAAAGCCGGCGGCTCAGCCTGCGCCGGCTCACGGCGTGGGTGGCGGCGTCAGCGACCGATCGCGATGGCGCTTCCGCGTTCGTCTTTGCCTTTGCCATGATCCATGCGCTGCTCTGGACGGTGATCCTAACCAATCTGAAGGCAGCGCAGGACGTCCATATGGACGTCGCCGAAGCCTTTGCCTGGGGCCAGAAGTTCCAGCTCGGCTATGGCAAGCATCCGCCGCTGGCGGGCTGGGTCGCCGGTCTCTGGTTCAAGGCTTTTCCGGTCGCCGACTGGTCGACCTATTTGCTGGCGATGACGACGGTCTCCATTGGTCTGGTGATCTCATGGCTGATCGCGCTTCGGGTGGTGGATTATCGCCGCGCCTTTTTTGTCGTGGTGATGCTGGCGATCTATCCGATCTTCAATTTCAAGGGCTTCAAATACAATCCGGACCTCCTGCAACTCGTCACGCTGCCGTTGCTGGTGCTGGCCTATCTGCAAGCGTTTGAAAAGCGCACAGCCCTCTCAGGTCTCTGGCTTGGTTTGGCCGCAGCACTTGCGCTGATGACGAAATATTGGGTGCTGACCATGATCGGCGCGGTCGGGCTTGCCGCGCTGATTCATCCCGACCGGATGAAATTTCTACGCTCGCCCGCGCCGTGGGCCGCGATGGTTACAGCCACGCTAGCAATGATCCCGCATCTAACGTGGCTGGCGGAGGTCGACTTCGTACCCTTGACCTATGCCGGCGAGGTCTATGGGCATTTCACCCGCGTCCAAACCGCGATGCTGGTTCTTGGCTACGTCGAGCACAATCTGGCGCTTTTGGCTTTGCCGGTGCTGATCGCCGCCCTCGCGCTTGTTGGAATAAGCCGGCGGCCGTCGGCCGCCTTGGCGCGCATCTGGTCGCCCGGGCCGAATAGTGGGGTGAATCTGACGCAGGCGATGAACGTCTGGATCATCCAGATCGTGGTTGCGGTCGGGCCGCCGCTCGGCGGGTTGATCTTCTCGGTCTATATGAAGACTGATTGGGGCATCTCGCTGTTCTTTCTGACGCCGCTCGCGCTGGTCGCCATTCCGCAACTGCGCCTGCCGAACATCGCGCTGTTTCGGATTTCGGCCACTTGGCTGGTGCTCACTCTGGCGACGCTTGCGGCCTCGCCCACGATCGCCCTCCATGGCTTCAGCGATAACCCCAATTCCGCCTTCAGCTATGGCGCACGCGCCCAGTTGGCGCGCGAACTGACCCAGGAATGGCAGGTCCGTTTCCATTCGCGCTGGGCCGTGGTTGCCGGCACGACCGAGATCGGGGAACCCATGACGTTCTACAGCCCCGATCATCCGGCGCCGTTGACGCCGGGCGAAGTCTGGTCGTCGGGTTTGACCTCGCTGGAAGAAGCCGAACGTCTCGGCTTCGTCGGCATCTGTGACACCACGGACAACAGGCTTGCCCAGTGCGAAGCCTGGATGGCCGAGAACGCCAATGGCGCCGAGGAATTCGTCAAAACCACCCAGCGGTTCTTTAAGGGACACCCGGGGCCGGCCACGAGCTGGAAGGTCTATATCAAGCCGCCGGCGAATTGACGCCAGACGTCACTCCGGGGCGCGAGCGTGTCGCGAGCGAACCCGGAATCTCGTCATTCCGCGCTCATCGCTGTCGCGATGCCCCCGAATGACGCTGACCGTTACATATTCTCTTCGTTGAATTTGGCGGCGACGAGTTCTGAGATCGCATCCAGCGCGGCCTGCGCTTCAGGGCCCGCCGCGGAGACCGTGATCGAGGTGCCTGGGCCCGCGGACAGCATCATCAGGCCCATGATCGAGGTGCCGCCGACCGTCTCGCCGCCCTTCGTCACCCAGACGTCGGCGTTGAAGCGCTCGACCATCTGCACGAACTTCGCAGAGGCACGCGCGTGAAGGCCGCGTTTGTTGATGATCGGCAGTTCGCGGGAAAGGGCGCCTTCCGGAATGCTCGGTCCGGGAGAAGTTTCGGGCGACACGTCATCGTCGCTCATTTGCCGGCAAGCACCCGGCTTGCGATGGTCACGTATTTGCGGCCGGCTTCCTGGGCCATGGCGATGGCGTCGGGAAGCGTTCGCTCTTCACGGACCTTGGCAAGCTTGACCAGCATGGGAAGATTGATGCCCGCGAGCACTTCCACCTTCGGGCGGCTCATGCACGAGATCGCGAGATTCGAAGGCGTGCCGCCGAACATGTCGGTGAGGATTGCAACCCCATCGCCGCTGTCGACGCGGTTGACCGCCTCGATAATGTCGCTACGGCACAAATCGGAATCATCCTCAGCCCCGATTGTGACGGCTTCAATTTGTTTTTGCGGACCCATAACATGCTCAAGCGCCGCCTTGAATTCGTCGGCAAGGCGCCCATGGGTCACAAGCACTAGACCAATCATCGAAAACTCCTCGCGGGTGCCTTTGGTGCACCGCACGAACGCGCCACTTTGACCATCCAGAGCCCCTACGCAAGAGGGGATCGCCGCATTTCTCCGGGAAAATTGATAGAGAGAAAGGGGCAAGCGCCGGTCTATTCGGTCGCGATAGTGGGACTGATATGGTTACCAAATTCCTTCGAGCAATCCACTGAAGATGAATTCGCGGTCATTGTAAGGGCGGCAATGACCAGCGAAAACCCGGAAAATCCCTGTTTGACGGGGATTCTTGGTATCAAAATACCATTAATTTGGGTCTGAAGAGCTTGCGGAGGCGGCAACCGTTCGGCATCAAGCGCGTCCAGATCGACTACGAGACCAATCGGGGCTTCGGGAGCGAAGTCGCAGCCGCGGATACCAAGACCGCGAATTTCGATCAGGCCGGCCAGGGCAGGCGCCGGACGGACCATCAGCGTCCCCTGATGCGGCCAGAGATGCACGCGGTCATCGCCTACGAGGATGGCAGGGGGAATCAGGCCGGCGCGGCCGGCGAGGATGAGGTCGAACGCCAGCCGCGACTTGCCGGAACCCGATGGGCCGCGAATCAAAACGGCACGATCGCCTGCCAGCACCGCGGAGGCATGAATGCTGGCGTCGGCCTCGCCTGCCATTACGTCGGAAGCCGGACCACAAAGCGGGCGCCCGCCACGGTCGCTTCGCCGTCTTCGCCAACGGGGCCTTTACAATTCTCCGCCCAGATCCTGCCGCCATGGGCCTCGACGATCTGCTTGGAGATTGAAAGACCAAGGCCCGAATTCTGCCCGAAGCCCTGATGTGGCCGATCGGTGTAGAAGCGCTCGAAGATGCGCGACAGCGCGTCGTCGCGAATACCGGGCCCGTCATCATCGACGATGATTTCGATGTTCGAGCGCCTGTTCCGGCAACTGATCCGCACCTTGCCGCCCGGTTCCGAGAATGATTGCGCGTTCGATAGCAAATTGGAAACGACCTGTCCGAGCCGTAAATCATGGCCCGGCACCCAGAACGTATCGTGCGGACCGCGTCCCTCGAAGCGCAGTTCGACGGCGACGTTGTTGCCGCGCCGCGTTTCGTTGGCGACCACAGCCAGCGCCGTGAGAAGGCGATGAAGGTCGACCGGCGCCATGTCCTGGCGTTGCAGTTCGGCGTCGAGCCGGCTCGCATCGGAAATGTCGGAGATCAGCCGGTCAAGCCGTTTGACGTCATGTTCGATTACCGCGAGCAGACGTGATCGGCTGCTTTCGTTGCGGGCGAGCGGCAGGGTTTCGACCGCCGAGCGCAGCGAGGTGAGGGGGTTCTTCAATTCGTGGGCAACATCGGCGGCGAAGGTCTCGATCGCCTCGATCCGGTTATAAAGCGCGCCAGTCATCTCGCGCAGCGCGCCGGAGAGATGGCCGATCTCATCGCGGCGGCCGGTGAAGTCGGGTATCTCGACGCGGGTGCGGATACGGCGGCGGACCCGTTCAGCGCTGTCGGCGAGGCGCCGCACTGGTCCCGCGATGGTGCTGGCGAGCGCCAGCGACAGCACAATCATAACGATCGAAGCGACACCACCGACCTTCAGGATCGCGAGCCGTTCGGCGGTGACCATCTGGTCGATATCATCGCCCTGGGTCGAAAGCATCAACGAGCCGTGGATCGCGCGGAAGCGCTGCACGGGAACCGCGACCGAAACGATCACCTCGCCGCGGCTATTGACACGCACCATGCTGCTCTTTTGGCCGGTCAGCGACTGCGTGACTTCCTGATAGCCGTTGCCGTTTTCAACACCCAGTTCGGTATAAAGCGGCAGATCGCCGCGATTGAGCCAGGTACGGACCGCGGTCATCGTGCGCTCGGCAATCCCGGGCTTCTCCACGGTCGAAGGTAGTTCCGAGCGCAGCACGTCGCCGCGGCCGTATAGGCTGCGGCTGTCCAGAATGAGCGAGCCATCGCGGTCGTAGATGCGGGCGCGGGTTTTGGTGGGCGAAATCAGCCGGCGCAGCGCCGGCGCCACCTCCTCCGGATTGATCGAAAAGCTTAAGCCTGAAAAATCATCCTGCGTGGTCTCGCCGGTCTTCAAATTCTGCAAGTGTTCCGGGTCGATCGTGGTGATATTGGTCTCGCCGGTGGCTGACGCGGCGATCGCACCTGCAATAATTTCGGCCTGCACCAGCAAGCTTTGCGCGCGGGCGTCGATCAGGCCGGCGCGAAACTGCGAGAGGTAGAGGATGCTTGCCACCAGCGCGAGCAGGCCGGCGATGTTGAGCGAAACGATGCGTCGCGTGAGGCTGGAGAAGCTTAAGGCAAAGACAAACTGCCCGGCCCGCTGTAGCCAGTCGAGCGGTCGCCATGACCGCGGAGCCGGCGGATTTTCGGCGGCAAGAGTATCCATGACGACAGGCGCAGTGTCGTCGTCGCTCAGACTGGCATCAGGCTGCGTTCGATCAAGCAATGGCCAAAACCGGCGGTTGTTTCTCAGGCTTCCTTGAAGCGGTATCCGACCCCGTAAAGGGTTTCAATCATCTCGAATTCGTCGTCCGTGACTTTGAACTTCTTGCGCAGCCGCTTGATGTGGCTGTCGATGGTGCGATCGTCGACATAGACCTGGTCGTCATAGGCCGCATCCATCAGCGCATTGCGGCTTTTGACGACGCCGGGCCGCGTGGCGAGCGCTTGAAGAATTAGAAATTCCGTCACGGTGAGGGTGACCGGCTCGTTTTTCCAGGTGCAGGTGTGGCGCTCTGGATCCATGCGCAAGAGACCGCGATCGAGCGCCTTGGCGTCGGTTTCTTTCGGCACGGCGGTCGGATCTTTCGGCGCCGACCGGCGCAACACAGCCTTGACGCGCTCGACCAGAAGCCGCTGCGAGAACGGCTTGCGGATAAAATCATCGGCGCCCATTTTGAGGCCGAACAATTCGTCGATTTCCTCGTCCTTGGAGGTCAGGAAGATCACCGGCAAATCGGATTTCTGCCGCAACCGCCTCAGCGTCTCCATGCCGTCCATGCGCGGCATCTTGATGTCGAGGATGGCCAGGTCCGGCGGTGAGGTCCTGAAGCCGTCTAGCGCCGACGCACCGTCCGTATAGGTCATGATGCGGTAGCCCTCGGCTTCGAGCGCAATCGATACGGATGTGAGAATGTTGCGGTCGTCATCGACCAAGGCAATTGTGGGCATGAGCCTGCTTTCGCACTAACGTTGCTGAAACGGCGGCTAATCGCCGCATAACTGGGCTTCGAACGAGGTCTACGAGCAATGCAAGCTGGGCTGAAGTGTGACCGAGTTCCATGAAAGCGCCTGCTTCTAGCCAAGCGCTTCGACCCATATGGATATTCGTTTACCCGAAAAAAGGCCTGAATTGCAATAGGATGCAAGGAAATAATCGATGCAATTGACCCCGGATTTCGAGCCCGCCAAGGCCGTCAGATTGCTTCTGCGCCGCAGCCGGCAGGGCGCGCTGGCGACGCTGATGGTCGAAAACGCCGACCCCTATTGCTCGCTGGTGAATGTCGCAAGCCACTCCGACGGCTCACCGGTCCTGCTGATTTCCCGCCTCGCTATCCACACCAAAAACCTGCTGGCGGATGCCAGGGTCTCGCTGATGCTGGACGAACGGGTGGAAGGCGATCCGCTGGAGGGATCGCGGATCATGCTCTCGGGCCACGCCGAAGAAATAGGCTCCGACCGGGAAATCGTGCGCCGCCGTTACCTCAACGCCCATCCCACCGCGGAAGTTTTCGTGGATTTCAAGGACTTCTCTTTCTTCCGGATACGCCCCACGGGAACCCATCTGGTGGCCGGGTTCGGACGGATCGTAGATCTCAAGCCAGCGCAGTTTTTGACGGACGTTTCGGACGCAAGCGCGCTTCTTGAGGCCGAACAAAGTGCGGTAGAGCACATGAACACCGACCATCAGGAAGCGCTCGGCCTCTATGCGACGCGCCTTCTGGGGGCGGCCTCCGACGATTGGCGCTGCAGCGGGCTCGATCCGGAGGGAATCGACCTGCAAGCCGGAAACAAGACCCTGCGGCTCGACTTCCCGGAACGGGTCACCGGGCCCGGCGAGCTACGCAAGATGTTGGTTCGCTTGGCGGAACAGGCGAGGGCGCAAGCGTAAGCCGCTTCGCGCTGCAGCATGCAACCCCTTCCGAATAAACCAAATTGACGGGATCGGCTTGGCAAGCCCGGCGTTCATCAATAATAAATCGCCGGGGCCCGGCCGGGCGGTTATATTTGACGGTCTTAACCGTGAAGGACGCGCCGTGTGCGGTTCGCGCGATCAAGATACGCGGATTCGAGGAGGAGTTTTTTCGTGCAAGAGACGGGTAAGCGCAACGGCGCCTTCGGTGCCGACAAATTTGGCTTGAAAAATCTGAACGGCGTCCACTGGAACCTGGGTGCTTCGCAGCTTTACCAGCACTCGCTGTCGGCAGGCGAAGCGGTACTTTCGGCCGATGGCGCGTTGTGCGCGGACACTGGTGAATTCACCGGCCGCAGCCCGAAGGACAAGTTCACGGTTCGCGATGCCGCCACCGACAAGAACATGTGGTGGGCCGGCAACCAGTCGATCACGGCCGAGCAGTTCGAAGCGCTTTATGCAGACTTTCTGAAACACGCCGAAGGCATGACGCTGTTTGCGCAGGACCTCTATGGCGGCGCCGACCCCACCTTCCGGATCAAGACCCGCGTCTTCACCGAGCTCGCCTGGCACTCGCTCTTTATCCGCACGCTGCTGATCCGCCCCGAGCAGTCGGAACTCGCAGGCTTCGTGCCTGAACTCACCATCATCGACCTGCCAAGCTTCCGCGCCGATCCGAAACGTCACGGCTGCAAATCCGAGAACGTCGTCGCCATCGATTTCGCCCGCAAGATCGTCCTGATCGGCGGATCTTATTATGCCGGCGAGATGAAGAAGAGCGTGTTACA
>CAVVZW010000007.1:0-81157 GCA_963752265.1 uncultured Alphaproteobacteria bacterium
GGAAAAATTGCAGCGGTGGGAATCGAACCCACTGCTTTCTGGTTATGAGCCAGATGGCTCGCCATTTGCCCTCGCTGCGATAAAGCGATCCACCCGCCGGACTTGCACCGGCCTTCTGTCCGTTACCGACGGACCGCAGCGCTATCTCTGCTTGGATGGAATGAAACTGGACATGCCCACGGGTAACGCTCCCGTCGCATCGGTTTTGCAGACCGAGGGTCGTCGACTTTGCCATGTGCGTGAACGAAAGTGGTCAGGTGCGTGGGACTTGCACCCACCCGGCAGGCTTCACAGGCCTGAATGCTGCTGGCTACATCATCACCTGGATGCGGTAGAAATGGATCCTCCGGCCGGAGTCGCACCGGCATCGTCTTCTTTACGAAAGAAGTGCATTTCTGGCTCTGCCACGGAGGAATGAAACTGGTGCTCCCGCGAGGACTTGCACCTCGAACCTTCGCCTTCGCACGGCGACATGCATGGCTCTTACACCTCGGGAGCTTGAAAACTTTGCATCATGCCGGTGCTGCCCCGGCCCGAGCGGTTTGGAAGACCGCCATGCGCGCTGCTACATCAATGATGCTGGAATTGGTGGCTGAATTCGGAATTGCGCCGAACTCTCCTCGGCTTCAGCGAGGCGCTAATCTGTCTCAGCTATTCAGCCTTAAAATGGTCCCTCCACGAGGTAACGCTCCTCGGTCTATCGATTATCGGCCGATGGCTCTGCTTTTAAGCTATGGAGGGTACTGTCATGAAAAATCGCCCGTGAAGGTTACGCTCCCTCGACTCCCGGGTGTAGGCCGGGCGCGTTGCTATTACGCCAACGGGCGGAAAATACTGCCGTCCGCAGGACCACCGCATCCGGACTCTCACCGGATAGGACCGAGTTGAGAACCCGGGTGCGCGAGATGCTTTGCATTTGCGGTGGTACTGCGTACGGCAGAAATGGCGGAGCACCAGAGAATCGCACTCTGGACGCTTTGAGGCCGCAGCTGTTTTCGAGACAGTGTCCTCGTCTATGCCGGACGTGCTCCGTGAAAGTGGCTCCCAGAGTAGGACTCGCACCTACACGCCTTGCGGCACCTGATTAACAGTCAGGCTCGGCTACTATTTCGACACCTGGGAAGTGCTCGCACGGCAGCAAATCTCCCCGGCAGGAATTGCACCTGCGACCATGTGATTAGAAGTCACAAGCTCTGCTCGCTGAGCTACGGGGAGGGAAAGTGGTCGGGCACCCCGGTGCCGCTCCGGGTGTCTCGCCGTCCCAAGCGGCGCGGATTGCTGTCTTCCTCGTGCCCGAGGTAAATGATTGAATTGCTGCCATGGCGGTTCCGGCGGGACTTGCACCCGTTAGTGACACGGTTGACAACCGTGCGCCTCGACGACTTCGGCTTCGGAACCCATGGCGTGGGTGTGATAAATGGTGGGAGTTGGTGGTAATGCTCCACAGGTCGCCTTCCGGCACGTTTTTTGACGGCCGATTTACAGTCGGCTAGCCGGGGCAACTCCCAGTGAAATTGGTGGAGATGGCGGGTAACGCTCCCGCATGAGACTGCTTGCAAAGCAGGTGCCTTCCTTGTCGAGCCACATCCCCAAAGTGCGCAGCGCATGCCGCCCCGGTGCTGCCCCAGGCCTGGGTGGTTTTGGAGACCTCCCTGCGCAGGCTGGTACGCGACATATCTGCGGTTGAATACGGACGATCTCGGCGGCCTTGATTTCCCGCGTCAGCACACGGTCGGAGGGAGCACCTCGGATCGTGCCAATCCTCACCCCTGCTCTATCGACCGAGGCGATATCGGAAAATTCCGTTCCCGGCGCGGCTACGTAGACGAGATTGACGGCCCAAATATCCGCGGTGGAATCCGCCTTGTCCGCGGGGGCAAGAACGCGCGGGCCGATCGCGATGTCCCATTCACCCTTGCCGAAACTTTGCAGATAAGTATCCGGATTCGGATACATGACCGGTTCGAGGGTAGCGCCCAGCTTCTGCGCAACGAACCCCGCGACCGGCTCGGCTACGCCCCCGAGCACCGTAATGGCAATCATGCCGACGCGCAGTTTTCCGCCGGGTGCAATCTCCGACGTTAGGGATGTCTGTCCGAATGCAACGTCCGACAAGCCAGCTACCAACGCAATCGATAGAAGAAGTCGTCCCATGAACGTCTCTCCCCTGAACATGGAGCCCAACTCTTGTAGCCCGCGATGACGAAACGAACCATGGCGCATGGACAAATTCGATCCTGCAGCGGACCGAGCCAATTTCAGTATACGCCTGACACGATTTCGCTGTCGCAACTGAGTTGCACGTCGGGCCAACTCGCCGCACCGGCGCTGACGCGGCTGCCGAAATTTCCACTTGCGCCGTCGGGCAAATCAATTCCACATATCCGGCCGGCCCGCGCCCCTCCAGGAGGGGCGCTTCGCGATCGTCACGAACGTTGGGTGCGGGCTGCGATGGACGCTTGAGGCGCGCAAGACGAAGTGTGCCGAGGCGGACGGTGAAGTCGTGTGGGCCTGATATCCCGACGCTGATATCAACCTGGCGATGAAGCTAGCGCTTCACGCCGGGGACGGAGACAATAAAGCCGGTCTCCGGGGCGAGCACGAAGAAAACCGTAAAACCATTGCGCGGGGAATGCCGGGCGTTTCCGGCGTGACCGTGGTGACTACTTGTGTGCTTTCTACTTTTGCACACAAGGCTGCGGGCGCGCTGAGCGCCCGGCATTCCCTGCGCCCTCTATTTCAGGAGGGACCAAGATTTTGAATCACCCGGGCGGAATTCCGTCGCGGGAAGGTCGAGGCGCGCGGTCTTTCTTATCCCCCCTTACGTGGAGGGATAAGAAAGCGCAGCTACGCCACACGCTTCTGGTCGAGCAGCGCCTTGCCGAACGCCTGAAACAGCGCGCGGTTGATCGGGTTGCGCTGCGGATCATATTCGGCATGCCACTGCACGCCGAGCGCAAAGGAAGGCGCCTCCGCGATCCGGATCGCCTCGATCGTGCCGTCTTCCGCGATGCCTTCCACCACCACCCGTTCACCGGGATCGAGGATGCCCTGGCCGTGCAGCGAATTGACGCGGATGGTGTCGCAGCCCAACAGTTCGGCGAACGCGCCGCCGGCGAGCAGACGGACTTCGTGCCTGTCGGCGAAGATTACCCTGGCATCGGGATGGATCTCGCCATTCTCCAGCCGCGGCATGCGATGGTTCATGCGGCCGGGCAATTCGCGTATTTCGGGATGAAGCGAGCCGCCGAAGGCCACGTTCATCTCCTGAAGACCCCGGCAGATGCCGAACAGCGGGATGCCGCGGGCGACGCAGGCCTCCGACAGCGCCAGCGCCACCTCATCGCGCTTGATGTCATAAGGTTCGTGCTTGGCGTCCGGCGCCGACTTGAAGCGGGTGGGGTGAACATTGGCGCGCGCACCCGTCAGCACGATGCCGTCGACGACATCCAGCAAAGCGGCAACGTCTGTGATGTCAGGGCAACCCGCAAACACCAGGGGCAAGGCGCCGGCCACTTCAGCGACGGCGCGAAGATTTCGTTCGCCAACCGCCTGGACGTCAAAACGACCTTCGATGCGATGGGAATTCCCGATCACACCAACAACCGGCTTCCTTCTCATGCCCCTTCCATCTCGCGAACCCTTCGAAAGGCCGATAATGCACTTGCACCTGCGCCGGATCAACAATTTAGCATCATTTTCCCCGGCGGCCCTGCCCTGCGGTGGATTCATCCCTCAAGCGGCCGGGCGGGCTTATGGTGCAGCGGATCGGCTCCCACCTGGCCTCGCCTGGCTTGATCCGCCGCCGCTTTTGACGAAAGAGTGGGTCTGCAACGCTCGTGGAGCTGAAAAACGTGCCGCTCTCGCTTGACGATCGCCGTGAGGCGAGATCCGACCTCACCTGGGCCATCTGCGTTGGCGGCATCGGCATTGTCGCTTTCGCGAGCGCTCTGCTGTTTGCGTGGACTTTCGCGGCGACGCTGTTTCTGATCTTTGCCGGCGTGCTGCTCGGCGTGGCGTTGAACGCCATGACCCACCTGCTCGGCCGCTTTGTCGGGTGGCCGCATTGGCTGCGGCTCGCCATCGTCTGTCTCGCGCTGGCGGCGTTATTGTCCGGCGTGATTTTTCTCGGCGGCGCCACCATCGCACAGCAGGCCACCGCGCTGAGCAACACGATCAAGTCGCAACTGGTGAACGTGAAGTCTTTCCTCGACAGCAACGGGATCGACACCAGTTATTTCGAACTGGGTAATCCTGCCTCCGGTTCATCCGATTCGGATGCGCCCGGCTCTGTTAGCACGCCGCGCAATCTTCCCAGCGCCGGCACGCTCGCATCAAGCGGCGGCGCGATCGTGAGCCAGACCCTGAAATTGCTGTTGGGAACGCTGAGCGCGGTCGGCAACTTCTTCATTGTGATTTTTCTCGGCCTCACCTTCGCGGCCCAACCAGGCGTCTACCGCAACGGCTTGCTATATCTGGCGCCAGCAAAACACCGCGCCCGGGCCACCATCATTGTCGATCGCATCAGCGACACGCTGGAGCGCTGGCTGACCGCGCAGATCGCCGTCATGGCCGTCGTATTTGCCGTGACGTGGCTGGGGCTTGCCGTCATCGGCATTCCCGGCTCATTCATTCTGGGCATTCAGGCAGGCTTGCTGGCGTTCATTCCGACCGTCGGCGCGATCGTCGCGGGCCTGATCGTGGTTTTAGCAAGCCTGGCTTCCGGATGGATTGCGACAGCAAGCGCCTTCGGGCTTTTTCTCGGCGTCCATGCGCTTGAGAGTTATGTTTTAACGCCAATTCTTCAGCGGCAGGCGCTGGATATTCCGCCCGCCACGCTGTTTGCGTTCCAGATCCTGCTCGGCATGGTATTCGGAATCTGGGGGATTTCGCTGGCGCTGCCGCTGATGGCGATCGTCAAGGTTTTGATCGATCACTTCAAGGCCGAGGCGCCCTCACCCGGAGCAGCGGCGGATTGATCTCAACTGACCACCGTCTCGGTATGCTCGACTTCGGGCGGAGCCGCAAAATATTGTCCGACCAGCCCGCGCCAGGCCTGAAAATCTTCGGAGCCGCGGAAATCGACGGTGTGGTTTTCCAGCGTCTCCCATTTCGCGAAGAGCCGGTAGCGCGAAGGCTTTTCGATCGATTTATGAAGTTCAATGCCCCGGCCGCCCTTGGCGCGCAGAAACAGCGGCTTTGCCTTGGCGACGGCGGCCTCGAAATCCTTTTCCGTGCCGGGTTTCACTTCGATTTGGGCGATTTCGGTGACCATTGTGCGAGTCTCTCGTTGCGGACGCTCGTATCTAACCGAGCCCGCAAAAAAGAAAAGAGGCCCGCGCGCGGCATCCTTTGTTCAGCTGAAGAGCAAGACCGTGCCGGCAACCGTCATGGCGCAGCCAACGAACATGATCACGGGCCAGCGGCTCAGTCTGTTGCTGTAACGGCCACTGGCGCGACGCTCCGAGATCAGCGCCGCCTCATATTCTTCGGCGGTCGAGAACATACAGGCAAAGCCGCCACGCGCGGACATCGCGGCTGCTTCGAGCGAACTGAGTGCAGCTTGCGGATTGCGCCTGCGGATCAACTCCATAACGTCGAGGGTACGGAGCGGATGGTAAACAACGGGTTACCATCCGCTTTCTTGTCTTCACGACAGACTTCTTCAAGCCAGACTTTTTCAAGCCAGACTTTTTCAAGCCAGACTTGGCACTCCGACGACCGGGCGTGCGGAGCCCGCACTCTTGCGCCGCCAATGTTCGAGCGACAGCGGCAATTCGATCGCAGCCTCGACGCGGTTGCGGCCGCTGCGCTTGGCCTGATAGAGCGCGGTATCGGCGGCCGCGAGCAGCACCTCGAGTTCGGTCCCTGCCGGACCGCCCGCCACACCGATGCTCACGGTGGTGTCGACCGCGCCTTCCTCGCACGCGATGCCGGACGCCTCGAAGGCCTCGCGGACGCGCTCGGCAACGATGACGCCTTCCTCGAGCGGACATGGCAGCAGGGCTGCGAATTCTTCGCCGCCAATACGTCCCGACAGATCGCTGATGCGCAGGTTGTTCACAACGACGGCCGAGAACAGTTTGAGGATCTCGTCACCCGCGGGATGTCCGAAACGATCGTTGATCGACTTGAAGTGGTCGATGTCAAAGATCATCGCCGTCACTGGACGCCCGGCATGAGCCTCACGCTCGATGATCCGCGAACAAGCCTCGGCAAAGCCGCGCCGGTTGAACATGCCGGTCAACGGATCGACCGACGCGGCGGTCTTGTGCACGGTCACGGCGCGCTCGGAAACCAGCATGAAGATCAGGAAGACCGTGCCGACCGCATAGAGAAACAGTTCGACGGCGAACATCGTCACCCAGATGCTGTCGTCAAAGGCGCGCTCATGCGGATGAATGAGATCGCCGAGCAGGATCGGCAACATCAATACAAACCCATGGAGAACGGGGACGGCGACCGACGGCCAGCGTCTGTGCAGGGTACGCCGGCGTTCGGTCCACAATTCAGAGGCCGTGAGCGCTGCATAGACCGCAACGATACCAGCGCCGATCGTCATCCGCATCGCGCCTGCGCTCGGCGCAAGCGTCATGACGGCGGCAATCCAGACCAGCGCACCCAGCACCAATCCGGGGTAGTTCGGTTTGCGGCCGTGAAACAGCCGCGAGGCATTCCAGACCATGCCGCACGTCAAGAAGCCAACGGCGTTGAGCGCCAGCGAAAACATATCGCCAAACCTGGCGCTGCCGAATGTCCACAGCGCCACGGAGACGGCTCCCAGCAGATAGGCTGATCCCCACCACTTCAGGGCGACAATTCTCTCCTGAATGCCGAAGAATAAAAGCATCATCCCCAGCAGCGCCGCGATCATCGTGGCGACGGTATAGAGCGTAGAGGTATCGAGCGACATGGTGTCACCGAAGGTTTGTGATGCACAATTGCGGGCACACGGTCGAAACGCGACCGCCGCCATCTGCCACGCTAAGGCAGCCGCGTTGGCAATCCGTTTGGATAGAAGCGCAAGTTTTCAGGAAAAACTGCGTCAACTCATTATTAAAATGCGAAAAGAAAAAGCGCCCGCAAGCGGACGCTTTTGTCTTTCCGGAACAGACGGCATTTGCGGCAAATTTGAATAGAACAATTAGCACTTCGCTATTCGTGCCGTTCGTCCATATCTGCCGGGTCAACTACGCCATGGATCAGAACAAGAACAATAAAACTGACGTTCGCCCCCCAATATGCGATCCTCGCGCTCACCTTCGTCACATTCGAATTCAGTGTGCTGGCGGCGTGCGCCTTTGGCGTCTCCGCGATTGCGCCTGTCCTGCGGTCGAGCTGGCACATGCGCTGGATCAACAAGGTAACTGGCGGGCTATTCGCAACGATGGGCGGCCTTTTGCTGTTGAGCCGCCGTCACGCGTGAGATTCGGAAAAGAAAAAGGGCTGCAAACAATGCAGCCCTTTTGCAACCGTGGGATAATGTGATGGATCGCAGCTCAGCGCTTCGAGAACTGGAACGATCGGCGAGCCTTGGCGCGGCCGTACTTCTTGCGCTCGACCACGCGCGAGTCGCGTGTAAGGAAGCCGCCCTTTTTCAGAACGCCGCGCAGATCCGGCTCGAAATTGGTGAGCGCCTTGGAGATGCCGTGGCGCACCGCGCCTGCCTGGCCCGAAAGCCCACCGCCGGTCACGGTACAAATCACGTCATACTGGCCGGCACGGGCGGCAGCGATCAGCGGCTGCTGAATCATCATCCGCAGCACGGGACGGGCGAAATAGATCTCGACCTCGCGGGTGTTGACCGTCACCTTGCCTGCGCCAGGCTTGATCCAGACGCGGGCGACCGCATCCTTACGTTTGCCGGTGGCATAGGCACGGTTGTATTTATCGACCTTCTTGACGTATTTCGGCGCTTCGGGCGTTGCCGGCTTGAGTTGCGACAATTGATCGAGCGACTGCACGGTATCAGCCATCTTATGCGGCCCTCATGTTCTTGCGATTCATCTTGGCGATGTCGAGCGTTTCCGGTTGCTGGGCTTCGTGCGGATGCTCGGCCCCCGGATACACACGCAGGTTACCGAGCTGGACGCGGCCGAGCGGCCCGCGCGGGATCATGCGCTCGATGGCCTTCTCCACCACGCGCTCCGGAAAGCGACCCTCGAGGATCGACTTGGCGGTGCGTTCCTTGATACCGCCAATGAAGCCGGTGTGATTGTGATAGACCTTGTTCTCGCGCTTGCGGCCGGTCAGCACGGCATGCGCCGCATTGATGATGATGACGTGGTCGCCGCAATCGACATGGGGAGTGTAGATCGGAAGGTGTTTGCCGCGAAGGCGCATGGCAACCAGCGAAGCAAGGCGGCCGACCACCAAACCCTTGGCGTCGATCAACACCCACTTCTTTGTCACCTCGGCCGGCTTTGCCGAAAACGTTTTCATGTGAGGTATCCGTGAAAAAAGGAAAGGCGCACTCAGGTGGCGCGCCAAACTGGGCCGGTTTCTAGAGAGGTCTCGCCGCCACGTCAACGCCAAACTGAAGTATTTATCATCATAAAATCAGATACTTATAAATATGGTTTTATAATACCGGCAAAATCACTAAGCAATAGGAATGGAATAGGTCGCCGTCACGTGGGCAATCGGATCAGGCGACGAACCCGACAAGAGGCTGACTTCCCCGACCGCAAGCCGCTTGCCGAGCTTCAAAAGCCGCGCCGCGGCGAGCACATCCTGCCCGGCGATACCTTTGCGCAGGAAGTTGATGTTGAGGTTCGTCGTGACCGCCAAGCCTACCGGCCCGATCGCCGAGAGAAGCACGACATACATGGCGAAATCGGCAAGCGCCATCAGCGTGGGACCAGAAACCGTCCCGCCCGGCCGCAACATCTGGTCGCCATAATGCTGCCTGAGCCGGCAAGAGACGCCATCGGCCGCTTCGATCGCAATATCGCCGCGACTGAAGGCCTGAGGAAATTCGGCCCGCAGGAACGTCTCCAATTCGGGCACTGTCATTTTTGCAATAGTCATGCTTCTCCCCTGCCCTCGCATCGCGCCGCTTGTTACATTAGGTTCACACGTTCACCTATCACTTGAATAGCAAGCGACTATTTCAATGACGAGCCAAACCGCACGTGCCCCCGTTTCGCAATCACAGGTCCTGTTGCGCGAGCGCACGGGCGACGTCGCCATCCTCACGCTCAACCGGCCGGACGCCCGCAATAGCTTCTCGGAAGAGTTGATCAAAGCACTCGACGCCGCATTGCAGGAAATCCGCCACGACGCAGGCGTGCGTGCCGTGGTGATTGCCGCCACCGGCAAAGCCTTCTCGGCCGGCCATGACATGAAAGAACTGACCGCGCGGCGCCGCGACGGCGACCGCGGCCGGGCCTATTTCGCCGAGATCATGACCGCGTGCAGCACCATGATGCAGGCGATCGTCCATCTGCCGAAACCCGTCGTCGCCGCGGTACAGGGTATTGCCACCGCCGCCGGATGTCAGTTGGTTGCAAGCTGCGATCTGGCAATTGCCTCGGAAGCGTCGGCTTTTGCAACGCCCGGCGTCGACATCGGCCTGTTCTGCTCGACGCCGATGGTGGCGCTATCGCGCAACATTCCACGCAAGCAAGCGATGGAAATGCTGCTGACCGGCGAGCCCATTTCAGCCACCACCGCACGCGACATCGGCCTCGTCAATCGGGTCGTGCCAGCCGGCACTGAACGGGAGGCGGCGATTGAGCTGGCGCAAAAGGTCGCGCGCAAATCTGCCTACACGGTCAAGATCGGCAAGGCCGCATTCTATCGTCAGGCCGAAATGAGCCTCGCGGAGGCTTATCGCTACACCGCGGAAGTCATGGCCGAGAACATGATGGCGCATGATGCCGAGGAAGGAATCGGCGCCTTCATCGAGAAGCGCGAGCCGAAATGGCAGGATAAATGAATCACGATACCTATGACGACAATTACATCCGCACGATTCTCAATGACGTCAAGTCGATCGCGATGGTCGGCGCCTCACCGGTCAATGTGCGGCCGAGTTATTTCGCGTTCAAATATCTTGCGCAACGCGGCTACGACATGATTCCGGTCAACCCCGGTCATGTCGGCAAGAGCCTGCTCGGAAAACCTTTCGTCGCCTCCTTGCTCGACATCGATCGCGCTGTCGACATGATCGATATCTTCCGCAACTCGAGCAACATCATGCCTGCGGTTGATGAGGCATTGAAAATGACACCTTTACCGAAGGTGATCTGGATGCAGCTCGGCGGGCGTGACGATGTCGCGGCCGAAAAGGCCGAAGCCGCCGGCATCAAAGTCGTGATGAACCGCTGCCCGAAAATCGAATATGGACGGTTGTCTTCGGAAATCTCCTGGATGGGTGTCAATTCGCGCACCCTGAGTTCCAAGCGCGCACCGATGCCGACCCAGGGCATGCGGCTTTCGCTCGGCCGTACCAGCCTCGGCGGCGGGACGACAGACGCATCCGACCGCGCATCGAAAAACAAAGCCGATCTGCCCTGATCCCAAACGAAATATTTCTTGCGCAGGTAACACATAACCTGACAGACCATTCCAAACAGGCCGCCACAGGCGACACCGCCTTGACGCCGACCGCGACCGACATCAGCATGCCGCAGATCAGGCAAGCCAAAGTCTCATTCGAAGGCTTGTTTGCCAGAGCAGACGAAACAGGAAACGCAACATGACCGATCGTCCCCCGGGCTTTTCAACCCTTGCCGTACACGCTGGCGCGCACCCCGACCCAACTACCGGTGCGCGGGCAACGCCGATCTATCAAACGACGTCGTTCGTGTTCAACGACGCCGACCATGCCGCTTCGCTGTTCGGGTTGCAGGCGTTTGGCAATATCTACACCCGGATCGGCAACCCGACCCAGGCGGTGCTGGAAGAGCGCGTCGCCGCCCTTGAAGGCGGCACGGCAGCGCTCGCTGTCGCCTCCGGCCACGCGGCGCAGGTCGTCGTTTTCCAGATGCTGCTCAAGCCCGGTGACGAGTTCATCGCGGCACGCAAACTCTACGGTGGCTCGATCAACCAGTTCACCCATGCCTTCAAAAGCTTCGGTTGGAACGTAGTTTGGGCGGATCCGGACGATATCGGAAGCTTCGAGCGTGCGGTGACGCCGCACACCAAGGCGATCTTCATCGAGTCGATAGCCAATCCCGCCGGCACGATCACTGACATCGAAGCGATTGCTGCGGTCGCCCGTAAGGCGGGCGTCCCCCTGATCGTCGACAATACGCTGGCGACACCTTACCTGATCCGCCCGATCGACCATGGTGCCGACATCGTCGTGCACTCCCTGACCAAATTTCTCGGCGGCCACGGCAACTCGCTCGGCGGCATTATCGTTGACGCCGGCACCTTCGATTGGTCGAAGGACAACAAGTATCCCATGCTGAGCGAACCGCGGCCGGAATATCACGGCATCAAGATCCAGGAGACGTTCGGCAACTTCGCCTTTGCGATCGCCTGTCGCGTGCTGGGCTTGCGCGACCTCGGCCCGGCGATCTCGCCGTTCAACTCATTTTTGATCCTGACCGGCATCGAGACGCTGCCGCTGCGGATGCAAAAGCATTGCGAGAACGCCAAGGCGATCGCCGAATGGCTGGCGCCGCATTCGGAAGTGGCCACCGTCAACTATGCCGGGCTGGCCGGCGACAAATACAACAACCTCGCGCGCAAATATGCGCCGAAGGGCGCCGGCGCCGTCTTCACCTTCAGCCTCAAGGGAGGTTATGACGCGGGCGTCAATCTGGTCTCGAAGCTGAAGCTGTTCTCACATCTGGCCAATGTCGGCGACACCCGTTCGCTGGTGATTTACCCGGCCTCGACAACTCACAGCCAGCTCGATGATGCCGCCAAGATCAAATCGGGCGCGGCCCCTGACGTGGTGCGGCTATCGATCGGCATTGAGGACAAGGAGGACCTGATCGCCGACCTCGACCAGGCGTTGCGGCCAGGCTGAGATTCCGATCTCGTTAACACTCGTTCCGCGCAAAGGTGCTTGAATCATCGAAGATGATTCGGAGCGGAACGATGTTGCGCGGAATGCTGCTGTCAGCAGTTGTTGTATTCTCGTTTGGCATGTCGCATGCGGCCGATATGCCGGGATCGGACGCCGTTATCTATGGCAAAGCGCCTCGGCACGGACGAACGGCCGTTGTTGAGAAAGAGTCCGATGTGCTCTTCACGCTGCCGGAAGCTTTCCCTCGCCCCTCATTCCCGCCGCATACGCCGATCCTGCTCGGATCGTCAACGCTCCCGGGCTATTATGGGTCGAACCATTCCTATGATTATCAGGGACCCTATTACGGCGGGTCGAATATCAACTACCGGTTCCAGCTGCCCTACGCCTGCGGCGTGCTCGGCTATTGCTAGCTGACGAGGGCTACGCCCGGTTTCCAGCCGGGCGCGCGTGCGATTCAACGGTTGCCTGCCCCATCGATTCACGGCGCGACCGCGTCAAACGTTCCACCTGGAAAACCGCAAGCGTCAGCACGACGATCGCGACCGCCTGATGGGTGAGCGCAAGATCCATCGGCGCCTGATTGAGTAACGTCAGGATACCAAGGGTCGCCTGCAACGTCACAACGCCGAAAAGCCATAACGCGCCGTCAATCACCGCGCGGTCAACGCGGGAGCGGGCCGCGTCGATGGCATGCCACATCGCGAGCGCAAACAGCGTATAGGCAACCATGCGGTGTTCGAACTGAACGGTCAGCGTATTTTCGAACAGATTACGCCACCACGGCATGTCGAAGAAAAGTCGCGCGGCGGAGGGAATGAATCCACCGTCAATATCGGGCCAGGTGTTGAAGATCTTGCCGGCGCGAAGTCCTGCCACCAGCGCGCCGAGATAAAGCTGCACAAAGGTCAGCACCAACAAAACGACCGCGCTGATTTTCAATCGCGGCGGCGCACTCAAGGGCATCGTCTCTCCGATCCGTCGCAGCGTCCATACGATGCCTGCAAAAATCAGGAGAGCCAGCACGAGGTGCGTCGCAAGACGATACTGCGAGACCTCAACCCGCTCTGAAAGCCCCGAGGCAACCATCCACCATCCGACCGCGCCTTGCAGCGCGCCGAGACCGAAGATCCCCCACAACCGCAGCTTCAGCTCGGAGCCGAGCGCGCCGCGCCATAGAAACCACAGGAACGGCAACAGATATGCCAAACCGATCACCCGCCCCAGCAACCGGTGGCTCCACTCCCACCAGAAAATGGTCTTGAATTCCTCAAGCGACATGCCGGCGTTCATTTGGCGGTATTGCGGAATCGTCTTGTAGGCATCGAAGGCCTGCATCCATGCCGCTTCACCAAGCGGCGGCAGGCTGCCTGTGACCGGCTTCCACTCCACGATCGATAATCCGGACTCCGTCAGGCGCGTGGCGCCGCCGACCAGCACCATGCCGGCAATCAGAACGGCAACGGCCAACAACCACACGCGCACGGCGCGGACATCTGAAGCTTGGGGGGCAGAAACAAGGGCCATCGGCGCCACACTTTACTCCACGGGCGCGCACCTTATAGTCCGCCCCTTCCCGTGCGCAAAGCACGCATTCGAGAGCGAATTGCCTATTCCGTCATGAAGATACGTACCCGCAAACTGCTTGGAACCATCGCTTTACTGCTGCTCGCGGCCGTGTGGTCGCTGATGGGAATGGTGGTCGCGCAGGCGCCCTGGCTTGCAAGTTCCGGCAAATTGCAGGCGGTCTTCTATGTCGTCGCAGGCCTGGGCTGGGTGTTGCCGGCGATGCCCATCGTAAGCTGGATGTCGCGGCCGGATCCTGCTTGATACCGTTGTGTGCGTCCTCTTAAAGGGACGCCCCGGACAAGATCACGCGCATGGCGCGCAGCGAGTGCAGCCTTCCGTCCCAGCTAATCCGGGGGAGCGCGAGCAGAGGTGTATGACCGGCCGGCTCGATAACGCCCGGGATGGTCGAGACGGCGCTGACGAAGTCAGCCTCTTCCGCCATGGCCATGTGCTTGCGTTGCCATGATTGCCGATCGCCGAACGGATAGGCGAAATGCCTGACGTCCCGCCGCAGGGCCGCCTCCATGACCGCCTTTCCCATCGTCATCTCCCGGAGCACGGATGCATCTTTCGTATTCGACAAAACGGGAAAGTTGACCGTCGCGCCGCCAAGCGTCACCAGTGGGTCGGCCGCCAGGGTCTCAAGGTCGCGCCAGTCAAGCGAGGCCTCTCGCGACAGCGCGTCGAGATCGACGGCGTAACGTTTGCAGAGGTCCTTGATGGCGGCAGACAGCTCCGCAGTCTCGAGCGAGCGCATCCAGTGCGACAGAAAATCGTAGAGCTGATATTTTTCTGCTACCTTCGGCACGTCGAAGTGCCTTTCCTCGCGGCCTATGATCAGGCTGATGCGCCGTTCCCGTGCGATCACCCGTTCAAGCGCCAGCCACCAGGCCTCGCCAATTCCGTCGGGAAAGGCCGTCGGCACATAGACGGTAAATGGAACGCGGTGCTGCGACAGCACCGGATAGGCTGACGTAATGATGTCTTTGCAGGTTCCGTCAAAGGTGAGGCACACGAACCTCCGCCGCGTCGCCAGCGTGACCGCCCTGCGGCAGACCTCGTCGATCGAAATGATGTCGTATTTCCAGCGTTTCAACGCACGGATCGTGCGATCGAGAAAGGCAGGTGTAATTTCGTGCGATCTTCGCGGCTGAAATCGCACCGTTTGACGGGGTCTCACCTGTTCAAAGCGCAGGATGACGCCTGCCCCCCGCCGTTTCAGCCATGCATGACCGCTGAAATAAGCGAGTTCCAGCTTAAGGCTTGTCAGAAGGCCGGTCGCAGATGACAACGTGTGGTCTTTCAACGCGCGTTTTAACGGGATAGCGGCTCGGTTCTACCGTCATTACCCTTTGTTGACACTTCTTTGCAAAGGTCGGTCGAAGGAAAAAATTAAGTAATCCCTTACACGGATATTTGCGGACAGGTAGTGCGATGACCATGGCTGCCGCGATCGAAAGCCGCAAGGCGGGTGTCTCGGCATGGTCGAAATCAAGCCGCATCGCCACAGTCGACGTGTTGACCGACCTCGGCCAGGCTGAAACAGTCTGGCGAAGTCTTGAGCTTCAGCACCACCTTTCCACGCCATATCAAAGGTACGACTTCCTTCGCCCGTGGCAACAGATGGTCGGTGCGCGCGAGGGCCTTCGGCCTCTCGTCGTCATTGCCTATGACCGTGATCGCGTGCCGTTGCTCTTGTTACCCCTCGTACTCAGACAGAGTTGGGGCGTTCGCATCGCCCACTTCATGGGTGGCAAGCATGCGACCTTCAATATGGCGCTGTGGAATCGGGATTTTGCCACTGTCGCTTCCCGCGCCGATCTGGAGACTGTCTTCGCCGCGATCCACGAGCGCGAAGGCGTCGACGTGTTGGCATTCCATCAGCAGCCTCTCACATGGCAGGATCTGCCCAACCCGATGGGTTTGCTGCCACGCCAACCCTCCGTAAACGATTGTCCGATGATGCGGATCGTGCCGGGCGCGCCCGACGCGACCCGCGTCAGCCTTTCCTTGCGCCGCCGCCTGAAGACAAAAGAACGCAAACTACAGGCCCTACCGGGCTATCGCTATCAGGTCGCCACCAGCGATTCCGACATCAAGCGCCTGCTCGATGCGTTTTTCCGGATCAAGCCACTGCGGATGGCGGAGCAGAAGCTGCCCAATGTCTTTGCCGAGGCCGGCGTCGAGGATTTCGTTCGCGACACGTGTATAACGCCGCTGCCGGACGGCGGTCGCGTCATCGAGATACACGCTCTCGAAAGCGAGGCCGAGGTTATCGCGGTGTTTGCCGGCGTTGCCGACGGAACCCGGTTCTCGATGATGTTCAACACCTATACCGTATCGGCGAGCTCGCGCTTCAGTCCCGGACTTGTTTTGATCCGTCACATCATCGATCACTACGCTGAACGCGGTTACCATGCCCTCGACCTTGGGGTCGGCGCGGACGGCTACAAGAAGCTGTTTTGCAAGGTCAACGAGCCCATGTTTGATTGCTTCGTCCCGCTCAGCCCGCGCGGCTCGGCCGCGGCCACGGCGATGTCTTTAGCCGCTCGCACCAAGCGCCTTGTCAAAAGCAGCCCGGCGCTTTTGCGCCTCGCCCAAAGCCTGCGACGCGCATTCCGCTAGCACCAAGCCCCAAAGCGGGATTACGCAGCCACCACCCGCAAGCCCGGATCAACCGCGTCCGATGGCAGGACCGGCCTGCTCAGCATGGTCACGTCGCCAAATCCGACCGACTTGAGCTGATCGCACATCAGATGGCGGGCATCGGCAGCCATCGAGCCATCCGGCACCACCACCGCGCGCGCTTGTGACGTCAGAAGTTCGGCAGGCAGGTCCGAGGCACCACCCGCATCCAGCAGAACATAGTCGTAGACCCTCAGCAGCGCGTCGATCGCGAGGCCGAGCCGCGGCGATTGCAACAATGCGCGATCGGAGCCGGGACGCCCCGCACTTACTAGATGCGCCCGCGACAGCCGGTCCTTCGTGATCACTTGCGTGAACGACGCATCACCCTTCATCAGCTCTGCCAATCCTGGTGCGTTCGGGTCGACGGAGACGGCCGAGATCGTTGGCGAGCTGGCTGCCAGATCGACCACAATGACCTTGGCGCTGCGTGCAATCAGGCGGCCGATGGTCAACGCCGTCAGGGTAATGCTCTCGCTGGAGGCGGTGCCCAGGATGGTAACCTTGCGCGCCGCCGCTCCGGCGGCAAGGAGCTTTTTGGCGAGTTGCTCGACTTCGGTGAAATCGGACTCCATCTCCGGCGCAAGCGGGACAGAAAGTGGATCCATGACAGGTTTGCGTTCGGCGGGAGCGGCGACCGTCACAGGCTCGCGCGCCGGAGCCGAAGCCAAGGGAGGAGCTGGAGTTATGGCTGGAGTTATGGCCGATCCAAACACCGCTGCCGCGCGCGGAATGGTCATGCGGAGCAACTCGCTCGTGACGATCGCTCCCGTGGACAGCATCAGGGTTGCCAGCGTCACAATCAGCACGATCGGGAGCTTCTTCGGATAGGCCGGGCTGTTGGATACGCTGGCTCGGGAAATGATACGGCCGTCCGCCGGCGCAGCCTCGATATTCTCGCGGGTGGTAGCTTCGCGATACTTCGCCAGATAAGACTCAAGGAGGTCGCGCTGCGCCTTGGCCTCGCGCTCAAGCGCGCGGAGCTGGACGTCCTGACCGTTGGCGGAACTCGCCTGTTTCTTCAACTGATCGAGATTGGCGCTGAGGCCCTCGACCCTGCCGCTCGCAATTCGTGCATCGCTATCCAGCGAGCGCGAGATCTTGCTCGCCTCGTCGCGAATCTGCCGGTCCAGATCGGCCAACTGCGCCTTGAGTTCCTTGATGCGGGGGTGGCCGTCGAGCAAGGTCGACGATTGTTCGGCCAGTTGCGCGCGCAGCGTCACACGCTGTTCGCTGAGGCGCCGGATCAACTCCGAGTTCAAGACCTCGGAGGCCTCGATTGGCTGGCCGCTCTGAAGCATTTCGCGGATCAGGCGCGCCTTCGATTCGGCATCGGACTTGAGCGATCGGGCGTTATTCAGCTGGGTATTCAACTCGCCCATTTGCTGGTTGGACAGTGTGGTGTTGTTGGTCCCGACGAACAGGCTGGACTTCGAGCGGAAATCCTCGACGCGGGATTCAGCGTCCGCCACCTTCTTGCGCAGACTGTCGATCTCGCCCGCCAGCCACTGTCCCGCCGACCTCGCCTGCTCACGCCGCGCGCCCTGTTGAAGCACCAAATAGCCATCGGCGATGGAATCGGCGACCCGCGCCGCAAGATCAGGATCGCGCGACTGAAATTCGATGACGATGACGCGCGATTTATCGACGGCATAGGCCGCGAAGCGTTCGTAATAGGCGTCGAGCACCCGCTCTTCCGGCGTCAGCGAAACCGGATCGCGGCCGATCCCGATCAATGCGAGCAAGGACTTCAGAGGGGAAAATCCCCTCAACACCGGATCGAATTCCGGCAATCCGGCCAGTCCGTTCTTTTGGATGACCTCACGCGCGAGATCGCGTGACAGCAGGAGTTGCACCTGGCTGGTGACGGCTTCGGCATCCAATGCATTGCGGTCGTCGTTCCGCTCGCCATTGGGCCGCAGAAAGACGTTTTCCCGCCCGTCGATAAGAATCCGCACCTCGGATTTGTATCGCGGGGTGATCATGTTCACCGCCGCGACCGACAGCACGGCGGCGAGAATGGTCGGGATGATGATCCAGTTCCGCTTGCTCGCGATTACCTGGCCGATCGCCACGAAATCCAGTTCACCGGCCAGCGCAGCCATTGGCCTATGAGCGGCCGGTGCAACTTTGGGCTCGGTCGGCACGATCACCGGCTTGTCCGAACGCCAGAATGCTAGACGCATCGCTCACTCCCCGCGGACACCACGACTCTACCGGATATGCCGTGATTACACTCCATTAAGGTTGCCGCTGGGTTAATTCCCGCGTCATCGACAGACCGCGCGCTTGCCATCGTCATGTTTTGTTAACCATGAAAGTCCTTAATCGGAATCAAGAATTGATCGTAGGTTCTCCGATGCGAGGCGTTCGCGCCCAATTAGCCTCTCTCATGGCCGCGCTTGCGCTTGCGGGCTGCATTCAAACAGGCCAGCAGGTTGCGTATGCGCCGCCGCGCAGCGACCTCGACACCATGGCCTATGGCCAGCCTTCTTATTATTCCCCCTCACCAATGGCATCGGCCGATTCCGGCGGCGCCATCAGCGCGCTGCGCGCCAGCTTCGTCGCCCCCCCTTCCCCGCGCGGCACTGCGCCAGTGGAAAATGCTTATGCGGCTGCTCCCGTCGCAGTCACCCATGATGCGCCCTATCACCTCGATGCCGGTGACAAGCTGCGCGTCGTGGTGTTTGGCCAGGAAGGCCTCACCAATACCTACGCAATCGACGCCGGCGGTTCGATCACCATGCCCTTGATTGGCGCGGTCGCCGCCCGCGGCAAGACACCGGCGGGATTGGCCGCCGAAATCTCCGCCAAACTTCGCAACGGTTATATCCGCGATCCCTCGGTCGCCGTCGAAGTCGAATCCTATCGGCCGTTTTTCATTCTCGGTGAGGTCGCAGCTCCCGGCCAATATCCTTACGTGCCCAATATGAGCGTCGAAAGCGCAGTCGCGATCGCCGGCGGCTTCTCGCCGCGCGCCAAGCGCGATGCCGTCACGCTGACCCATAACACCAGCCGCGTCATCGTCCCGCTCGGTACCCAGCTCAGCCCCGGCGACACCATCCTCGTCGGCGAACGCTGGTTCTAGCGCATGGCCGATATCCCAGAGCGGCCTCTTCGCATTCTCCACGCGGTGCGCGCGCCCGTCGGCGGAATCTTCCGTCACATTCTCGATCTTGCCAATGGGCAGATCGCAGCCGGCCACCATGTCGGCATCATCGCCGACAGCCTGACCGGCGGCGACCGCGCCAGCGCAGCGCTTGCCGAGATCGCGCCGCGATTGAAGCTCGGCGTTCGACGCGTGGCGATCCACCGCGAACCTCATCCCGCCGATCTCCTGGTGTGGGCGCGTTTTATGTACCTGATCGCGCGCCTCAAGCCGGACGTCGTGCATGGCCACGGCGCCAAGGCCGGCGCCCTTATTCGCATGATAGGGCGATCAAAGCGTTTCATTCGTGTTTACACGCCTCATGGCGGCTCGCTACATTATCCGCTTCATACGTGGAGTGGCGCGTTCTACAGCCGCCTCGAGCGCGCGCTGATGAACAACACCGAGCTCTTCTTGTTTGAAAGCGCGTTCGCCCGCGACACCTATCAACGCACCATCGGTAAGCCGACCGCAGGCCTCGTGTGTTGCGTGTTCAACGGCGTCACTGCCGCCGAGTTCGATCCTGTAACTTTGGCGGCCGACGCCACCGATATCGCCTACGTCGGTGAATTCCGCCACATCAAGGGCGCGGACCTTCTAATCGACGCGGTGGCGCGGCTACGCGCCGACGGCAAGCCAGTGACGCTGACGCTTGCCGGTGACGGCGAGGAACTCGGCTCCCTGAAAACCCAGATCGAAAAGCACAGCTTGACCGATGCGATCCGCTTCATCGGCCATGTCAAGGCGCGCTTCGGCTTCTCGAAAGGCAAGCTCCTTGTCGTACCCTCCCGCGGAGACTCGATGCCTTATGTCGTGATCGAGGCCGGCGCCGCCGGAATTCCGATGGTTGCGGCTGACGTCGGCGGCATTCCGGAGATTTTCGGGTCACATCAAGACGCGTTATTTGCGCCCAACTCCGCCGGAGCCATGGCTGACGCTATCGAGACGGCGCTTGACGATCCAGTGACAACCGCGATGCGCGCCAGGGAACTTCGCGAAAGAATCTTCATGCACTTTTCGCAAAAAGCCATGGTCGACGGTGTGCTGGCGAGCTATCGCGCGGCCTTTGCCAGACGTTAACCATTCCTTACTGCGATAACTGTTTCTTCCGATTTGTCGTCTAAGCCAAAAGGTGGCGATTTGGGCGCGCCTTGCGCCTGCCTATGTGTACCTTGCGCAAAGACGGATCGGACGACTGTGGAACCGCTTGATGCACGCTCGATGTTGGATGCCGCCGCGGCCTCCGCGATTGGGGAAGCCGCGCCGGCTGAACGGCGCCGCAGGCTCTCGCAAGCAGCCCTCGCCGTCGCCGGCCAGAAAGTCGGGCGAGCCTACTCGCCGGTCGTGATCGCGGGCATCGTCCGTATCCTGGACTTTGCGATGCTGAGCTGCATCGGGATTGTGCTTTATCTCGGCTATGTGGCTCCGCTAGCCGGCTTCCACTGGGAATATGTCGCGGCCATCCTGCTGATGACGCTGACCGCCGTAGTTTGCTTCCAGGCCGCCGATATCTACGATGTTCAGATCTTCCGTGGCCAGCTTCGCCAGATGACGCGCATGATTTCCTCATGGGCGTTCGTTTTTCTGTTATTCATCGGCGTTTCCTTCTTCGCAAAGCTCGGTAGTGAAATATCCCGCCTTTGGCTCTCCGCCTTCTTCTTCGTTGGCCTGGCGACGCTGATCTCGGCGCGGCTGCTTTTACGCGCGCTGGTCCGGTATTGGGCCCGTCAGGGCCGGCTCGACCGCCGTACCGTCGTGGTCGGTGCTGACGAGAATGGCGAGCAGCTGATCGAAGCGCTCAAGGCTCAGGTGGATTCCGACATCGACATTCTCGGCGTGTTCGACGACCGCGGCGACAATCGCGCACTTGAGACTTGCGCCGGAAAATCAAAGCTCGGCAAGGTCGACGACATCCTCGAATTCGCCCGGCGCACGCGCATCGACCTCGTGCTGTTCGCCCTTCCCATTTCGGCGGAAACGCGGATTCTCGAAATGCTGAAAAAGCTGTGGGTGCTGCCGGTGGATATCCGCCTTTCGGCGCACACCAACAAGCTCCGCTTCCGTCCCCGCTCCTATTCCTATCTCGGCAAGGTGCCGACGCTCGATGTGTTCGAGGCGCCCATCACCGACTGGGATCTGGTGATGAAGTGGCTGTTCGACCATCTCGTCGGCGCTATCGTCCTGCTGCTGGCAGCTCCAGTCATGGCGCTGGTGGCGCTCGCGGTCAAACTCGACAGTCCGGGCCCGGTTCTGTTTCGTCAGAAGCGCTTCGGTTTCAACAATGAACGTATCGACGTTTTCAAATTCCGCTCGCTCTATCATGATCAAGCGGACCCCACGGCTACCCGGGTCGTGACCAAGAACGACAGCCGCGTCACCCGCGTCGGCCGCTTCATTCGCAAGACCAGCCTCGACGAATTGCCGCAACTGTTCAACGTCGTGTTCAAGAGCAATCTTTCGCTCGTCGGCCCCCGCCCGCATGCGGTGCAGGGGAAGCTGAAAAGCCGGCTATTCGACGAGGCGGTCGACGGTTATTTCGCGCGTCACCGCGTCAAGCCCGGCATCACCGGTTGGGCGCAGATCAACGGCTGGCGCGGCGAAATCGACAACGAAGAGAAAATCCAGAAGCGCGTGGAATTCGATCTCTATTACATCGAGAACTGGTCGGTGCTTTTCGACCTCCACATTCTTCTCAAAACACCGCTGGCGTTGATGACGAAGAACGAGAACGCCTATTGATCCTGCCGCTCGGCGTATTCGAGCGGATGTCGCGTAAGTTGAGTATTGCGTATGTCGATGGCGTATACGGCGATCGCCGGACCCACGCCGGCAACAACGGCTTCGCCGCGCCTTCAGGCATTCCAGCGCGTGCTGGTGTGGCTGACCGCGGCCAGCGGCGCTATCGTGTTCATCGAGCCGAGCCCCTACGAGATCATGACACTCGGCGCGGCGGTGCTTTTTTGCGCAACGGGCTTGCGCATGCGCCTCGTGCTGGTGCCGCTGTTTTTGCTGCTCATCCTGATCAACATCGGCTACAGCATCAGCGCTATCCCGTTCTACGACAAGCCGGAGGTTGTCAACTGGATTGCGACTTCCTGGTACATGGCGGTAACGGTGATGTTTTTCGCCATGGTGATGTCGGAGGATTCCGCGGCGCGCCTGGACATGCTCCGCCGCGGATTGATTGTGGGCGCGTTTATTGCCGCAACGTCGGCGATTGCGGGCTATCTCAACCTGGTACCGGGTGGGCATGACCTGCTCACGCTCTATGACCGGGCCCGCGGCACCTTCAAAGACCCGAACGTGCTCGGCGCCTTCCTGATTCTGCCGGCCCTGTTTACGCTGCAAAGCGTCGTCTCCGACGACTTTGCAAAAGCCTGTCGCAATGGCGTTGCGTTCGGCATCATGGCACTCGCCATCCTGCTTGCCTTCTCGCGCGCCGCCTGGGGCGGCCTTGGAATTACTGCGGCCTTCATGCTGGCGATGATGATACTGACGAGCCGGACATCGGCGCAACGCTCGCGGATCGTGATCATTTCGGTCGTGGCCGTTGTCCTGCTCGTGCTGCTGATTGCGGTGTTGCTGTCGGTGGATTCCATCGCCGATATGTTCAAGCAGCGCGCCAGCTTCGACCAGAGCTACGACGAGGGCCGCTTCGGCCGATTTGGCCGTCACATTCTCGGCGCCGACATGGCGCTCGACCTGCCGTTCGGCATCGGTCCGCTGCAATTTCACAACTACTTTCCCGAAGACACCCACAACTCCTATCTGAATGCCTTCATGTCAGGCGGCTGGCTGGCCGGCATTTGCTATCCGACACTGATCGCGGTGACGGTCGTCACGGGATTTCGGCACGTCTTAACGCCCGTTCCCTGGCAACGCATCTATCTGGCGATCTTCGCGGCATTCCTGGGAACCGTTGGCGAGGCTTTCGTTATCGACACGGACCACTGGCGTCACTTCTGGATGATGCTCGGCGCCCTGTGGGGCATGTTCGCCGCGGCACAGGTCTATAAAGCGCGGTCCGATGCTGTCGTCAGCGACGCGCCTGAGACGGCTTCCTGATCTCCGCGGCGTTACGCCTCGACCTGAAACGTCAAGCCAGCATGATCGACAAGCCGCTTGATGAGCTTGTGCTGCATGGCCGCGCCCGGTGTCCAGAATCCCGCGGACACGTCAGGTGTATCCCGCAACAGGCAGATCGCGCATTCGGCGATCATCTTTGACGTCGATCCGTAACCGGGATCGCGATCACCCTTGACCGACGCACGGACCTGACGGCCATCGGGAGCGGTCGCGACATAAAGGAGATCGTAGCAGCCGTTCTCGCGCTCCTCCTTCGAGGGTCCCTCGCCCGGTTTGGGCGCATTGGGCCCGGTCTTTTCGGAATTGGCGGCCATCACGCGCTTGGCGTTGGCTTCGCCTTTTTCGCCGGGTCCCGTGAGCACCATCTCGTCGTAGACGAACTCTTTTCCGTAGGGAAAGCCCATCAGCATATTGGAACGATGGACGTTGCGCGTGTTGATCAACGCCATCATGAAGGGCGCGGCCCAGGACTGCAGGTCTTCCTCATAGAGAGGTTTATTGCCTCGCGGTTGCTTGGGGCCCTCAAATCCCGGCGTCAACGCAAAGGGATTGTTGAGAATGGCGACGAGGCTCAGATCTTTTGAAACAGCATCGAAAGTCGCCTTGGCGCTCGCCGCAGTACCGCCTGAAAGCGTGCCGCGCATGTCGCGGACACGGCCCTTGACGCGGGCCGCTACCGCCCCAAGCCCACGCTTGGCTTCTTCCTGCACGAAAAACGCACCGAGCTCGAACGGCACCGAATTGAACCCGCAGGAAAATACAATTCGCGCACCCGATGCTTTCGCCGCCGCCTCATGCGCCTCGATCATCTGGCGCATCCACACCGGCTCACCGCAGAGATCGAGGTAGTCGGTGCCTGAGGCCGCGCAGGCCGCCACGAGATCCGATCCGTAGAGCTGATACGGACCGACCGTCGAGATCACCGACCTGGTTTGATCGAGCATCGCCTTGAGCGATGCCGGATCGCCCGCATCGGCTACAATCATCGGTGTATCGGCCGACGCACCGATCGTGTCGCGCACCGATTTCAACTTGTCCAGGCTGCGTCCGGCCATCGCCCATTTCAACGACGCGTCATTCTTGTAATGCGCAGCCAGATATTCTGCCACGAGTTGACCGGTGAAGCCGGTTGCGCCGTAAACGACGATGTCGAGTTTCGACGAAGATGTCATGTGTAACTTTCCCCGATGAGACCATCATTGCCACGGATTGGCTTACTTCTTGGCGTACGACACACCCATGCCTGCACGCACGTCGCTCTGGATGCCATAGGGCGCGATCGGATAACGCAAGCCATTCTTGGCGAGTTGTTTCATGCCGATGATGGCTTTGGCGAGATCGGACGGCTTGAGCGCCATCAGCATCTCCTCATCCGGCACCCCGCCATAGCGCCGCTCGGCAAAACATGGCAACGAAAGCGACGGCTCGCCGGTCTTCAGCGCCCTGCCCCACGAATCCGCGCACGCGGTTTCGCCGACCACGCCCCATTCGAACTTCTTGTATCCGGTATATTGCAGGCCGTTGATCAGGATGATCATCTGGCCCGGCGTCGCATAGACGAGGCAGATATCCGGCGGGTTGAGCCGGCCGCTCGCGAGCGGGCTAACTGCCATCGCCTGGTACCTGCCGAAAGGAACAACGTCGAGCGCCTCCTGACGCTTGCGCGCGTCCTCGGCGGTGCCATGCCACACCCCGACATAGTTTGCGCCAGCGAGCCATTTCTCGTCTTGGGGAGCCAATCCAATTACCGCGCGGCATTGCGCGCCGACGAGATCGTCACCGGTGATTCCCACCGTCCAGCCGAGCCGCGAGGCCATGCTGACAATCTGGTCGGTGGTGTGGATCGCAGTCGGCCGTCTGATCTTGGGTATCGCCGTCATTTCATCGACGGCTGCAAACATCTTCAGGCCAATCACCGTGGTTTTGAGTCGAAGCAGGCTGTTCAGATCGTCGGCCATGCCGGACAGATCGAACGGCTCCGGCGGTGTTTGCTGCTGCATGGCGTTTGCTCCGGGATCAACGCTTTTGATTTTGGACGATGTCAGTTGATCCTAGTCCGATTGCCGGGTCGTTGCGACCCTTGCTTTTGCAGCTATTTCTGATCCGGCCCCGGAAAGAAGTGATCGATCTTGCCGGTTAGCCAGTAAGCCGCGAGGCCAATCCATTCGCGTATGGCGACGTCGGTGCACTCCAGGCCGCCAATGGTAACCGAGAAAAACGACAGCACATCGGATTTGCTGGTGCGCCAATCGACCGGATAGGCCTCCACCTTAAACCCCACTTTGCGGAACAGCCCGATCGAACGTGGCATGTGAAACGCTGATGTCACCAACAACCAGCGCTCGCCTTCCTTGGGGCTCGCGATCGCTTTGACGAATTCGGCGTTTTCAGCCGTATTGCGCGAGATCCGGTCCGCAGCCAGCCGCGCTTTCGCGACACCAAGCTCCTCGAGCATCGACAAGGCGTAGTCGGCCTCCTTTGCGGAATCGTCGCTGATCAAGTTGGCGTTTCCACCGGAAAAAATGATCCGTGCATTCGGATATCGACGGGCAAGCTCTGCCGCCGCGACCATGCGGTCGCCCGAGCGGCCGAGGACCGGCCTGCCAACCCTCGCCGATAAATCGGGATCGATTGCCCCGCCCAGCACGACGATGCCGTCCGGCGCGCCACGCGAGGGATCCCACGGCGGAAACCGCTGTTCGAGCGGCAGGATCAACAGCTTTCCGAGCGGCGAAAATCCACACGAC
The DNA here is from genome assembly GCA_963752265.1 of uncultured Alphaproteobacteria bacterium. Classification (GTDB taxonomy): domain Bacteria; phylum Pseudomonadota; class Alphaproteobacteria; order Rhizobiales; family Xanthobacteraceae; genus Bradyrhizobium. The sequence goes on from CAVVZW010000007.1 coordinate 26,222, forward strand.
GCCAAAAGCACGGCCGAGGCGACCAGCAGTTTGCGACCGAGCGCCGCCCGCCGCGTCAGCAAAAGCATTGCGCCGAGGACGCCGGCAACGATCAGGAAGTTCGCCGGTAACAACATCGTGCCGAGCGTCTTCGAGAGCAAAAAAAACACGAGAGCCCCCCGGATTGTCTGATAGAGCGTCATACGCGACGTTCCCTCAGTGCAGAAGCCCCGCCATGAAGCATCACCACCTGCATTCCAGTCCCGAAACCTGCCATTGGGGCTTCTTCGAAGCGAAACTCAAACCCGTCCTGTCAGTTGAAAGTGGCGACGAGGTCACCATTGACACCATCAGCGGCGGGCCCGAAGTCATGCCGGACCGGACCCGTTTTCACATTCCGCCCGAATTGACTGAGGTTCATGCCAAAAACGAACGCATGGTGCCGGGCCACATTCTCACCGGACCGATCGCGGTGACGGGCGCCGAGCCCGGCGACGTGCTCGAAGTCGAAATCCTCGATATCCAGCTGCGCCAGGACTGGGGATACAATCTCATCCGGCCGCTTGCCGGCACCTTGCCGGACGATTTTCACGAGCCCAGGCTGATGAATATTCCGCTCGACAGAGCACGGATGGTCGGCCGTCTGCCGTGGGGGCTCGAACTGCCGCTGGCGCCGTTTTTCGGGGTCATGGGTGTCGCGCCGCCGCCGGCCTGGGGCCGCATCACCTCCCTGATCCCGCGCGCGATGGGGGGTAATCTGGACAACAAGGAGCTGACGCCGGGCGCCAAGCTCTATTTGCCGGTCTTTGTTCCGGGTGCCCTGTTTTCGTGCGGCGACGGCCACGGCGTCCAGGGCGACGGAGAGGTCTGCGTGACCGCGATCGAGACCGCGCTGCAAGGGCGCTTCAAATTGACGCTACGGAAGGATCTGCAATTTACCTATCCGCGCGCGGAAACCCCGACACATTACTTGACAATGGCGATGGACCCCGATCTCGACCAATGCGTGGTGCGGGCGTTGCGTGACATGATTATTCTGCTTGGCGAAAAGCGCAATTTGTCGCGGGAAGATGCCTATACGCTGTGCAGCCTGGCGGCCGATCTGCGGGTGACGCAGACGGTTAACGGTTCCAAGGGCATCCACTGCATGATCGCAAAAACGATTGTCCACGGGTGAACACTCCCGCCAAAATCTTCTCACTTTGGGGCATTGGATTCGGTCCCCCGACCGCGTAGTTTGACGCCCGCCAGACCGAGACCACAGGAGAATAAATTCTGATGCCGCCTGTTTGAAGTCCCGCGCGCAAGCGACGAATTCGGTTCAGGAACTTCAAATGGAAGAGCGACGCTGGAAACCATACATTCGCTAGTGCACGTGACTTTCCGAAGTTTGTGAAAGATGGGTGCTGAGGCGGGAGGAACTTCGGAAAGTGGAAACTAGGATGGAACGACGCCTGGCCGCTATTGTGTGCGCTGACGTCGCCGGCTACTCCCGCATGATGGGGGCCGACGAAGAAGGCACGCACGCGACTTTCAAGGCACACCGCAGCGCGATCTATCCGATCATCCTCAACCACGGCGGCCGACTGGTGAAAAACACCGGCGACGGTTTCCTTCTGGAATACCCCAGCGTCGTCGGCGCGCTCCAGTCCTCCATCGAAATCCAGACGCTGATGGTCGAACGCAACAGCCAGTTGCCCGTCGACCGCCTCATGCAGTTTCGTCTCGGCATCCACATGGGCGATGTGATCGCCGACGAGGATGAGGTTTTCGGCGACGGCGTCAACATCGCTGTTCGTCTTGAATCGGTCGCCACGCCTGGCGGCGTCGCCGTTTCCGGCAAGGCCTATCAGGAAGCGAGCAAACATATCCGCGTTCCTCTGTTGGATGCCGGAAGCCGCCGCTTCAAGAACATCGACGAAGCAATCAGTGTATGGACCTGGGATCCCTGCGGATCGGAAACCGAAGGTCACTCGCTTCCCGACAAACCAAATCTTCCGGCTCAATATCGCACCGCCATCGTGGGTGTGCTTCCGTTCGTCAACCTCAGCGACCACACGGAAGAGTATTTCTCCGACGGCCTGACCGAAGACCTCATCCAGGCCCTGTCGTTGCAGTCATTTTTCCGGGTCCTCAGCCGAAACGCGACATTCTCGTTCAAAGGCAAGAACCTTTCGACGCGCTTGATCGCCCGGGAAATCGACGCTACCTACCTGATCCAGGGCTCCGTGCGGCGCGCCGGCAACAAGATCCGCGTGACCGCCGAACTGATCGCTCCCGAAAGCGGCGAGCAACTATGGGCCAACCGATACGACCGCGATATCGGCGACCTCTTCGCAATGCAGGACGAACTCACCACAAACCTGTCGGCTGCGATCGCGCCTGAAATTTTCCGCGCCGAAGCGTCGGCGCCGACCAGGCCATCGGCCGATCCAACCGCTTGGGATCGGTTTCTCAAAGGCCTGTCCCATTATTACCGGCATACGAAAGCCGATTTCGAAAAATCCATCGATCTGTTCAGGCAAGCTATCGTTCTCGACCCATCGCTTGCGATTGCACGCACCTATCTCGGCACGATCATGGTCCAGGGTGTCCAATATGGATGGATCAAGAGCACTAGGGAACTGTGGACCGAGGCGATGTGCCTTGCCGAAAGCGGCGTCCAGCTTGATCCTCGATCCTCCTTTGCGTTTAGCCTTCTCTCCTACATGCACGCGATGGAGGGAAATCATGAAAACGCGATGGAGGCTGCGAAAAGGGCGGTCAAGCTGAACCCCTACGACATGGGCGCGCGAGGCATTCTTGGAATTTCCTACTTCGCTTGCGGCGACCATGAGCAAGCGATCGAATTGTTTTCGACCGCGGTCCAGCGCGGCAATAGCGACCCCCGCTACAAATGGACCGCAATGCTGGCGTTCGCTCATTACCTGTTGAGACAATACGACGCTTGCTTGTCCTGGGCGCGCGAAGCCTTGTATCTCAATCCCAATCATCTCCAGGTGCTGGCGATACGGGCGGCAGCACTCGCGCAATCGGGGCGAGAAGATGAAGCCGCAAAGGCAACCGAGGTTCTCTTGAACGGCTTCCCCACCCTGACGGTGGAACGGCACCTGCGGAATTTCCGCTGGAAAAACCCCGCCGACATTGCTCTTTATCGTGAGGGGCTTTTGAAGGCGGGCGTTCCCTTGAGCGAGCGCAGTCTCGCCGAGCCTTCATCCAAACGCTCGGCCTAGATGAAATTTCGCACCGTGGTTTGCGTGCGTAGAGTTGACACCGCATTGGATTCTGCCAAAGCTCCTCTACACCTATAGGTAGAGCGATGCCGGTTGCGGTTTTGATTTTCCGTCGGGCCTTCGATTCGAAACAGCCCCGTTTTGATGACGTCACATTTTGAGGATTGAAGACCATGCAAGATCGGCCGGTTGATTCATCCGCAAACCCCAGCCAGCCGATTCCCGTCTCGCCCAACAATCCCTGCCCCTTTTTGCGTGGGCTCGTCGCGGGGGGATATGTCGGCGGTCATGTCGTGCCGTTGCCGACGCTGGTCGGAAAAATCGAATCGGCCAGCGGCACGACGGGCCTGAAGGAAAAATTCGTCGGAATGGAAACCTTTGGGGTCGCCTTGATCGCCAACGGGTTAAGCCCGCTGCGCCTCTTCAGGAGCTGGTGGTCGGGCGCGGTCCTCGACGAATTGCGCAACGGGCCGCTGGACAAACATGGTGCCGGCTCACGAATCCTCAGCGTGGACGGCGTGGTCGACGAATCCGAGATCGCGCGTCTGGCCGAATTCGGCTCGGATTACGCGGACGGTAGCGGTGGCACCGAACGCGGGTTGAACTCGCAGCAGATCACGACCTACATGAACGCCAATTTTGCGCGCGCCAAGGGACATCGGCATTGGTACTACCCCCTTCTGATGCAGGGCGAGTGGCCGGTCCTGCTCAACATCTTCGGTAAAGGCGAAAGCAATGATCGCTACCTCAGCATCGCCGAGGTCAGGACGTTGTTCGTGGAGCGGAAATTTCCGGCACGAATCGTGGCGCGGCTGTCGCGGCCTGTGCCGGTGCCAAGCTGCTGTGCCACGCTCGCCAAAGCTGCCGTCGGGTTACTTGCAGTTCTGATTTTGCTCCTCGGACTCGGCATTTTTCAATTTCCGGATCAACTTCGGGCGTTGGCCGCGGCCTTGCCCGGTCAGGCAGCACAGCTTGCGCAGTTATTGCCACCTCCGCTGCCGGACATGCCGCCCGTCAAGACGGCCCGCTGGCTTGATCAGAACTGGTCGACCGACGACCGGCACTGGTTTCACCACGCGAGCCAGGGCACCAAGACGTTTCCCGTACCTTACGCCTGGTTCCTGGCGCTTGAGCAGCCGCGCCTTCATCTGATCTCCAATCCGGGTCTCTTGAGCGACACCGACTATCTTGAGCGCTTCGGCTTCATCCCAAGCACGAAAACGATCCAGACCGACAAGGCCACCTTGCTGAACTCAGGCTACGCGGATTCCGCCGCTCCGCCGGCCTCGACGCCGTCGCTTTACAGCAAGTGGCCCGTTCAAAACACGGATGGCCTTCCTGTCGGCTTTGCGCGTCTGTCAGGCGCGGCCGATCCCGCGACCGGCATCGCTCAACCCGATCTGATCGGATTGACTTGCGCGGCCTGTCACACCGGCAGCATTCACTACAAAGGCACCAGCATCCGCTATGACGGTGGGCCGGCGATGGTGAACCTCCTGAAGCTCGAGCAAGCGACGGGCCTCTCGATCGCCTATACGCTGTTTTTTCAAACTCGCTTCAACCGCTTTGCAACGCGCGTGCTAGGTCCCAACGCGACCGCCGATCAGCGTGCCGATTTGAAAAAGGGCCTGACCACCGCGGGACTGTTCGTGAAGTCACAGGCAACGTCGTTGTCAAACTTGTACGCGAGAGTGCACCAGCAGGACACCGAGGAGGGTTATGGTCGCCTTGATGCGCTGAACCGGATCGGCAACCAGGTCTTCGCCACCGATCCGGCGTTGAGCGGAGTTGGCGGTTTCGACGAGAATCTGCATGTGCGGGATGCTCCCGTCAGTTTCCCGCCGATCTGGACCGTGTCGTGGTTCTATTGGGCGCAATACGACGCCTCAATCCAGCAACCCATGATTCGCAACGCCGGCGAGGCGCTCGGCGTCGCCGCCCTGCTCAACCTCTCGCCCGATTATTCGCCAGACACGCTCTTTCGTTCATCCGTCGACGTCGAAAATCTCGCCGCGATCGAGACTCTGTTGAAGGGGCCGAACCCCTTTGAACAAACGCCCAAAGGTTTTGCCGGGCTAAGATCCCCGCAATGGCCTGCACAAATGTTCCCCGACGACGACGCCTGGAAGATCAAGCCTGCGCGGGTTGAGAATGGCCGGAAGATCTACGCCGAGATTTGTGTGGAATGTCATCTCGGGCCGGTCAACGATCCCGTGTTTGACAAGAATTATCCGGACAAGAGTTTCTGGTCGCCGAACGAATCCCATTGGAAAAACGACGGCGACGGGCCGGTATTGGACGAAGTCCAGAAGGGCGTCGGCGGAATGGGCACGGACCCTGCCCAGGCTCACGTCCTGACGTTGCGTACCGTCAAGGTGCCAGCTTTTCTGGACCTCGATCCGGCGCGCGACCTTTCGAAAAACTGGGGATGCGCGGATATCCCAACGTCTTCCACCGCCGATATGTCGTTTGCGTTGGCCTTGATGGACGTCGTTGACCGCACCGTCCGGAAATCGATGGATGACAAAAAGCTTTCGGACGAACAACGTCTGGCGCTCTGGGGTTCTCGGAAAAATTGTCCGAACCCAGGCAACGCCCAGGAAGCCCACTACCGTGTGCGTCCGCTAAACGGCGTTTGGGCCACGGCACCCTACCTTCACAACGGTTCGGTGCCCTCGCTCTACTGGATGCTCAAGCCCGCAGCCGAGCGGCCAACGCAGTTCTGCATGGGCACGCGTGATTTCGATCCGCAACAGGTCGGCTTCCGCGTCGAGGCGGGGGAAAAGCCCGCATGCCGCCATGGCGAAACGCTGTTCTCCACGATCAACTCGCAGGGAGCGCCAGTTCCCGGCAACAGCAATCTCGGCCATTCGCTCGAGGGAACGCCGGGACCCGGCAAACCCGGCGTCATCGGCCGTCTGCTGACGGAAGACGAGCGTTACGATCTGATCGAATATCTCAAGACGCTATAAGCGGCTTCACGAATCGAACAGGCGACCGAGGCCTCTGCTTCGGTCGCCTGAATATTCTCAAAACAGTTTAGTTGGCGCTGCTGCCGCTGGTCTTGGTCCGCTTGGTCGGTGCCGTTGTCGTCGTGCTGCCGGGAGTCTCAACCGCACGGGCCCCGCCCCACGGGTCAGCGGGAGGCTTGTCCGGAATGTTGCCGAGTGACCTCTTGTAAGCGCTGTTGTTCGCCTTTTCAGCTTCAATCTCGCCGGGCGACTTCGGCGGATCCAAGGGCGCTGGAGGCTGCGCCTTTTGCGCGAGAACGGGACCGATCAGCAACATGCTCAACAAGGCGGTGGCTCGAAGAACTCGCATCCGTAAAGCTCCTTTTGATGTCTTCATATCACCGCGCCCGAAGCGTCGCCAACAGAACCCTTGTCGGAAGTCTCGGGAAAAATTTGGGCCAAGCGCAGCGCCAATTGCCGCACCCGATCAAACCGTCGAAAAGCCATTGCCGGTCCATCGCCGGGCGTAGCTCGACGCGAAGCTAACGGTATTATCGTAGTTACTTATAACCTCCAAGATTCAGAAACAATATTATTTTAAACATAAGCTTGTAACCTCATGCTGAATTCTGGGGGATTTGCATGACGTTCCAATCGAAATGGCGCCGCTTTTCGCTGCTGCGGCTAAATCTTGGACCCAAAGCCGCCCTAGCCGCGGCGCTGCTCATCACGGTCAACGCGATCCTCCTGGTCGGCGCCGGCTACTGGTCGCTGACACGCGAATTCAACTCCCGCGCCGAGCGCGATATCGACCTCAGCCTTCGTACCCTCACGCTGGCATTCAGCGAGTCCTTCCCGGACACCAAGGTCAACATTCACGACGGAATTGTCGACCGTGTCGAAGTTCCACGGATGCCGGAAATCACCGATCATCGCATTGTCGATCGGTCCACCTCGTATGTCGGCGGCAATGCGACGCTCTTTGTCTATGATGAGGCCTCGGACAAATTCGTCCGCCGCTCGACCAATGTGAAAAAGGAAAATGGCGACCGGGCGGTCGGGACGCAGCTCGCCGCCGATCATCCCGCACAAGCCATCGTCCGCCGCGGCCAAGCCTATAAGGGCCCGGCGGTGCTGTTCGGAAGCCGCTTCTACACCGCTTACCACCCGGTCTTTAATGCCACCGGCAAAGTCGTTGGCATTCTATATGTCGGCATCGCCATGACAGAGCTCGACGGCATGCTGTTACAAGCGGTTGTGGCCATGGCCATTGCCGCCGGCATTGCCGCCCTGATCATCCTGATTGCGACCATGTTGCTGGTGCGTCAGATCACCAAGCCGCTCAAGGCCGTAGCCGGAACCCTCACCATTCTTGCCGAAGGCAGGACAGACGTTGAGGTGCAGTATGCTGACCGCGCCGATGAAATCGGTGTGATCGCCCGGACCATCGATGTCTTCAAGACCAATCGTATCGAGCGCCGGCAGCTTGAGGCCGACCGGCTGAACGCCGAGAAGGCGGCGACGGAACAGCGCAAGGTGGAGCTTCGCCAGTTCGTGGAAGCTTTCCGCACGAAGATCGGGGGAATTATCGAGCAAGTGATGAATTCTTCCCATCGTTTCGAAAAAGATGCCCAGCAGCTTTCAGCGACAGCGCATTCCACCGCCGAGATGTCCGGCCAATCCGCCGATGCGTCCAGGCAGGCTTCCGAGCATGTTCGCAGCGCCGCGACTGCATCCGACGAACTCACCCACTCGATCACCGAGATCAGCCGCAGGGTTCAGGATTCCAACAGCGTCGCGGCCGACGCCGTCAAACAAGCCAGTGCCACCGACGAGCGAATGGCGGAATTGTCGGCTGCCGGCGACCGGATCGGAGACGTCGTGAAATTGATCACCTCGATCGCGGAACAGACCAATTTGCTCGCACTCAACGCGACGATTGAGGCCGCACGTGCCGGTGATGCAGGCCGCGGCTTTGCCGTGGTGGCGCAGGAGGTCAAAAATCTCGCAGGGCAAACCGCAAAGGCTACCGACGAGATCTCGTCGCACATCGTCAACATGCAGCGCGCCACCGGAGAATCGGTGGAGGCGATCAAGGCCATCGGGCAAACGATCGAGCACATCAGCGAAATCACCACTTCGATCTCGGCTGCTGTGGAAGAGCAAGGCGCGGCTACCCAGAATATCGCTCACGGCGTGCAGGCGGCTGCGGGCGGCACACTTGAGGTCGCCGAAAACATCGAACGCGTAGCCCGCGACGCCGGAGCAACGGAGGCGACCTCAGGCCAAATGCTGCAATCGGCCAAGGGACTGTCCGAGGTGAGCATCCACCTGCGGGATGCGGTCGAGGAATTCCTCGACAGCGTTCGCGCCGCCTGACATCAGGCTTCGTTACGACCCGCAGCCGCGTCCGCTGGCACTTGCACCAGCAAGAAGCACCGAAGTCCGCCGGAACATGCTAGAGTGGCGTCCAGCGGAATCTCTATCAGGCGCAGGACGGGACGCTGGCCGCATGGGAAATAGCGGGTTCAAAGCCATTGGAGTGCTCCTGGCCCTCAGGCGCCATTCGAAACGACACGCCAATTGGACGCTCGCGATCGCGATTTTCTCGACGCTTGTCACTATCGGCCTCCTTGCCCTTTATCTGATGCAAGAGACGCCCGAATTCCCTTGAGATCGTAAGGCGCCGTGCAATCAGTTCACGACCCCCGCCGGCGCGATCGCGTCAGCGGGATCTTTCCCGGCGGAGCCCCGCCTCGATCTGACTTCGGGTGCTCGTGACACATCGCTCGACGCCTCTGCCGCGTCGTTCATGGCAGCCACCATCTCGTCGAGCATCGCTTTGTATTCGCCCACGGCCTCCGGCGGCCGGGGTTCGGCTTTTTCAGAAGAGGCTTCCTGCGGCGGCGCGGGTATAATCGCGTCATAATCGAATCGCGCCCGCTCAAGTTTGACCCCAACAAACCAGGCGCACAAGACGCCCGTGACCTTGTCATCATCGAAGATATCGGTGTTGACCGTGTCCACTGTCATCACGGGGCCGCCGGATTTCAGGACGACGAGATCGCCCGGCTTTAGAACGGTCATCAGCGAAAACCCTTTGGCCGGTGCGAAGAATCGTGTGGCGCCAACGCAACAACGATATCAAATCTTCGACCGCGTTCGGCGTTCCGTAAACAAACGGACTAAACTTGCGTGGCCGACGCATCGTAAAATTTTCACATAGACTATCACCACGAACTGATTCGCGGCACGAACATTGCTTTGAACGAACTGGCTGAAAACACTCAGGAGTGCGGCATGAAACGCCTCGTCCTTTGTACAGCGTTCGGTTTTCTGGTGAGCGTAGCCAGCGCCCGTGATTTTGGGCAGTGGGAAGGAACAGACTCGGGCATTCGCCTGTGGTACCAGGCGCTGATGCAACCGGATAATCCGGCAGTTTCATGTTGCGGCGAAGCTGATGCCTATTGGGCGGATTCGTTCGAAGTCGACGGCGACAAGTATGTCGCCATCATCACGGACTCCCGGCCCGACGAGCCTCTGCGCCGAAAGCACGTAGATCTAGGGACCAGGATTGTGGTTCCAAATCACAAGCTGAAATACGATCAGTCAAACCCGACGGGTCACGGCATCATCTTCCTGAGCAGAGGTGATTACGTCTATTGCTACGTCGCACCGGGCGGCGTCTGATTCTTGCGCAGGGTTTGCCGTTGCATGCAGCAGCAACGGCACGGGATCCGGCCCAGGCAAAACGTAAGGCGTATCGAGGGCTCTTCGAACACGAACTCAAAAGCGCATTCGCGCCCTGCGGCGATCGCGCGCCGACCAGCCGTGTTCCAACGCCGCCGCAAAAACGCGAGGGCGTTTATTGTCAGCGACATCTTTGGAAACGCGCCGCGCGGTTCCTTCGCGGACCTTTCCAAAACTTCATTTTCATTTTTGAAGGCTCGAGCGTTGTCTTGCATCGCGGGCGAACGGCCTGGCCCGCGATTGTCTCGAAGCAGAAGAACGCACATGAAGCGCAGGATTCTCACCGTGATCATCGTTATGGGTTCCACGATCGCGCACGCCCAAACCACGGCGCAGCCGAACGTCGCAACGGCGAACAGCGTCCCCGGATCCGATGCTCTCGATGTGTCGACGTCACCGCTATGTGTCAGCTTCGGATGCGAAACTAAACTCCCCTATAACCGCTCAGGGCGTAACAGCGATGAAAGGAATTATCGCAGCGTGCGCAGCCGTCGCTATCCTTCGGATAGCCGATCATGAATTGCGATCATGAATTGAACGACGGTCGTATGGCGCGCAGGTCCAGAACGACGTTCAAGCCTTGATTGGACGGTAGAGAGCGCCACGTACGGCAGAGACAACGCCGCCGGGCACTATGCTGATGTCACGTTCTGCCGTCAGCTTGATCCTGTGGAACGGCGGCCAACGATCCAGGCAATTCCGCCCGCCACCCCAAAAAACCACACGGCCGTCCAAGCCTCGGGGTCGTCGAGTCTACCTTTCAAAATCGCAACCAAAATCGTAACCGCCGACACCTCACAAGCAAATGTTGTGGCCATGCTAAACCAGTAAAGAATGCCGGCGAAGGTCAATCGTTCTTCAACCCACAACGCGACAACCGCTATCGTCTTCGTCATTTTTGCCGCCACTTAAATTTTTTAGGTTGGAAAAAACAGCCTATAAAAATGCAGAGTGTTGGAATGAAAATGGGCCGCCTTGCTGCGACCCCAGCTCCCTAATAGTGCGGTGTTCCAGCGCTGGAACTAACTCGAAGTCAGGGCCGATCGCAATGAAGGGCCATTCGTTTCAGTTGCTTGGTCCGATTTGCCTTCATCAAACTCATCGATAGGCAACCTATACCGTCGGGCTGCGAGTTCAGCTTGCGCGAACTCTTTCTCTGAGCGAGAGAATTTCTGACATCTTCTGCTGCAAGCTGGTCGTTGAAAGGCGCGTCCTATCGTATTTCGAACTGGGCGTGAAACGTACTTGCTGCTTCGTACTCATGTTCGGCTACTCAAAATTATACAGCCGTGGCGCCCTCTCGGAACGGGCAGCAAGTCAATTACACCGACGAAAGACGGCAAAACGAGGCCATCACGGCGGCAGGAATCTGCAATTGAGGCTTCGATCGGAGAATGCGGCCAAACACGGCTCTCCGCGAACCACATTTAACCCACAATACCTTGTGACGATTTTGTTAAGCGGGAGTCGTGGGGAGTCTCGCCTTCGTCGGGGGACGAAATCGATGCAGATTTTGATCGTCATTGTTGCGATTTGGTTCGCACTGAACCTGGCAATTTTCTCATTCATCCTGTGGCAGCGTTCACCACACTTTCGGAATCGCGTGTGGCGCCTAACCTTGGGAGTGTTTGCGCCCAAGCAAACCACGGCTCATCACCGACATTGAAACGGGTGACGGCTCACCGGTCCCGTGCCAGCTTTCGAAGAAGAGGTGCCAGCGGAAGCGCGAAGCAGTACGCGGGCTATGGAACTCGATCGCGCGTCGTGCATGATGTGGCTGGGCAAGCGGCTAACATTTCGGCTGCGTGGCCTCTAGTACTGCATCCGAATTATACGAGGAGATATTGATGATGAAGATGACAAGAGTTCTGGGCCTCGCTGCAATTGGCGCGATCTTGGTCCTTGCTGCTCCAACACCACAGGCTCAGGCGCTGTCGCTGGCGAATCCCGCCGGCGCGACCAAGATCGATGAAAGGTCGAATGCATCAACGACCCAAGTGCATTGGCATCCCAGCCAGCATCGTCGTTGCCGGCAGCGCTGCCGCTGATAATTTGATCGATCCGAACATGAACCCGTCGGACTCAACCCCGGCGGGTTTTTGTTGGCCAGGTCAGGTGCGGCTCACTCGGTGCGACTTTTCTACACGCACTGAGTGTGTTAGTCGGTTGCCCGCCGCGTCGATAGCGATCGGCAATGGGGGTCAAGGATGGGGATTAAGGCGGTCCTGACCGCGACAATTGCAATGGTATCGTCCACGCTGTTGGCGGGATGCGCTCTTTCAACACAGTCATTGGAATCCGAGCCAAACGCCGAGTCCCGGAATTTCCCAGATAGCTACGAGGTGGTTTACCGACGCCTGATCACCACCGGCGAGCAATGCTACCCTCGCGGACATGACGGTGGAAACGCAGGCAATCAACTCGCGGGCTCGATCGAATCCCAGCGAGAAATTCACAGGGAAAGTGGCTTTGCCGATTTTCGTTTGGTGACGTCCAGCTTGGGCGTCAAGACGAACTACTTTCTTTTGGCGAAGATAGAAAAAGCAGGCTCAGGGTCGCGCATCACCACAAAGGTCAGCAACCCGATTACCGGTCCCGGTCTCAGCAAAATAATCTTCCGCTGGGCAAGCGGCGACCCGACTTGCTAAGACGGGACGCGGGGTTTCGGTCCCAGGTTGGGATTTCGCGATCAGAAGAATCCGGGGCTCAAATTAATCCCGCAGACACCATGGCTGCGATTCGCTGCCGCCGTATGTCCTGAAACTGGCAAGTGGTTTCGCGATTGTTTCGTGAGGAACTGACGCTTGGCAGCATACTGCCAAGCGTCAGAGGCGGTGAGAGATCGCCGGGGGCCTACGCCGCCGGTTTTTCTATGGGGTAAAGTAAGCTTCGACCGCATGGGCCAGAAAAATGCTGGCACTGGTCAATGCAATAACCGCAATAAATAACATCGGACTGTCCTTACACATTCTGTACGCTGGACAGTCACACCGTAGGGGCTTTTCAGCTTCCTGAATGTTTAATAGTTCACATAAATGGCTTCGTGCCGCGGTTTAACCGCTTCTGTGACGGTTTCGACACGCTGAGATTTCGGGTGATCATTGCGTAGCCAGTAGCGATACCGAGACACGGTTGCGCTTCCCATAGTCTTCCCAATTCGATTTTCTGGGAAGATTTGAAGTCTAAAATCCCGGATAAGTTATTGATTTAAATGGTCGGAGCGAGAGGATTTGAACCTCCGACCCCTAGTCTCCCAGACTAGTGCGCTAACCGGGCTGCGCCACGCTCCGATGCCGTTCCATTAGCTTTGATCAGCCGGCCGCGCAAGGCGGCCGATCTGACGATTTGGCTCGTGGTCGATGGATCAATGACTTAAGGCAATCGCCTTGGATTCTGCCGCAAGTGCCTCTAGCCGTCCTTGAGCGCGGCATCCAGCAATCGCCGGCAAGCGATCAGATTTTCCAGCACCCCCCTCAAGCGCACCAGATCAACCAAGGGAGAGAGCTCCGCGACGCCCGGGATCGCCTCCTCGTCGAAAGTTTCGGCTTCCCGTCGGCGGCCGCGCTCGGCAAAGCGGGGGATTCCGCTTTCCTGCGAGCTGTCGTAATCGTCGTCATCGAGGTCGATCGGCAGCAGGGCGCCGTCATCATCTTCGAGGATGCTTTGGCCAACCACTTCCTCGATGGCGCCGAAGGAGGCGACAGCGGACGCATCCGCGAGCCGCTGGACCGATCCGATGCCGTGTTCCTTTAAAATACGCTGCACGCCACGGATGGTGTAGCCTTCGCCGTAAAGCAGACGGCGGATCCCCCGCAGCAGGTCAACATCGTCGGGCCGATAATATCGGCGGCCGCCGCTCCGCTTCATCGGCTTGATCTGGGCGAATCGCGTCTCCCAGAACCGCAAGACATGTTGCGGAATGTCGAGATCGTCAGCGACCTCGCTGATGGTTCGGAAGGCATCCGGCGCCTTGTCCAAATGCTCGCTCCTTTATCCTCGCGCGGGCGAAATGACCCGCTGGTCTACCCGGCCTTGCCGTTGTTTCCGGCACCGTGACCGTTGATGCGCTGCTTCAAGATCGCCGATGGCTTGAAAACCATCACGCGACGCGGCGAGATCGGCACCTCGGTTCCGGTCTTTGGATTGCGGCCGATCCGCTGGCCCTTCTTGCGCACCATGAACGAACCAAACGAAGACAGCTTCACCGTTTCGCCCTTCTCAAGGCAATCGGTGATCTCTTTCAATACCAGTTCGACAAACGCAGATGATTCCGTGCGCGACAAACCTACCTTCTGGTAGACGGCCTCGCACAGATCAACACGTGTGACGGTTTTTCCGGTTCCGGTCATCGCCTGCCCCACTCCCGGCGAACAAATATTCGCTACTAAAATTATGAGCTTAAGCACTGACGGTCAACAGCCGTCCAGCCCTCATAGCATGAAAGAAACACCTAAAACATCGGGATTTATTTACCTGTTGCTCACCAACGGATCAGCACCGAGCCCCACGTAAAGCCGCCGCCCATGGCTTCCAGCAGCACCAAATCGCCCTTCTTGATGCGGCCATCGGCAACGGCCACCGCCAGCGCCAGCGGAATTGACGCCGCTGACGTGTTGCCGTGCCGGTCAACGGTAAGCACGACCTTCTGCGGCGCAATATGCAATTTGTGCGCAGAAGCATCGATGATTCGTTTGTTTGCCTGGTGCGGAACAAACCAATTGATGTCATCGGCTGTCAAGCCGGTCGCCTCAAAAGCATCCACGATCACGTCGGTGATCATGCCGACCGCATGCTTGAAGACCTCCCGCCCCTCCATCCGGAGGTGACCGACGGTCTGGGTCGAGGACGGACCGCCGTCGACATATAGTTTCGACTTGTGCCGTCCATCCGATCGCAGATGGGTGGTCAAAATGCCACGGTCGGAGGCGAGCCCGGGCTGCGGCTGGGCTTCCAGGACCACCGCTCCGGCGCCGTCGCCAAACAGCACGCAGGTGCCGCGATCGGTCCAGTCGAGAATGCGCGAAAACGTCTCCGCGCCGATCACCAGCGCACGCTTGAAAGCCCCGTTGCGCAGGAAATTATCGGCGGTAGCGAGTGCAAAGACAAAACCCGAACACACCGCCTGCAAATCGAACGCCGCACCGTGGTGAATGCCGAGTTCGTTCTGGACCGCAACCGCGGTGGCCGGGAAGGTGTTGTCAGGCGTCGAGGTTGCCAGCACGATGAGGTCGATTGATTGCGCGTCAACGCCGGCATGGGCCAAGGCTGACTGCGCGGCCTTGATCGCCAGATGTGACGTAAACTCGCCATCGGCCGCGATATGGCGCTGACGGATACCCGTGCGCTGAACGATCCATTCATCTGACGTGTCGATTCGTGCCGCCAATTCGGCGTTGGTCAAAACTCGCTGCGGCAGATATGAGCCGCAGCCAAGCACGACAGAGCGTATTGCAGTCAAGAGACAGGCTCCTGCGTGGTCGGCGACGGATTCAGGGCGCCGCCATCGAGTTTGAGCATTTGATTGATCTTGTTGAGGAGATCGTACCGGGCCATCTCATAGCCAACATCGACGGCATAGGCAAAGCCGTCAGCGTCGGTTCCGCCATGGCTTTTGACCACCACGCCGTTGAGGCCGAGCAAGACGCCGCCATTGGACTTTTTTGGGTCGAGCTTGTCACGCAGCGCCCTGAAGGCCGGCCTCGCCAGCAGGTAACCGATCCTGGAGAGCCAGCTGCGCGAAATCTCCGCGCGCAGCAAATCCATGATCTGGCGCGCTGTTCCCTCGGCGGCCTTCAGGGCGATGTTGCCGCTGAAACCTTCTGCAACGATAACGTCGGCCGCTCCGCGTCCGATGCCGTCGCCTTCGACAAAACCGACATACTCAAGCTGGGGCAGATTCATTGCACGGAGAAGCTCCGCAGCCTCGCGAATTTCCTCGCGGCCCTTGATCTCCTCGACGCCGATATTGAGCAAGCCGACGGTCGGCTTCGTCAGGTCAAACAGGACGCTGGCCATGGCGCTCCCAAGCACCGCCAGCGTCACCAGATGATGCGCATCGCCGCCGATCGTGGCGCCGAGGTCGAGCACAACGGAATCGCCGCGCACGGTGGGCCAGACTGCCGCAATCGCCGGGCTATCGACCCCGGGCAGCGTGCGAAGGCAGAACCGCGCCATCGCCATCAGCGCCCCGGTGTTGCCGGCAGAGACCGCAACATCCGCCTCGCCTTTTTTAACGGCCTCGATCGCCAGCCACATCGATGAGGTCTTGCGCCCCCGCCGCAAAGCCTGGCTCGGCTTGTCGTGCATGCTCACGGCTACGTCCGTGTGGATCACGGACGAGACCGCCTTCAAAGCCGGATGTTTCGCGAGTTGCGCGTCGATGGCGCCTCGATCACCGAACAGGAGAAATTCCGTGCCGGGATGTCGAGTCAACGAAATCGCCGCGCCGGGAATAACGACTGAGGCGCCGACGTCACCTCCCATGGCGTCAAGCGCTATTCGAACCTTTTGAGGCATGAACGTCCCGGAAACCCGATCTCTTTTCGGACTAGTGTCCCGATTCCCAAGTTCGTAGCATTTTTCGGCGCCACGTTTTCGAACTTCTAAATCGAAGGAGCTCTAGCAACTTATTGAGTTGAGTAGCGGCCTTAAATTTGGAATTCCTACCACGAACTTGCAGCAACACTGATAGGAACTCCAAATTCGCCGCACTTGAAATGCCAGCTGCGGCAGTCGCTGTGATTGCGGCTATCGGCAAGACACATCACCTTTGCCAAGCCGGGCGGCGACAATAGCGTTTCCCTATACCGACACAACCTCTTGACCGCCACCTTTTACGGCGCAAATTCCGGGACGGCCGGATGGCCTCATAGACACAATATAAATTATTTCAAATACTTAAATCCATCTTTGGAAGATCAAGATTACGCCGGAATCCCTCACAATGCCTCATCCGCCGTTACCGTCCCCGGGGATCTTGGGACCCTTTTTGGCGGACGTCGGCTTGCCAACCGTTTGCAACGCCTTCAACGCCGCGAACGGATGATCGGCGGGATCGACGATCTCCGCAGGCGGTTCAAACGCAGCGTCAGGCCGGCGCGGATAAGGATCGATCGCAAGGAACAGGGCATCGGTTGCGAGCCTACCAAGATCGATCACACCGTCGATGATCGGTTCAGGCGGATCGGGGACTTCTTCATCTTCGCTTTGGGCAGCCTCATCGACCAAAGCGGAGAGGCTGCGAATTTGCTCCGAGGGCGCAAACATCAGATCGATCACCTCGTTGATCTCGTTCTCGATCGGATCAAGCGTCACGACGCAGGTCTGTCCGATCCGCGCGCGGACCTCGCCCGTGACATGCACACGCCCACCGCTCTTGAGCGTCAGGTCGAATAACGCGCTCGCCGACATGATCTCTCGCAAACCGGCAACATCGGCCATCGCGGCGCGGGTGGCATCACCGGCCTCGAAGGCGCGATGCAGTCCCGCATCCGGGATTTGCGCCACGACAACGGGGACGCGCCAGGGATCAGCTGATTTCATCGGCTATTGCCCCTTCGAATTGGGATCATCCGCTTCGGCCGGGGCTGGAAAGCTCCATCCGGCGGCCAGGAAGGCGGCGTCGTCAAGGCCGTCCAGATCGGCCATCACGACTTGCGCATAGGTGGCAAGCCGGCGAGCATTTTCCATATTCTCGCCGTTCAGGATATTTTTTCGCAAGGCATAAGCGGGGGCGTCGGCGCCTTCGGCAAACGCTGCGTCATAGGCTGCGGCCCGACCGTAAAACGCCTCTCCAAACGCCTGCATCCGCTTGGGAACGGTGAGATCGCCGACACCCATTTCCCGCAAATTGGCGTCCATGTCCTCGCAGAAGCGATCAAAAAGGGCCTGTGAAACGTTGACCGCTCCTTCCGCTGAGCGAAATCGCCGCAAAACAATCCACAAATGCAGCACCAGGAGGTCAAAACGGCCATTAACCGTATCGGCTACCCCCAGTTGCCGGTAGAAGGACGGTTCTCGCGCCTGCGTCACGATCATGCCATAGATGCCCTCAATGGTGCCGCGCAGGGGCGTCCGGGGCTTACTGAAGTGATTGAATGGCCAAAGCATTGAGGGTCCCGATAGTGTCCACACTAGCGCGCCCGATGGACCCGCTTTTGTTGCAAACAAGCATGTTGCCGGGTACGTCAAGGCCTCGCGCGATGCAAGGGGATGGGACGTCTTCCGAATGATCAAGCCCGGTTTGTCAGGCTTTGCACGTCGCCTTAGTTGGCGCGGTCTACGAACCGCGGCTGCGGTCGCCTTGCTGTGCGCGGCCGTCGGCGGCTGCGGCGAGCAGTTCCAGAAGGGCTATATCCTGCCTCCCGGCGCGCTTGAACAAATCCCGATCGGCGCCAGTCAGGATCAAGTGCTGATCGTGATGGGAACCCCCTCCACCGTCGCCACGCTCAATGGTGAGGTCTTCTATTATATCTCCCAGCGCGCCGAACGTCCGATCGCCTTCATGAACGATCGGATCGTCGATCAGCGCGTGATCGCAGTCTACTTCGACAAGAACCGCCAGGTGCGGCGCCTTGCCAACTACGGATTGAAGGACGGCAGGATTTTCGACTTCATCAGCCGCACCACGCCGACCTCGGGCCAGGAAATCAATTACGTCGCACCCTTGTTCAAGGCGCTCAATATCGGCCAGGGAAGCAATTAGCGACAGCAACTAGAATCTATTCGGTTTAGCCGCATCATCTTCCGAATCAAAACCCCCGCGGGTCGCAACCCGCGGGGGTTTTGCATTGAGGCCTTTTCGTCTCAGCGCGCGAGAATCGCCAGCAGCAGCAGCGCCACGATGTTCGTAATCTTGATCATCGGGTTCACCGCGGGGCCAGCCGTATCCTTGTAGGGATCGCCGACGGTGTCGCCGGTCACGGCTGCCTTGTGGGCATCCGAGCCCTTGCCGCCATAGTGACCGTCTTCAATGTACTTCTTGGCGTTATCCCAGGCGCCGCCGCCCGAGGTCATCGAGATCGCGACGAACAGGCCGGTGACGATGACACCCAGCAGCATCGCGCCGACGGCAGAGAACGCCGCCGACTTGCCGGCCACGCCGCCGCCGGCGATCACGTAAATCACGAAGTAGACCACGATCGGTGACAACACCGGCAGCAGCGAAGGAATGATCATTTCCTTGATCGCCGCCTTGGTCAGGAGGTCGACCGCCTTGCCATAGTCCGGCTTGTCGGTGCCCTGCATGATGCCCGGCTTTTCGCGGAACTGGCGACGCACCTCTTCGACGATCGCGCCGGCGGCACGTCCGACCGCGGTCATGCCCATTGCACCGAACAGATAGGGCAGCAGACCGCCGAACAGAAGGCCAACGACCACGTAGGGGTTGACCAGCGAAAAGTCCGGGAGGACGTCCTTGAAGTAGGGGTGATGTGCCGAGTCCGCGATGAAGAACTTCAGGTCCTGATTATAGGCTGCAAACAGCACCAGCGCGCCGAGGCCGGCCGAGCCGATCGCATAGCCCTTGGTGACGGCCTTGGTGGTGTTGCCGACCGCGTCGAGCGCGTCGGTGGACTTGCGCACTTCTTTCGGAAGGCCAGCCATTTCCGCGATGCCGCCGGCGTTGTCCGTAACTGGACCGAAGGCGTCAAGCGCGACGATCATGCCAGCCAGCGACAGCATCGTGGTGGTGGCAATCGCGATCCCGAACAGGCCGGCGAGGCTGTAGGTGATGAGGATGCCGGCGATGATGACGAGAGCCGGGAGCGCGGTCGACTCCATCGAGATCGCCAGGCCCTGGATCACGTTAGTGCCGTGGCCGGTAACCGAGGCCGCCGCGATCGACTTCACGGGACGGAAGTCGGTGCCGGTATAGTACTCGGTGATCCAGATGATCAGACCCGTCACGGCAAGACCGACGATGCCGCATTCGAACAGCGCCATGCCGGTGAAATCAACGCCGGCAAGCTTGTCGAAGCCGATCAGCGTATAGATCACGCCAGCAACGCCCACCAGCGACAGGACGCCCGTGGCGATCAGGCCCTTGTACAGCGCGCCCATGATCGACTGGCTCGCACCGAGCTTGACGAAGAACGTGCCGATGATTGAGGTAATGATGCAGATGCCGCCGATGGCGAGCGGCAGCGTCATCATGTTGGCGAGGATCGGCGTCTTCGCAAAGAAGATCGCTGCCAGCACCATGGTGGCGACCGCTGTCACCGCATAGGTCTCGAACAGATCGGCTGCCATGCCAGCGCAGTCGCCGACGTTATCGCCGACGTTATCGGCAATGGTCGCCGGGTTACGCGGATCGTCTTCGGGAATGCCTGCCTCGACCTTGCCGACGAGGTCACCGCCGACGTCAGCGCCCTTGGTGAAGATGCCGCCGCCGAGACGGGCAAAGATCGAGATCAGCGAAGCGCCGAAGCCGAGCGCCACCATCGCATCGATGACCGTGCGGTCGTCAACGGGAAGATGCAGCGAAAACGTCAGGAAGCCGAAATAAATCGTGACGCCGAGCAGCGCGAGACCCGCGACCAGCATGCCGGTGATCGCGCCGGCCTTGAAGGCGAGTTCGAGACCACCAGCGAGCGAGGTGGTGGCCGCCTGCGCGGTGCGTACGTTGGCGCGAACCGACACGTTCATGCCGATGAAGCCCGCCGCACCCGACAGGATCGCGCCGATCGCAAAACCAACCGCAACGAGGATGCCCAGGAAGTAGGCCAGCAGCGCAAAGATCACCACGCCCACGATACCAATCGTCGTGTACTGACGCCGCAGATAGGCCTGCGCGCCCTCACGCACCGCGGCCGCAATCTCCTGCATGCGTGGATTACCTGCGTCGGCCTTCATAACCGACACGGTCGCCCAGACGGCGTAAACGATGGAAAGCACGCCGCAGAGCACGATCAACCATAATGCTGTCATTGAACTTGCCTCAGATCTCTAGGAATGTCCCCACGCCACGGCCGCGATCGCGGCCGGCGCTCAAAAAGCAGGCCCGCCCTGCCCAAAAGGGCGGCCTGAAATCGGCCGGGACCATGCCAAAATCGCACCCCCGGCGCAACGCTGCGGCACGCAAAAACGGTCGATTTAGATAGGTATTTGCACGGAAACCAGCCATTTCCACCAAAATCCTAGAAATGGCTGTAGGACGCTCGCGTTAACGCCAGTTCCTTCCCCATCGCATCCAGAAACTTGGGGGCGGCCCCGCCCGCGACGATGGTCCCGATCGGGATTGCGGCAACCCCTGCCGTTCGAGCGTCCCGCATGAACGCTTCGAATGCGCTCGGGCGAATCGTGCACAGAATCTCGTAGTCATCGCCACCGGAAATAAGGTTTTCAATGCCGGCAACCGAGGCGGCGAGCACAGCTTTGGCGGCTGATGACATCGGGACGGACGGAAGGTCGATCACCGCCGACACACCGGAAGCCGCACAGAGCTTGGCGAGGTCGCCTGCCAACCCATCGGATACATCCATCGCGGCATCGGCATGCGCGCGGATGGCCATCGCGAGCGCGCCCCTAGGCTCAGGCACTCGATAACGACCAATCAGCATGTCACGTGATGCGGCATCGCTGACAAGCGCAGCCGCCGCCCTTCCCTTTCGGAGAATATCGAGACCAAGTACGGCGTCGCCGATCGTGCCCGTCACCACGACATGGTCACCAGGCTTCGCGCCGTTTCGATGGACCATCTTGCCCTGCGGGACGCGGCCAAATGCCGTGATCGAAACCATCAGGGGACCGGGCGTGGAAACGGTATCGCCGCCCAGAAGCGGGCAATCAAATGCGCTGATATCCTCTCCCAATCCGCGCGCGAAGGCTGCAAGCCAGATCTCGTCCACCGCGCGCAGCGCCAAGGTCAGGACGAAACCCGCCGGCGTCGCCCCCTTGGCTGCGAGGTCCGACAGATTCACCCGCAAGGCTTTCTTCGCGATGGTGTGCGGTGGATCGTCAGCCAGGAAATGGACGCCCTCGACGATGGCGTCCGTCGTAACGACGACGTCTTCGCCGAGCGGCTCAAGAACAGCTGCATCGTCCGTCAGGCCGAACGCGCCAGGATCGGTCGCCAGCGGCGTGAAGTAGCGCGCAATCAAGGACTCCTCGCCGGATGCTGGCGCACCGGGAGCGGTCATCTCAGCCACCAGCCCGCGCGAATTCGCTAGCACGGAACTGGCGCGCGATCTGATCGAGTACCGCATTCACCATGCCGGTCTCCTCCGCCTCGACGAAGGCGTGCGCAACATCGACATATTCCGACACCACGACACGGCCGGGAACGTCCTTACGATGTTCCAGCTCGTAGGCGCCGGCGCGCAACACCGCGCGCAAGATGGCATCGATCCGCTTCAGCGGCCAGCCCTTTGCCAGCGCGTCGTCGATCAAGGGATCGAGCTTCGCCTGATCGCGTACGACGCCCGATACCACGTCGCGGAAAAACGCGGCCTCCGCCGGCAGGTATTTGTCACCCTCGACTTCGCCACCGAGCCAGTGGCTCTCGAATTCCGCGAAAATGTCGTTGATGCCCGCGCCCGCAATATCCATCTGGTAGAGCGCTTGCACAGCGGCCAGCCTTGCGGCGCCGCGCCGGTTGGCCTTCCGCTCCAGGCCCTTGGCGGACTTCTTGTCCTGGTTTTTCTTGTCGCCGCTCATGACCGCGGCCCGGCCAGCCGGCGTTTGATCCGCAGCATCGCCAGCGCCGCGCGCGCGGCATCGCCGCCCTTGTTGAGTTCGGAGGCGCGCGCCCGCGCCCACGCCTGCGCTTCGGTGTTGACAGTGATGATGCCGTTACCGAGCGGCAATCTCTTCGCCACCGCCAGGTCCATCAGCGCGCGCGACAACTCCATGGAGACAATCTCGAAATGGATGGTGTCGCCTCGAATGACGCAACCAAGCGCTATCGCGGCATCAAAGGGCTTGCCGGCCTTTTCCGCAGCGTCGATTGCAATCGCAATCGCAGCCGGAATTTCCAGCGCGCCGGGAACCGTCAAGAGGTCGTGGCTGACGCCGGCCGCCTTCAGCTCAGTGACCGCGCCTTCGAGCAGCGCATCCTGGATGTCGTCGTAAAAGCGCGCCTCGACAATCAGCGCATGCGATCCCGAGATATCGGTCTGGTCTTTCAGAGGTGCGCGCCGCGCGTCTGCCATTCTTCAATCCATCGGTTTACGTTGACAGTTACCACCAACGGTGAATGTCAACGTTTGCGCGTTGTAGTCGCCGCAACAACTGAAGCCAAGCACGAATACTCCAGGTTTTCGTCATTCCGGGATGGTCCAAAGGACCAGACCCGGAATCTCGAGGTTCCGGGTTCGCTGTTAACGCATCGCCCCGGAATGACGGCTGCGCCGTCACTTCATTTCCGTCAATCGCGCCGCATAGCGCGCCATCAGGTCGGCTTCGATATTGACGTCAGTCCCAGCGCGCCAGGACGACAGGGTCGTGACTTGAAGCGTGTGCGGGATGATCAGCACCGAAAAGGCCGTATCCTTGACCGTGTTGACGGTCAGCGAGACGCCGTCGAGCGTGATCGAGCCCTTGGGCGCGATAAAGCGCGCCAGTTCCCGCAGCGTGTTGAGCTCGAACCGCGCCATGTCGGGCAGGTCCTCGCGCGCGAGGATCGTCGCCACGCCGTCCGCGTGACCCGCAACGATATGGCCGCCGAGTTCGTCGCCAATCTTCAGCGCCCGTTCGAGATTGAGCCTGGTGCCGACAGCCCAGTACTTCGCCGTCGTCAGCGAAAGCGTCTCGGCGGCGGCATCGACGTCGAACCAGGTCTTGCCCCCTTCAACCCCGGAGGCCACCACCGTCAGACAGACGCCATTGCAGGCAATCGAGGCACCGTCCGCAATGGTCGCGCGGTCGTACCGGCACGCGATGCGCAGCCGGTGCAATTGGCCTTGCGCCGTCGCTTTGAGGCTTTTGATCTCCCCGATGTCGGTGACGATGCCGGTAAACATTAGGTGCGCTCGTAGACGGTAAGAGTGTCGATGCCGAGGCTTTCGCTAGCACGAACGCGAAAGGCCGGCGACCGGGTGATTGCGGAAAGCGGCAATGCATCCAAAGCCGCCACGCCGTCGGCGCCGATCGCGTCGGGGCCGCGGAGCAGCCAGAATTCATCGGCCAGATTTGCAGCGACGAAAGACGATGCCACGCGCGCCCCACCCTCGACCAGAAGCCGGGTGATGCCGCGTTCCGCCAAAGCGTGCAGCACCGCCGGCAGGTCCAGTCTCGTCGGCGTCGACGTCACGCGGATGACCTGCGCGCCGGCGGCCCCGAGTATCGCCGCCGCGGGCGCCTCGGCCAAATTAGATGTCATGACGCAGAGCGGTGTATTGCGCGCCGAATGAACCAGGCGGCTCGTGCCCGGCATCCGCAACGCGCGATCCAGCACGACCCGCATGGGCGAGCGCGCCTCCATGCCCGGCAGGCGGCACGTCAACAGCGGATCGTCTGCCAACACCGTCCCGATCCCGACGAGGATGGCGTCGCATTGCGCCCTGAGCAGATGCATGCGCGCTTTGGCGATCTCGCCGGAAATCGCCACCGGTCTGTGGCCCGCGGCCCCAATCTTGTCGTCGGTGGAGACCGCAAGTTTTACGATCACATGCGGACGCTTATCCCGGACGCGCGTGAAATGACCGGCGTGAGCGTATGCGGCTTCCGCCGCGCACAACCCGACATCGACATCAATTCCGGCGGCCCGTAACATGGCATGGCCCTGCCCTGCGACCTCCGGATTGGGATCTTCGATCGCCGACACCACGCGTTGGATGCCGGCGGCGATGATGGCATCAGCGCAAGGCGGCGACTTGCCGACATGCGAACAGGGCTCGAGCGTCACGTAAAGCGTGGCACCGCGCGCCGCACCGCCCGCCTGCGCCAGCGCGACGGGCTCGGCGTGCGGACGGCCACCCGGTTGCGTCCAGCCACGGCCGACGATGACGCCGTCCTTGACCACCACGGCGCCCACGGCGGGATTGGGATGCGTGCGCCCGAGGCCGCGCCGGCCGAGTGCCAGTGCCAATGCCATGAAGCGCTGATCGGACATGTCAGCCTGGGTCGTATTCTCTGTTACTTGCTCTTCCGCGCCGGGGAAGATCATTTTCGTAACAAGGCAACCCGAGCGTCGTCATCGCCAGAGAGCTCGCCCAGCACCGCTTCAAAGTCCTTCGCCTCGCGGAAATTGCGGTAGACGGAGGCAAAGCGCACGTAGGCGACATCGTCGAGCTGGCGCAGATGCTCCATCACGATCTCGCCGATCGCCTCGGAGGATATTTCCGCCTCGCCACCGCTCTCGAGTTCGCGCACGATGGCGGAGACGAGTTTCTCGACCCGCTCCAATCGACCGGACGCTTGCGCAACGAGATTTGCACCGAGCGCACCAGCTTGTCGCGGTCGAACGGCACCCTGCGGCCGTTGCGCTTGATGACCGTCAATTCACGAAGCTGCACGCGCTCGAACGTGGTGAAGCGGAAATTGCAGGCAACGCATACGCGCCTGCGCCGGATAACAGCGGAATCTTCCGTCGGACGGGAGTCCTTCACCTGGGTATCGAGACTGTTGCAGCTTGGGCAACGCATGCGGATGTACTCTTACTGATAAATCGGGAAGCGATCGGTGAGCGCCTTGACCCGTTCCTTCATGGCATGCTCCACCAGCGGCGCGGCGCCGTCCTTTGACTGCGCGACCGCGTTCAGCACCTCGGCGATCATGCCGCCGACCTGCTTGAATTCGGCAATCCCGAAGCCGCGCGTGGTGGCAGCCGGCGTGCCAAGACGCAGGCCCGAGGTGACGAACGGCTTTTCCGGATCGTAGGGAATGCCATTCTTGTTGCAGGTGATGGCCGCGCGCACCAGCGCCTTTTCCGAGACGTTGCCCTTCAGTCCCTTCGGCCTGAGATCAACCAGCATCAAATGGTTGTCGGTGCCACCCGAGACGATATCGAGGCCCTCGGCACGCAAGCTCTCGGCCAGCGCCTTGGCGTTTTCGACCACGTTCTTTGCATAGATCTTGAAGTCGGGCCGCAGCGCTTCAGCAAAGGCAACTGCCTTGGCCGCGATCACATGCATCAAGGGGCCCCCTTGAAGCCCGGGGAAAATCGCCGAATTGAGTTTTTTGGCCAGCGCCTCGTCATTGCAGAGGATCAGGCCGCCGCGCGGGCCGCGCAGCGACTTGTGGGTCGTGGTGGTCGTGACATGCGCGTGCGGCACCGGCGAGGCATGGACACCACCCGCGACGAGGCCGGCAAAATGCGCCATATCGACCAGGAGATAAGCGCCGACGTGATCGGCAATCTCGCGGAAGCGTTTGAAATCCCAGGGACGCGAATAGGCCGATCCGCCGGCAATGATCAGCTTTGGCCGCACCTGCTCGGCCTGCTTGGCGACCTCGTCCATGTCGATGATCTGGTCTTCACGGCGCACGGTGTAATGTGAAGCCTTGAACCACTTGCCGGACATGTTGACCGGCGATCCATGCGTGAGGTGTCCGCCAGCGGCGAGATCCAGCCCCATGAAGGTGTCGCCCGGCTGGAGCAATGCCAGAAACACCGCCTGGTTCATCTGGCTGCCCGAGTTGGCCTGCACGTTGGCAAAACCCGCGCCGAACAGTTTCTTGGCGCGGTCGATCGCGAGCGTCTCCACCACGTCGACCCACTCGCAGCCGCCATAGTAGCGGTTGCCGGGATAGCCTTCGGCGTATTTGTTGGTCAGCACCGAGCCCTGCGCTTCCAGCACCGCCCGGCTGACGATGTTTTCCGATGCGATCAGCTCGATCTCGTGGCGCTGTCGACCGAGTTCGCCGCGGATTGCGGCGGCGATATCAGGATCGGCCTCGTTTAGGGTCGCGGTGAAGAACGAGTCGGGTGCGGAAGCGGTCTTATCGGTGGTCTTGGCCGAAGAGCTCATGAGCAAATATCTCCACCGCCGCAACCAGACAGGGGCGTCGCGGGCGGTCCGTTATAGCGGTCGAAAGGGTCTTGCGAGATACCATATTGCCCGGCCATGGCCAAGCGCTTGCGGTAGCCGCCTGATATTTATGCAAGATATGGTGGGGAAAGCGGAAAATCCCACCTCACGGCCCTGTCCTACGGTTCTGCGCCAAATGCCACGGGCAGGCACTCCCGCGATCGATACGTCCGGGTTTTGGCCAAAGCCCTCTTTTTAGAGTGCGCCCTCCTTGAGGGGGGCGGGACACGACACCCAACGCTATTTCTTGAGCAGCGGACACTCGCTTGACGCCAGCGGTTTGGCCGCGTCTTCCGGCGCGATGGTTGCAATCAGCTTGTAATAGTCCCACGGATACTTCAATTCTTCCGGCTTCTTCACCTCGAACAGATAGGCCGGAACAAGACGACGGCCGTCGGCGCGCAGCGGGCCCTTGCCGAACACAGGATCGTCGGTCGGCATTTCCTTCATCCTGGCGACAACCTTGATGCCGTCATGCGGGTTGCCGCCGAGCGCTTCCAGCGTTTTCAGGTAATGCAGCACGACGGCATAATTGCCGGCCTGCGTCATCGAGGGCATGGCGTGATTTTTCGCCCTTTCCGCAAAGCGCCTCGAGAAGGCACGCGTTCCCTCGTTGAGGTCCCAGTAGAAGGACTCGGTAAAGGTCAGTCCTTGCGCCGTCTTCAAACCGAGCGAATGCACGTCGTTGATGAAGAGCAAGAGCGCGGCGAGCTTCTGGCCACCGGCAACGATGCCGAATTCGGATGCCTGCTTGATCGCGTTGGTGGTGTCGCCGCCCGAATTGGCCAGCCCAATGACCTTCGCTTTGGAAGCCTGCGCTTGCAGCAGGAAGGATGAGAAGTCGGCAGTGTTGAGCGGATGTTTGACGCCGCCCAAGAGCTTCCCGCCGTTTGCGACAACGACGGCGCTGGTGTCGCGTTCGAGCGCGGCACCGAAAGCGTAGTCCGCGGCGAGAAAGAACCAGCTATCACCGCCCGCCTTGGTCAGCGCGTTGCCAGTGCCGTGGGCAAGCATATAGGTGTCGTAGGAATAGGAGATCGTGTTGGCATTGCAGGCCTTGCCGGTGAGATCGGCGGTGGCCGCACCGTTGTTCAGCAGAATGGCGTTCTTCTCTTTCACGAGGTTGCTGACCGCCAGCGCAACCCCGGAATTCGGGGTGTCGGCGATCGCGTCGACCTTGTCGTTATCGATCCACTGACGCGCGATGTTGACGCCGACGTCCGGCTTGTTCTGGTGATCGCCGCCGACCACGTCGATCTTCCAGCCTTTCGAAAGCAGGCCGGAATCCTCCACCGCCATCGTAACCGCCACCACGGCATTGGGGCCGCCGATATCGGCATAGAGGCTCGACATGTCGTTCAATACGCCGATCTTGACGACCTTGTCGTCGGCCAGCGCCGGGTCGGCAGTGCCGAGCGCAAATCCCGAAAGAACAAACAACGCAGCCGAACGCCACGCGCACATGAGCTTCATGAAAAATCCCTCCCGCTGCGATGCCGGGACAACCCTCTTGTGGAGCCTTTGCCCGGATTTTAATCGCGAAACGATCCTACTGCCGTTCCTGCTTTCGGCAATGCGGCTTTATGCCGGTGGGTCGGGTTTTTCCGGCGCTGACGCCGGCGGATCAGGGGTCGCGGGGTCAGCGGCTTTTTGCGCCGGCCTAGCTGACGCCGTCGCGGTTGTAGATGTCGTCGCGGAATTGCACGACGCCATCGGGCGTGGCCCAGGCGGTGATGTAGACCCAATACAGAGGCACGGGCTTGGCGACCTTGGCGTCCTTGCGTTCGCCGGACTGGATCACCTCGTCGATCTCGGCCTTCGACCAGCCCGGCGTTTCCGCCAAAATCCAGTAGACGAGTTCGCGCACATTCTGCACGCGCATGCACCCCGAAGAGGCAAAACGAAAATCCTCGCCGAACAGATTCTTCGACGGCGTGTCATGCATGTAGACGCCTTCCGGACTCGGAAAATTTATTTTCATCGATCCGAGCGAATTGAAATTGCCGGCATCCTGCTTGAATTTGTAATTGACCGCTTCGGTCGAATACCAGTCGATCTGTGACGGTTGAAGCTCGTTGCTTTTGGGATCGAAGATGCGGATATGGTTCCGGGTGAGATAGTCCGGCTCGGCCTGCATCTTCGGAATCAAATCCTTGCGAATGATCGAGACCGGCACCGTCCAGAACGGGTTGAAGTTGATCTGGGTGATCTTGGTTTTGAGATCCGGTGACGGCCGGTCCGGCTTGCCGGCGACCGCCGTGTGACGCGTGATCGCCACGCCGTTCTCGATCGCCTCGATTTGCGCCGCCGGAATATTGGCAACAACGATGCGGTTGCCGAGATTGCCGGACAGCGTCTTCAGACGCACGGCGTTGGTCTTGAGTTGCGCGAGCCGTTGCTCGGCCGGAACGTTGAGCGCGTGCAGGGTCGGCTCATGCAAGATGCCGTCGGCATGCAGCCCGTGACGCACTTGAAAGCGCCGTACCGCCGCATCGACATAGGAATCGAAGACCTGCGGGTCACCGGAGTTCAGTTCGAGATCACCCACGCTCGACAGCCGCTGGCGCAAGGGCGACACTGCGGGGCTCCTGGCGCCGACGTTCAGGCCATTGGCCGATGCCGGTACGTTGGGCCAGCCGCCTTTAGCGACGATGGTCTCATACTGCGCGACCGAAGTCTGCGTGGTTTCCGCGGTCGAGGGCGATAGCGTCGGCAATGACTTCTTCGGCAGGCGAACATTGCGAGAGGCGTTATCGAAGCCGCTGCCGATGCCGTTTTCCTGATTCTCCCGCATCAGCTCGTCGAGCATCTGATCGGGGGTCTGCTCTCCGTCGGCGGCCCAGGCACGATGGGTGATCGCGCTTGCCGCAAGGCCAGCAACGGAGATGAGGAACGATCGTCGGGTCGGCACGCTCATGAGCGGGGTCTATCAGGTTCTGGCCGAACAACATTTCATAGCAAAGCTCGGGGAGGCGCATAAGGCCGTAAATTCGACCAATCGCAAATACGTGAAGGGCCGAGATGAGTTTCCGGGGATTGCAGGGTTACGACCGCGACGCCTGACTTGGTGCCGCCGTTCGCTAACGGCCTCACTATCGCTCGGCCTGCTCGGGCGGACTAGCCGGCCGGGCCGCCGCAATTCTTGACGTCGTTGGCGAGGCTCCAGCTTTCCTTGGTCCGAAGGTTGGTCGTCCGGTAGACGCGGCCGCGCAGGTCACCGGGACATTCCTTCGGCAGTTCGACGAGGCACATACTCACCTTGTCGAACACCTGGGAGTGCGCCACGGAATTCTCCCGGCGCAGCGAAACCTGGGCGCCGGAATTGGAGAAGCGGACGATGGTGCCGGGATCGGCTCCCTTCTTGGGCCGCGCGGCCAAGTCCTCGCCATAGCGATCGGTGATCGAGGTGATGGTCGTCTCGGCACATTCACCGATCTTGCCCGGCAACTGCGAGATCCGTTCGGTATTCGGGAAATCAGTATCCTCCACCGGATCAGGTGCAGGCGACCACTTGTCAGGCGACGCCGTTCCGGGATTTAGCCGCTCAACGGGCGCGGGCGAGCTGCTCCGCTCGGCAAACGAGTTCAAAAAACTCGGCTGTGAGCAGGCGGCAACCGCAAACAGAGGCAGCAGGCCCAACAGACGAAAGCTACTCATCGTTTTCAGCTTCGGCATTACTTCGCAAAACGGTAGGCGCCGCCCTTCTCGACCGAGCGCTGAAAGGCCGGCCGCGCATGGATTCGCTTAAGCCAAGCGGCAAGATTTGGGAACGGCCCGAGCCGGTCGTACACGTCAGCCATCTCGCCGACGAAGCTCATCTGAACGTCGGCCCCCGTCAACGACTGGCCGATGAAGAACTCCCTGCCCTTCAACGCGCCATCGACATAGCCGAGATGATTTTTGATCTCGCTGTCGATACGCGGATGCAACGGGCTACCTGCTTCCTTCAACCTCGACACATACAGATTGAGCATCAGCGGCAGCATGGCAGAGCCTTCGGCATAATGCAGCCATTCATTGTAGGCCTCAAAGTCCGGCGCATCGGACGCGGGCATCATCTTGCCCTTGCCATAGGTACGAATGAGATAATCGACGATAGCGCCGGATTCGGCGATTTTAAGATCACCGTCGGTGATGACAGGCGATTTGCCGAGCGGATGGATGGCCAAAAGCTCCGGCGGCGCCAGCCGCGTCTTGGCGTCGCGCTGGTAGAACTTCATCTCGTAAGGCGCGCCAAGCTCCTCCAGCAGCCACACAATTCGCTGCGATCGGGAGTCGTTGAGATGATGAAGGGTGAGCATGGGTTCGACCTCTGGAGCTGCGCGCGGCAGAGCTTTATCAGAGGTTTTGGTAAAAAGGCAGTCAGCTATGGGCGACAATTTCGCCCGGGGCTCATCCGCAAAGCCCGCGTGCGATCAATGGATTGACCGCCCAGGCTAAACCGATCCTACAGCCCCGTATAGCCGGCCTTGACCGGATTGCTGGAGCCGTCGAGCTCGCGCAGGTAGGTGAGCCCGCACACGGTCAGCCGGTGCATATCCTTCTCACCGGCCTCGAACAGCGTCGTGACATATTCAGTCACCTTGGCGCGCGCCTCGGCGCTGGCAGCCGCCGAGCGGTTCAACAGCAGATCGTAAGTCATCATGATGCGGTCGATGGCGGCTTCCATGGCTTCCTCGCGTTCTGTTGAATCTCGATCCGTCAGGCCTGGTGCGCAGACAGCGTCAAACCCACTCCACCAGCGCTTCAAACCTGGCGATCGCCTTGTTGGCTAATTTAATCCTGTTTAATTCGCCGCGCTCGAACAGCTGCACGATGATGGCGAGCAATCGCTCGTTGGTGGCGAAATTGTCGGTGGTGGCGCCGGTCCGGTACAGGTAGTCGGCGGCGATCGCATAAGCATCGCTGATTACCCCGACATTCATCACCTGTAATCCGCGCTCGACGAGCATCGCCGTTCTCCGATACCAACGAATAAGCTTCGTCGGGCGGAAAAGTTCCATATTGGAGCGGCGAAAAAACAGGGCGCACCGGCTTCGGAAAAATCCGAACCAGTGCGCTGATGGGGGAAGTGTCTTTAGATCGCTACGGCCGCCGGTCTTTTAAGATGCCGGCTTGGCCGCAACGTAAACTCAGAGCCGATAGAGGATCTGGTCGGTCCAGAAGCGCTCGAGGCGATGCAGCGACTTGTTAAGCGTCGCGAATTCCTCGTTCGAGATGCCGCCGACCTGTTCCACGGTCTTGACGTGCTTCTGATAGAGCGTATCGACGATACGGCGGATTTCCTGGCCCTGCGGGGTCAGGCGAATACGAACCGAACGGCGATCGACGCGCGAACGCTGGTGGTCAAGGAAGCCGAGTTCAACGAGCTTCTTCAGGTTGTAGGAAACGTTGGAGCCGAGGTAATAGCCGCGTGTGCGCAGTTCGCCCGCGGTCAGTTCCTTGTCACCGATGTTATAGAGCAAGAGCGCCTGAACCGAATTGATATCGGCGCGGCCGCGACGATCGAATTCGTCCTTGATGACATCGAGCAGGCGGCGATGCAGCCGTTCCACCAAGGTCAAGGCTTCGAGATAGAGCGGCTGAACCGGAGCTTGCCCCGGAGCACGCTCGACGGCTTCCGCCGTTGCAACGGCTTTCATCATGACACTTCCCCTGTTGTCGTTTTATCGACTTATTCGACGAAACTTTTGTCCCGCCTGATAGCCGCAACTTAAGGGGTGCGTTTGAAGATCAGCTTAAATAAGAGAATAAAGAGATCATGAATTTAAGACAGTAAATCGCGGATTAAGCCTGCAATTCAAGGGCTTTTCGCAACCTTTCATTGACGGTGCGAGAGCACTGTTCACGCTTCGTCTCACCGCCCTGTCGCATATGGAAACAGCAGGAGCGAAAGCAGAAACGGTTGCGTAACAGGTGTGACGAGAGACGTACCACGGTGAGCGAATGGTTAAGCCATTCCAGACTATGGCGGCCGCTCGCGGGCCGCCATCCACGCGAGAGCGAGATAAGCCGTCAGCATCAAGGCTTCCGCCGCAACAATCGAGAGGCTGCCGCCGTAGATGGCCGGAAACATCAGTTCGATCACCGTCATCGAGACGACGGTGATCAGCCACACCACCGCGCCCCACGGCGTCGCCAGCCAAAGCCCCACGGCCGCGACGAGTTCGATCACGGCGAAATAGACGGTGGAAGCCTGCCAGGCGAGCGACTGGTTTTCAAAGGCGTCCTCTTCGCCGCCGACAAAACCCGTGACCTGCGCCCAATGATAAAGGCCCTTGACGACAGAGACGACGGCCATGACGCGCAGGAAAAGCACCAGCCGGCGCGTCCACACATTATCGGCGGAATCGATTCGTTCCGACGATATCGCATCGACCGATATCGCATGGTCCCGGGAGGTATCGCGCGTGGTCGAGGTATCTGACATCGGTTGCGTTGGCGCCGGCCTTGTGGAATTTGGGACGAATTATTGCCGATTGCTGTTTTCGGGGTCAGTCATGGCCCTTCGGCACGGCAAAATCAATTGGCCGCGCCGCAAACGGCCCGCGGTGACGACAACGGGACAAAGTGCTAGGGTCGCCTGAAAGCCAATAGCCAGCCGTACTCGAGCTAACCTTAAACTTGCAGCCGTATTTGGAGACAACATCAAATGGCGATCAAATTTGGGCGTCCGATTGAAATGCGCGATGCGCCGCGCCGGGAGGCCACCCTCTCCGCCCCGAGCCTTGATCTCGCCATCCGCCCCCGCCGCAATCGTAAAGCGGAATGGGCGCGACGCATGGTGCGCGAAAATGTTCTGACGACCGACGATCTGATCTGGCCGCTCTTCGTCTCGGACGGCCACAACAAACGCAATCCGGTCGCATCGATGCCGGGCGTCGAGCGGCTGTCCGTCGATCAGGCGGTGCGTGAGGCCGAACGCGCGGTGAAGCTCGACATCCCCTGCATCGCGCTGTTTCCCTATACCGACCCCGCCTTGCGTGACGACCAGGGCTCGGAGGCCGTGAACCCCGACAACCTCGTCTGCCAGTCAGTGCGCGCGATCAAGAAGGAGTTTCCCGATCTCGGCGTGCTCTGCGACGTCGCGCTCGATCCCTTCACCAGCCATGGTCACGACGGATTGCTGGAAGACGGCAAGATCCTCAACGACGCCACCGTGGCGGTGCTGGTCCGGCAGGCGCTGGTGCAGGCGGAAGCCGGCTGCGACATCATCGCGCCGTCGGACATGATGGACGGTCGCGTCGGCGCCATTCGCGAAGGGTTGGACGCCGCAGGGCACCTCGACGTGCAGATCATGGCCTATGCGGCGAAATATGCTTCCGCCTTCTACGGTCCGTTCCGCGACGCGGTGGGTTCAGCCAAGACGCTCTCCGGCGACAAGCGCACCTACCAGATGGACAGTTGCAATTCGAACGAGGCGCTGCGCGAGGTCGAACTCGATATCGCCGAGGGCGCCGACATGGTGATGGTCAAGCCCGGCATGCCCTATCTCGATATTCTGCGGCGGGTCAAAGACGCATTCGGCATGCCGACCTTCGCTTATCAAGTCTCCGGCGAATACGCGATGATCATGGCGGCCCATAACAACGGCTGGATCGACGGCGAGCGGGCGATGATGGAAAGCCTCACCGCTTTCAAGCGCGCCGGTGCCGACGGCGTTCTCACCTATTTCGCCCCGCGCGTGGCCGAGAAGCTGCGAAAGGGCGGCTAAGGTCAATTCTGGCTGGCCGGAAGCCGCGGCGCCAACGCAATGGCGAGCGGCAAGATGATGGCGGCCGTGATCGCCGTCGCGATAACAGCGGCATGTGCGCCGACTGCATCGCCCAACACGCCGAACAGAATAGGCGCGGTCGCGCTGGCGCCGATCGTGCCGGTGTAGAAGATCGCGAATGCCTTTTCGGTGCGGCCGGCCGGCGCGAGTTCGGGCACGGTGCCGTAGAGCACCGACGACGTGCCGTTGAGCAGGAGCCCGACAACGGGCAACAGCACCAGTATCCCGGCAAGCGGCAGCACCAAAACGGCCAGGATGGCGGCGGCCGTGCCCGCCTCGGTCAGGAGCACCGTGGCCAGCACACCAAATCGTGCGCCCAACCAGCCGCAGGCAAACTTTCCAGCGGCGCCGCCAATGAAAACCAGCGCCAGCGCCTGACCGATCGTCGAGAGCGATGCGCCCTGCTCTTGCAGCAGAAACGGCAGGAAGGTCAGAAATCCCATACGAACAGCGCTGTCGAGCATTCCGACGGCCAGCAGCAGGGCGAAACCGCCCTTTGCCCCGGATGAGCCATGTGCGGCCTTCACCGCCGATGCGACCGGCCGCAGATTAGCCGGCAAGAAGATCGCCACAGCGACGGCAACGATCGCCCCAAGCGCGGCGAGAGCCCAGAGCATGTGATGCCAGGACATCAACGCCAGCAAGAGAGAAGCCCCGCTCGGAATGGCGGCCTTGCCGATATCGCCGGCGAAATTGTAAGTGCCGAGCGGACCGCGTGCGTCGCCCTGATAGGCGCGCGAGACC
Source organism: uncultured Alphaproteobacteria bacterium (assembly GCA_963752265.1). GTDB lineage: Bacteria > Pseudomonadota > Alphaproteobacteria > Rhizobiales > Xanthobacteraceae > Bradyrhizobium. The sequence continues at coordinate 61,620 of CAVVZW010000007.1, forward strand.
GCGGCCGATGCGATGGGGTGCTGCGTGCTGAGCCCGCATCCGACCACGACCAGCGCGACGCAAAGCCCGATGAGCCCGGTTGAATAGCCGGCCATCACATAGCCGATCGCAGCCAAAGCAGTCCCAAGCGCCAGCGTCGTGCGCCCGCCAATGCGTTCGGCGATGTGACCCATCGGCACTTGCAGCCCCGCCATGGAAGCGGCTGCGAGCCCACGCAAAAAAGCGAGCGCGCCATAGCCGATCGCAAATTCGGCCTGCCAGATCGGTAGCAAGAGGTAAATCAGGTCGGTGTAGCCGTCGTGCAACGCGTGCGCCGCACAAGCGGTCCAGAGCGTCCGTGCGCGCGACGAGACCGGGGCTGTCGTTTCATTTTCCGGGTTAGCGCTTAACGTGGTCATGGGGAGAATTCCTCCCAAGAAGGCTCAAAAGTCTGTAGCATCTGTGTTTCTAATGTTGGCATACGCCGCTGGCAGCATGCCTTCAACTGAGCTATTTTCCCCTCAGGTGAGAGAAAAAGTCACCCAAGAGACCCAAAATGGCCGATCCGGAATTACCCCCGCTGAATGCGATCAGAGCCTTCGAGGCCGCCGCCCGGCGCGGCAGCTTTGTCGAGGCCGCCAAGGATCTGCGCGTGACTCATTGGGCGATCGGTAAGCAGATCAGGCTTCTGGAGGACTGGCTCGGCGTGCCCTTGTTCGAGCGGCGCACGCGCGGCGTCGCACTGACCGATCAGGGCGCCGACCTTTTGACCGACGTCAGTTCGGCCCTAGCGCGCCTGACATCGGCAGCGGGCCGGCTGAGAGGCCCGCAATCGGCCCGGCGTGTGTCGGGCGTCGTTCGCGTCAATGTGTTGCCGAGCATCGCGCTACGCTGGCTGCTGCCCCGGCTTTCGGAATTCCAGGAATCCTATTCAAGCGTTGAAGTCAAAGTCTCGACGACTTCGCGCAGGCTTCGTTACGTCGGCACCGCCTTCGACGTCGGCATCCGCTCGGGCGTCGAGCACGGGCCTGGAATTCAATGCGAGACATTGATGCCGGACCGGCGTCTCCCCGTGTGCAGTCCAAAGATTCTGCGTGACCGTCCGATCGAGACCACGAACGATCTGCGGCGGCATACGCTGTTGCATTCCACGACAACGCGACCGGCATGGGCACAATGGTTTTCGGCGGCCGGTGCCCCGGGGCTGACGCCCGTCCGGCACCTTGAACTCGACCACACCTATCTTCAGCTTCAGGCCGCCGTCGATGGCCTTGGCGTCGCACTGGGATCTTTGCCCCTGATCGAGGCTGATATCGCGGCGGGCCGTCTCGTATGCCCCCTTGCCGGCCCCGAATGGCGAGACGACGACTATCAACTCGTCATAGCTGAGGATCGCCTGCGCGACCCCGCGATCAAGGCCTTCCGAAGCTGGATCCGCGCCGCCGCAAAAGAGCCCGTCGCGGGCATCGAAACACAGCGTCACGCAACAGACGCCCGGCCTCGAGCGACCAAGCGCGCCGAAAGATAGTCATTCGCAAGCCACAATATTGCGGTTCCGTCCTTGGTCGAGGGCTTGCAACCGCCCTGCCGGTTCCCATGTCCTTGCCAGTTCCCCGGAGGACGGATCATGTCGTATAGCGGTTCTGGAAATACCGGCGGCGGCTACAATGCTGGCGGGGGTTATAGTCCCGGCGGCGCGTGGCGTAGCGACGGCGACGTTCCACCCCATGCTTTCGATCCGGACCTGGAGCCGGAACTGTTTCGCGGCGTGCTGACGCGGCGGGTGTTCGCGTTCGTCATCGACCTCATCGTGCTGTCGGTGCCGGTCATCTTCGGCTACATTTTCATCGCGTTCTTCGGGCTGATCACGCTCGGGCTTGGCTGGGTGCTGTTCTGGCTGGCATGGCCGGCCTCGGTCGTCTGGGCTGTCGTCTACTATGGCGCTTCCCTCGGCGGTCCGCACTCGGCGACGGTCGGCATGCGGGTGATGGATCTGGAATTGCGAACCTTTTACGGCGCGCCCGGTTATTTCGTTCTGGGTGCCATGCACGCCGTGCTGTTCTGGGTTTCGATCTCGTTTCTGACACCGTTCGTGTTGCTGGTCGGGCTTTTCAACGGCCGACGCCGTCTTTTGCACGATATTGTGCTGGGAACCGTGGTCATCAACACTTCGGCTCGCGCCCCCGTGGGCCAGCCGGCGCGGACTTTCTGAAATAACCGCAAAAACGGGAAACAGGTCTGGCGGGCAAACGGTTTGCAAACCAATTGACCGCTAAGCTTGGCGGCGCGATGCTGCCCCCAGCGACGGTATGCTTTGCTTTTAGGACTGACGACATCCCGTGACCCAGCATTCGCGTGACACCCCGCAATTCTATCTGACCGCGCCCTCGCCCTGCCCTTATTTGCCGGGACGGCACGAGCGCAAGGTGTTCACCCATCTGGTGGGCGACAAGGCAGGCGACCTCAACGACCTCCTGACCCATGGCGGCTTCCGACGCAGCCAGTCGATTGCCTACCGTCCGGCCTGCGACCAGTGCCGGGCCTGCGTTTCGGTCCGCGTCGTCGCCAACGAATTCCGGCCCTCGCGCAATTTTCGCAAGATCATGGCCCGCAACGCGGACATCGTCGGCGAGCAGCGCAGCGCGGTGCCGACGTCAGAGCAATATTCGATCTTCCGCGCTTATCTCGACCAGCGGCACCGGCATGGCGGGATGGCCGATATGACGGTGCTGGACTACGCCATGATGGTGGAGGACAGCCACGTCGAAACCCGCATCATCGAATACCGACGCCGCGGCATCGACACCGCCGTCAACGGGCGCGGCAACGATCTGGTCGCAGTGGCGCTAACCGACGTGCTCTCGGATGGACTGTCGATGGTCTATTCTTTCTTTGAACCCTCCGAAGAGAGCCGTTCGCTCGGCACCTTCATGATCCTCGACCATATCAACCGCGCGCGAAGGCAGGGCCTGCCTTACGTTTATCTCGGCTACTGGATCGAGGGCTCGAAGAAGATGGACTACAAGGGCCGCTTCCTGCCGCAGCAGCGGCTCGCGCCATCGGGCTGGATACGGATCGAGGCTTCGGGCGAAACGCTGACCGAGCCGCAAGAATAAGATGGCGAATAGGGAGTAGCGAATAGAGAGAAAATTCTATTCGCTATTCGCCACTCGCAATTCGTCCTTTGCCATCAGGCTTCGGCCTTCACCGCCTTCAGCATTCCCGTACCCGGATGACAGTCGAGATATTCAAAGAACTGATCGGCTGCGCGAGCTACCGTGACCTCGTGATAGAGCCGGAGTTTTGCGGCCGGGCCGAGCGTCGATAGATATTTCATTGCCGCGCCGAAAATGCGCACGTGAGTTGGGTGCGACTCGGCCCAACGTTCGAGGGTGGCGAGGCTCTTCCACCAGCTCATGCCATAGCTCTTCTCGGTTGGCCGGCCGGCGCCGTCGAGAACAGTCATGTAGCGATTGGCGAAGCAGCCGATAGCGAGACCCTCGTCGCGCAGGAACTCCATGCCCTCGCGTAACACCGGTTCGACATCCTCCAGATACATTTTGCGCTCGGCAGAATCCGTATCGCTCCAATCCTGACCGGACCGGATCAAACAAATGTTGTCATGTGGCTTCACCCGCAGACACCGGCCTTCGCGGACGGCAGCAGGTACGCCCACCGGAGCCATCTCATTTGTTTGGGAGAGCGGAATGCGATCGCGCATGCCGCCCCAATACGCATGCTCCAGCACTTCGCTGCTCATGCCGTCGGCGATGACCGCGACGCCTTCAGGACGGCCGAGCGACGAGAACAGCGTCTCGTAATTATTTACCGAAGGACTGAGAACCTCGATGAACTTGCCAAGACCAGCTGCTTCGACGCCTGTCCAGGCCGCACGCGCTCCTGGAAACCAGACATCGAATGCGGCCCGATCATCCCAATAGGCGACCGAGACCGTGTTGCCATAACCAGCTTCGTCGACGTAAGCAGCGCGGTCCCAGTGACGCGGTCCGTTGGCCGCCGCGAATGCGGCCTCGAGCGACTTCAGCACCGCTGGCAAGCCTATGGGCGTGCTCCCTGAATACTGAACGCCGAAATAAGCCATCACCACGCTGCCGACTTCGGGACGGTGCCGCGCGACAAAGGACGGATACGGTGGCTGGTAGTCGTCGGGCACGCGGCGGTGGCGGCTGCGCAAGACCTGCAGATGGGAAGGAATGGCCAATTCCATGAGGTTACTCCGCAGCCTGCGGCGTCTGAACGGCCGCCACTTTGGGGGGTGCAGCGGGAGCCTTCGGCGCGCTATCCGGTTCGGCTTCCTGATCGACTGGCAGAGCCAGCTTCTCGACGCGATTTGCCGGACGATTGTTGAACAGCAAACGGGTCACGTCCGGACGTGCATAATGTCCGGCGGGATCGGCGGCAGCCTTGGCGACGGAAATCATGCCGAGATCGATGTCGGCGTAAAGAAGTCCCTCCTGATCCGGCGGCAAAGGTTTGGCCAGCGGCGAACCGTCGGGACCGTAAATCACGGCAAAGCCACCGCCGACATGAAGGAATTGATGCTTTTCGGGGCTGTCGCAAAGCTCATCGATCATCGCCTGCGAAACCGTCGCGCACGGCGCGATGACGAAGCACGATCCCTCGACCGCATAGATCTTGCTCGCGGCATTGTTGACCTCTGCGCCGAGTGCGTGCGCAAACGGATCGTACAACGAGAAGCTCGGCCACGCTGCGACGTGAATTTGCTCGTTCTGGGCGTACATCGCATATTTTGAGAGCGGTTGCAGATGTTCCCAGCAGCACAGCGCGCCCAACCGTCCGATATCAAGATCATGCACGGCGAGGTGCGAACCGTCGCCCTCGCCGAACACCGTGCGCTCGGCATGCGTGGGCTTGAGCTTGCGACGCTGCGCGACAGTCTCGCCGTCCGGCCCTATGATCCATTGCGCGATATAAAGGCTGCCGCCGTCGCGCTCCGACAGGCCAAGCGCGACATAAATCTTGTTGCGTCTGGCAGCGTCTTGCAGACGCTTTGCCTCTGGACTGCCATATTGCAGCGAGTTGTCGAAATACCTGGAGACGAAACCGCGCATGATCGCCCATGCCGGAGCGCCAAGCCAAATCCACCATGGATAGCCGGGAAGCCAGGTTTCCGGAAATGCGATAAGCTTCGCTCCCGCGCTACCTGCTTCATCGATGTAGCGTATCGTCTTTTCGATCGACGCATCGAGATCGAGAAACGCGGGAGCGGCCTGCACAGCAGCAACCTTCAGTTTTGGATGGACCTGACTCATCTGTGGCTCCTCGGCTTTCTGAATGGGACCTCGGGGGCGCGCACGTCCGGCGGAACGGGCACCGTCCGCAACGAGCCTAGCGGGCCAATCCGCCCGGCTCTTGGCTACGCGCGCAGTAAAAATAGGCTGGTGGCGCAAGGTTCTCCCGAGCGCAGTTGCCCGCTGGCGAGGCCGTGCTAGTATCGATTTCGTCGATACGACCCGAAACGGGTGCGGTGTTATGAAAACCGTGGTGTCAACCAGCGACGTCGCCGAGCGAAAGCGCTTTCTGTTCTGGCAGGATGCGGTCTGCGACACATTCGTCGATCTCGATTGCAAGGCCTATGCGGATCGGCCGTTCTTCGGCGAACTGGCGACCGCTCGCTGCAACGACCTTCACTTTTCCTCCGTTCGCGCCGATGGCCAGATCGTCAAGCGCACGCCGGCGCGCATCCGGCATGCGCGTGAAGAGGTCGTGCTCATAAGCTTGCAGGTACGTGGCGCCGGCTCGATCGCACAGGACGGGCGCGAGGCGCGGCTCGAGCCCGGCGATTTTACCTGTTACGACAGCACCCGCCCTTACACCCTGACGTTCGCCGCCGATTTCGAACAGATCGTTCTTCACATGCCGCGCGAAGCCATGGTCCGCAGGATCGGCCGAACTGAAACGTGGACGGCGCGCCGTATCGAGGCGACGAGCCCGGTCGCTTCGCTGGTGCTGCCATTCGTGCGGCAGACCGCATCCATCGTGTCGAATATCACGCCTGCTACAGCAAATCAGCTGTCGGAAACCTGCCTTTCGCTGGTGACGGCGGCCCTGGCCGAGCATCAGGGCGGCGAGTTAGGTAGCGGCTCGGCGGCGCGCGCTGCTTTGACTTTCCGAGCGAAGGCGCTCATCGAGAACCTCTTGCACGACCACACGATTAACACCGACAAGATTGCGGGCCTTGTCGGCATTTCCTCCCGCTACCTTCAGGATCTGTTCCACGCGGAGCAAAGCACGGTCAGCGAGTGGATATGGAAGCGGCGGCTGGAAAAGAGCCGCCGATACCTGGCCGATCCCTTGCACGCTGGTGACAGCATCGCGCAGATCGCACTCTCTTGCGGATTCGCCGATTTCGGCCATTTCAGCCGGCGCTACAGGGAAGCCTTTGGAGTGTCCCCTCGCGAAGATCGCGCGGCGCTTCGGGCAGCGCGGCCCGCGGGGACCACGCCAATCTAGTGTTATATGTACCGGGCATCGCGCTGATGCAGCGTTGCCACGCCAGCCGAGCGGCTTTCAGCTATTTCTTCACCGGCGCGTAGAAGGTGCCTTCGACCTCGCAGATATCGTCGCCATTGAGCCGATGCACCTCGATGATGGTGCGCGGCGGATACGGCCCCTTCCCCCAAAACTCTTCCTGGATCTTGTTCACGATCGGCCGGAAGCGATACATGTCAGTGACGTAGACGACGAGACGCGTGGCATCGCGCAACGTCGCGCCTTCCAATTCAGCGATCAGCTTCATGTTGGCGAAGGCTTGGCGGATGCGCGGTTCGTCGCCCACGACTTGCAGATCGGTTTTCGGGTCGATGCCGCGCATGCCGGCGATGTAGACGAAATCGCCCGCGCGGGTGCCCAGGCTCCATGGGCCCGTCGGCTTGATGGCACCTTCCGGCGCCAGCGTCTTCACGCCCGATGGCGATAGCGGAAGCGGTTCGGCGGCGACAGGATGAACCCACAATAGTGCAACCATCAACAGCATGGTCTTCTTCAAGTCGGATCTCCCCGGTTTTGTTGACGCTCAGGCATGATATGCTGGAACGGTGTCCAGGCAAACGCAGACGGAAACGATGTGGAAGGCGCTCTGGAAGAAATGGACGATCGATAGACCGGCGCTTCTCGGCGACTGGCTCTGGAACGTCTTTGTCGTGCACTTTGCCGCTTTACTCGACCGGCTGACATTGCGGCGGATCATCGCATTCATCCCCGTCGTCATTCTCGTCCTGGCCTACTACCACCGAATTCCGATTCCGCCTGAGTTGATGCTCGTTGGCGATTTCCTAGCCTATATCGACATCTTCGCTGTGGTGTTCCTGCTCGGCATTCTAAGCCGCGCCGCAACGATCCTGTTCATCATCAGGCAGGCGACCGCCCGGGTCGCAAGAACAGCCACCGGCCTTATAACGGCGATGCAGCGGCGGGACTTCCGGCATCGTCGCGAGCGCGGCACTAAGAGTCGCAAACGGCTGGTGCGCGGGCGGCAAAACGAGGATGACGAGCCTGCGCTCATTGGCGGCCTTGCATGGGCCTAGTGGACCGGAGCGGCCCGCCTAAAACCCTCCGGCCCAAAAGTCCCATACCAGTTTGGCATTGAGTGCGATGATAACCGCCGTTGTCACCATCGCCAATCCGCTCAGCCAGCGCGGCGCGACCAACGGACCCATCTTGCGACGGCTCGAGGTAAACATCACGAGCGGCACCACGGCAAACGGCAATTGCAGACTGAGCACGACCTGGCTCAGGATCAAAAGACGGCCAGTCGCCTTTTCACCGGCCAGAAGCGTCACCAAAACCGCCGGCACAATGGCGATCAACCGCGTCACCAGACGCCGCAGCCACGGCGCGATGCGAAGATTCAAAAAGCCCTCCATCACGATCTGACCCGACAAGGTCGCGGTGATGGTCGAGTTCAATCCGCAGCAAAGCAGCGCGATCGCAAACAGCGTCGGCGCCAATGTCGAGCCGAGCAGCGGCGCGAGAAAAGCATGCGCCTGATCGAGTTCGGCGACGTCAATCCGTCCTGCCCGGTTGAACGTCGCAGCCGCCAGAATCAGGATCGAGGCGTTGATGATCAACGCCAGGCACAACGCGATGGAGGTATCGATATTGGCAAGCCTGATGGCCTCGCGCTTCTCGCGTCCGCTCTCGCCGATAAACCGGGTCTGCACCAGCCCGGAATGCAAATAGAGATTATGCGGCATCACGGTCGCGCCCAAAATGCCGAGTGCCAGATACAGCATCTCGTGGTTGGCGAGGATTTCGCCCGTCGGCACAAAGCCCCGCAGTACCGCACCCCAATCGGGATCGGCGAGCGCGATCTGCACCGCAAAGCAGGCCGCGATCACGCCCAGCATCGCCACGACAAAGGCTTCGATCCAGCGAAACCCGAAGGCTTGCAGCGCCAGGATCAACAACACGTCCGCCGCGGTGAGGATGACGCCGATCCCAAGCGGAATGTGAAACAACAGATTGAGGCCGATCGCAGTGCCGATGACTTCGGCCAGATCAGTCGCCGTGATCGCGAGCTCCGCCGACAACCACAGCGGCAACGATACCCAGCGCGGAAAGGAATCGCGGCAGGCCTGCGCGAGGTCGCGGCCGGCGCCCACCCCGAGCCGCGTACACAGCGATTGCAAGACGATCGCCATGGCATTGGACAACAGCGCAACGCTCAGCAGCGCGTAACCGAATTTGGAGCCGCCCGCGAGCGAGGTCGCCCAGTTGCCGGGATCCATGTAGCCCACGGCGACGAGATAGCCGGGGCCAAGGAACGCCAGAAGCTTGCGCCAGAACGGACCTTTTGGGGCGGTACGGACCGAAGCGAAGACTTCCGCCAGCGAAGGTGGACCGCGGTCGCTACGCCACGGCGTCCCGGGCATCACTCCCGAGGAGGGTTTTGCCAGGGAATCCGAGGGCAAATCGGGAGATTTCGCATCCATGGGACCCAGGTTGGAACAAAATCGATCTTATTGCAACTAATTTGCAAATGCATCTGATGACCGCCGAAGCCGGCAGTTGGTTCGGCGCGACAGCCAGAGATGGTCGGAGAGCCTGCTTAATTCTTCAAATACCGCTCGTAGCGTTCGGCCAAAGCCTGATCCCGCGAGATCGCCGGATCAAGCGTATAGAGATCCTGCGCGCGCCCGATGCCGCGTAGCGCGAAGCGGCCGGTGGAGACGAGGTAGTGCCGTCCCGCCGCGTCCAGCCCGTCGCGGAAGGCCTCCGAGACCAATAATTCGCGATCGACCGAACGGCACATCGAGGAGATGCGGCTGACCTCGTTCACCGCAGGTCCTACCACGGTGAAGTCGAGCCGGTCATCATGGCCGATATTGCCGTAAAATACCTCGCCGACATGCAGACCGACATAGGCCGAGGTGACCGCCCTTCCCTCCGCGCCACGTCTGGCGTTGAGCGCGATCATGTTGAGCCGGAAACGATGCTCGGCCCGTAGCGCACCCCGTTTGGCGTGGCTGAGGTTATCACCGGTGAACATCGCGAGCACGCCGTCACCGATCAGTTTCAGCACGTCGCCGCCGGAATCGTGGATGGCGTCGATCGCCGCCTGCGCATAATCGTTGAGAAACGGGATGATCTCGTCGGGCGAAATGCTTTCAGTGATGGAAGTCGACCCACGGAGATCGGAAAACCACAACACGGCGTTGATCTGCTCGGTGACGCCGCGCGAGATTTTTCCGTGGAGAACCCGCTCGGAGGCATCGCGCCCGAGATAGACCCGCCCCAAGGTTCGCACGATATCGACCTGCTGCGCCGACTTGATGACCAGTCCCAGCACCGGCACCAGATCGCGCAACGCCGCAAGCTCGCTGTCTTTGAACCCTTCCGCGCGCCGGGTCATCCAGTAGGAGTAAAAGCAGTCCATCTGTCCGAGCGCTCCGGCCTCGCCGAAACGGTGGACAAAGCCCAGCAAATGCCGATGGCCGTTTTCCACGAGTTCGGGGATTCTCGAAAACCTCAGTACGGCCGGATCAGCGAGATCCAGCAATAGCTCGTCATGTCCTTGTTCGAGCATGTGATAGAAAATCGAGCGACGCCAGGCGCTATCCCCATCGCCTGTCGGCCCATATTCGAAGGAATCCGCTTCGTTGGTCTTCGAATCGTTCCAGCGGAATCCGCGCCCTTCGAAGATCGGGTGAATCGTGTCGATGAAAATAAGGCTGCGCGACAGATCGAGACCTGCGGCTGAGCAGCGCTCGCAAAATCCACGGACCAGATCGTTTTCGGACAGACCGGTGAGCCCCTGGCTCGTCAGCCAGTTCGTCATCTCCAGGCGGGTGGTAAGTTCCATGATAAGGATTATGCCGCGCGATCGTGACGCGCGAAAGCCGTATCCCGCCGTTACTTTCCGGGCCTGAGCACAATCTCACCGTCTTCCTTGACGAAGCGATCGGCTGGGTGATCGAGCAGATCCAGGACGGCCTCCGACGGCCGGCATAGTTTGACGCCCTTGGCGGTCACAACAATTGGCCGGTTGATCAGGATCGGATGCGCCAGCATGAAATCGAGCAGTTCGTCGTCGCTCCATTTGGGATCGGCGAGCCCAAGCTCGGCATAGGGCGTGCCTTTCTCGCGCAGCAGCGCGCGAACCGAAATGCCCATAGCGACAATCAATTCGAGCAACCGGTCGCGATTAGGCGGCGTCTTCAGATATTCGATGACCTCCGGCTCTTCGCCGCTTTGCCGGATCATCGCCAGCGTGTTGCGCGAGGTGCCGCAGGAAGGGTTGTGATAGATCGTGACGCTCATGTGCGAATTTCCCCAATCGCCGAAGACTTCCCCCGTTCGGACGACAAAAGCCAACCCATCAGCCAGAGCGCCGCGACCGCGCCAGCGACCTCGGCGACGATAAAGCCCGGAAGATCGGCAGGCCGAATACCCGAAAACGTGTTCGTCAGCGACCTCGCGATGGCGACGGCGGGATTTGCAAACGAGGTGGAAGACGTGAACCAGTAGGCCGCCGTGATGTAGAGACCAACCAGCCAGGAGATGGCCGGCCGGTTGAACTTCAGCCCCGCCAGAATGGTCGCGACGAGACCAAAAGCGGCGACGCTTTCCGCGAGCCATTGCGGGCCACCGGTCCGAACCTTCAGCGAGATGTCCCACAGCGGCAAAGCAAACATCGCGTGCGCCATCAGCGTCCCCGCAATGCCGCCGGCGATCTGCGCCAGGACGTAACCCAACGCCTCAATTAGGGTGAGTTCTCGCTTGAGTGCGAAGACCAAGGTCACGGCAGGATTGAAATGCGCGCCGGATATCGGCCCCAGGATAGTTATCAGCACGACCAGAATCGCGCCGGTCGGTAACGTGTTGCCGAGCAACGCCAACGCGACGTCCTTCGTTAAGCCTTCGGCCATGATGCCGGAGCCAACGACGGTCGCGACCAGAAACGCCGTGCCGAGCGCTTCCGCGGCCAGACGGCGGCTGATGTCAAAGTTTGGCATGCGCGCGCTTTTTGGGGGCCGGCGGACAGCAGGGCGTGAGCTCCTCGATCAACGGCGCGCAGATTTCGGGCCGGCCGCCGCAGCAATCCCTGAGCATGAACAGCATGACGGCCCGCAAATGCGAAAGCTCGGCCCGGTAAACGATCGAGCGGCTGAAACGCATCGCCGAAATCAACCCGGCGCGTGACAGCACGGCCAGATGCGACGACATGGTGTTTTGCGGCACGGCCAGCGCACGGGCAATGTCGCCGGCGGGCAGCCCCTTCGGCTCATGACGGACAAGAAGCCGAAAGGTTTCGAGCCGTGTCGATTGTGCCAACGCCGCGAGGGCCAGGAGGACCTGTTCGGATTCTATTTCCATATATCTAGAATTATAGATATATTGCGGTCCGTCAAGCAAATTGCTTGGAATTGAGAGGGGGCGATTCGTCGAGAGCTTCGGTTCTGATTGAATCAGAACCGAAGCTCTCGTTTGTTATTTTGACGCGTTTTATTTGCGCGAACCGGTATCCACTTCGCTTGAAAACGCTATGAGAATTAAAAAATAGGCGCACGCAGATGGAATGGACTTTTGCCAACGTGGTCATCCAGACCGTGGCCGGCCTGATTGGAGCGCACATCGCTGCCGCGGCGGCCCACGAGCACCGCTTCGGTTTCTGGGGACACAGTCTGGTCGGACTGGCAACCGGCGCCCTTGGCGGGCTCTTTCTGCAAAAATATGCAGCCACCGTGGTCACCCAGAGCGGAAGCCTGAATGCGCCCACCCACGTCCAGATATTCGCGTCCGAAGCGCTCACGGGTGCGGTGGTCGGCGCGATCGCGATGATGATGATTGGCTTGATCATCAAGGAGCGATCGAAAGGCGATTGAAGCGTTCGGGCCGGTTGAAACGGTCCATGCTGCCGGGGCTACACGCACCTGCATCCGGCGCTGTTGACGCCTCCGCGACCAGCGATGCAAATGGCCTCTTCCAGGAATTTTAATGGCGTCTGAATCCACCCGGCAGCTTCCGATCATTCTGGCGCTCGGCACCACGCAGACGCTGGCCTGGGCCTCGAGCTATTACCTGCCCGCGATCCTGGCCGATCCGATCGCGCGCGATCTTGGCATGTCCGCCAACTGGATCTTTGCCGCCTTCTCGGCCGCGCTGGTGATTTCGGCCTTACTCGGCCCTCGGATCGGCCGGCAGATCGATCTGTTTGGCGGCCGGCCGGTGCTGTGCACCTCCAATCTCACCATCGCGGCCGGTTTGGTTCTGCTCGGTTTCACCAGCTCAATTCCGCTTCTGATCGTCGCCTGGATACTGCTCGGCATCGGCATGGGGTACGGCCTTTACGACGCGGCCTTCGCGGCGCTCGGGCGTATCTACGGCCACGCCGCGCGCGGACCGATCACCGGCATCACGCTGATGGCTGGCTTTGCGTCCACCGTCGGATGGCCGCTCACCGCATACGGCCTCGACCATATCGGCTGGCGCAACACCTGCTTTGCATGGGCCGCCGCGCACCTCCTGATCGGGCTGCCGCTCAACTTCTTCATGCTGCCGAAGATTGCGGGCGCGAAGGCAAATGCCGCCGACGCCGTGAAGCCGCACATCCCGATCGATCGCACCATGATCCTGCTTGCCTTCACTTTCGCGGCGGGGTGGACCGTGACCGGCGCGATGGCCGCGCACATGCCGCGGATACTCGAAGCCGGCGGGGCGACCGCCGTGCAAGCAGTCGCTGCAGGAGCGCTGTTCGGTCCAGCACAGGTGTTCGCGCGCATCCTCGAGGCGACGTTCCTCAAACGCTATCATCCGCTGGTCTCGACACGGCTCGCCTGCCTGACCCACCCGATCGGCGCCGCGGTCTTTGGTGTGGCGGGAGGCGCGGCCTCGGGCGCGTTTGCGATCTTTTTCGGAATGGGCAACGGCATCCTGACCATCGCGCGCGGTACCCTCCCCTTGGCGATCTTCGGCCCCAAGGATTACGGCTACCGGCTCGGCCTGATCGGCGCGCCAGCGCGAATGGCGCAAGCCGCGGCGCCGCTGGCGTTCGGCCTGTTGATCGACCTGATCGGAATCAAGGTCCTGCTCGTATCGTCCGCGCTCAGCCTTTCGGCGTTATTGGCGCTTTGCCTGCTGCGGCCGGATTCGGGAAAGCCGGCGCCCGAGACCACGAACGCGTGAAGCTTTATCGCGGCAGCTTGCCGATCCAGGCGAGGATCGCGTCAGCGACAGCATTCGGTTGCTCCGGTATCAGGGCATGGCTGGCGTTTGGTACCACCACGACAGAGACGCGCTCGCCGAATTCCTCGCGCATCTCGTTTGCCATGGTGCGCGGCTTGAAAGGATCAAGTTCACCTTGAAGATCGAGCAACGGTACCGTGCCGCCCGACCACCATTCGGATTGTCTGGTGGCGCGGCCGGCGGCCAATTGCACTTCGTCCGCGGCCGGATGCCACCCCTGAAGCCAAATCTTTGCGTCACTATTCGGGGCGAAGAAAGCCAATCTCAGATATTCCAGCCGCTCGCTATCCGGCAGCGCGGAATCGCCCGATTTTCGCACCGCTTCCGACAATTCCTTCGCGCCATTGAACCCAGCCGGATAGGTCTTGGCGGCGGCGGCGGCCATCACCACGCCGCGCACAAGGTCGGGATGATCGATCGCCGTCATGCGCGCGACCCAGCTGCCAAAAGCGTGGCCCACGATAATGGCGGGACCACCATCACCCGCGTTGCGGATGACAGCGGCGATATCGCGGGCCAAATCGTGAAGTGTGAGACTTTGCATCGGCCCGAGGCTGAGTGCGGCGCCCCGCGGCTGCGGCCTCAACACACGAAAGCCGGCTTTGACCAGTGCGCTCGCCACACCGTCGAAATCCTCCGCGCCGCGGCCGCGCGAAGGCAACATGACAATGAGCGGCCCACGGCCCTCCACGGCGACTTCAATGCGGACGTCGTCATAAAATGCGATTTTCCACTCGGGTTCGGCCCGCGCCGTAACGGTGACGATCATCATCGATGCGGCAACCAACGCTGCCGCAATATAGCGCCGCCGACGGCGCTTCGTGTCGAGAGGTGAAATTACCTCACTCATAAAACTCCGGCGACATCTTCAAGGTGTCGCGCTGGGCCTTATCGTGATTGATCCAGAGCTGCGCCTTGTCCTTTGTCAGGGTGTCCGAGATCTTCTGCATCGACGCCAGCGTCTGTTCCTTGCTGAAATTGTTAGCTGGCACACCGCGATTTTCCCAATTGCTCTTGAAGTGGACGGCGTCGCCGGAAAGAACGACCTCGCCGGTCTTCGGCAGCTTCACAAGCAACGACTGATGCCCCGGCGTATGGCCGGGGGTTGCAAGCACGACAAGGGTACCGTCGCCAAAAATGTCGCGATCGCCTTCCAGCTTGGTGACGGGATGCTCCGGCTTGAAGCGCGGCGCGTTGTTGGCGCCCGGCCACTCATATTCGACCTTCTGCACATACAGCATGGTGTCCGGGAACATCTCGACATTGCCGATATGATCTGGATGGGTATGCGAGATCGCCATCGCCTTGATATCAGACGGCTTGACGCCCAGTTGCTCCAATTGGGAGGCGAGTGTCTTCGGCCGATGCCAGGTGACCGCTTTCGGATCAGCGGGAGCGAGCCCGTTCGGCATCGCCGCCACCGCGTCCGTGATGCCGGTGTCCCACAAGAACCAGCCCTGGCTGTGCTTGATCAGATAGCAATTGTCGACGAAGTCCATCGACTTGCCTTCGTTGACACCGGGCGACCAGCGCGAGATGTCGCCGGCAACGCCCTCACCGCAATTGAGAATGTAGAGCTTCTCGACGCCCGCCTGCGCCTGGCCAGCGCCGGCCAGCACCATCGACAACATCGTGGCCACGAAACCAACTGCCCGCTTCACGGTACTTCCTCCCTGATATTTTCGTAACTTCTTCCATATCACCTTACTAGGCCTGCCACCCCGCAAACAATGGTGAGACCAATCGCATTGACAGGTCGCGTCACTTCCGGCTGTAATATAGCGATCGGGGACTTGCGATCTCCCCACCAGGCACCATGCCCAAGCATCGCGTCCCGTTCGCTTGACGAGGCGCGCCGTGTCGTCTTCGCCCCCGACTCCATCTCCATCCCCCAAAATCGATGCCGCCGGTCACAATATCAGCTTTGGTGACGCCGCGCGCGTTTGGGCGCGAATAGCACTTCTGAGCTTCGGCGGGCCGGCCGGACAGATTGCGGTCATGCATCGCATTCTGGTTGAAGAAAAGAAATGGGTCTCCGAGAGCCGTTTTCTTCACGCGCTCAATTACTGCATGTTGCTGCCCGGCCCCGAAGCCCAGCAACTGGCGACCTATATCGGATGGCTGTTGCACCGGACCGCCGGCGGCATCGTGGCGGGTGGCTTGTTTATCCTTCCAGGCATCTTCGCCATCATGGGATTAAGCTATGTCTATGCCGCCTTTGGCAACGTCCCGTATGTTGAAGCGCTGTTCTTCGGATTGAAGGCTGCCGTGCTCGCCATCGTGATCGAGGCATTGGTGCGCGTCGGCAAACGAGCGTTGCGCAACAACGTCATGATCGCCCTTGCCGCGATCGCTTTCGTCGGGATTTTCTTCTTTGCCATCCCCTTTCCGATCATCATCATCGCCGCCGGCCTGATCGGCTATCTTGGCGTCAAAAGCGGCCGAAGCGAATTCGCCGGAAGCGGCCACGGCAGCGCAGCGACGACCGAAGCGCTGAGCGCGCTTGGCGATGCGGTGCCGGATCACGCGCGTCCCGACCTCGCGCGCACATTGCGTGTCAGCGCTCTCTGGGGCTTCCTGTGGCTCGCGCCCGTTGCCGCCGTCCTGATCGGACTTGGCCCGGACAATACGTTCAGTCAGATCGCGCTGTTCTTCACGAAAATGGCGCTGGTAACCTTTGGCGGCGCTTACGCCGTGCTCTCTTATGTCGCCCAGCAGGCGGTCGAGCACTATCACTGGCTGAAGCCGCATGAAATGCTCGATGGGCTGGGTATGGCCGAGACCACGCCCGGTCCGCTGATCATGGTGCTGCAATTCGTGGGCTTTCAGGCCGCCTATCGCGACCCCGGCACCCTTTCGCCGATGTGGGCGGGCACACTCGGCGGCTTGCTCACAACGTGGGTGACGTTTACGCCATGCTTCCTATGGATATTCGGCGGAGCGCCTTATATCGAGCGGCTTCGCGGCAACACGGCCCTTGCGGGAGCACTCGGTGCAATCACTGCCGTCGTCGTCGGCGTCATCCTCAATTTGTCGATCTGGTTCGCGCTCCACACGGTGTTTCGCGAGACTGTCCCGGTGCAATCGTTCGGATTGTCGTTCGACATGCCCAAAATCGCAAGCCTCGACATTCCGGCCCTCGTGCTGGCGGTCGTGGCCGCTACCGCCGTGTTCCGCTTTAAGCTCGGCGTACTGACGGTGCTCGCCGGATCGTGCGTGGCCGGCGTGCTGTTGCGGCTGACCGGAATTATTTAACGCCTTTCCGACGAGCAAGGAAGAAATCGTCTTATTCCATATCGCGTCCGGACTTTTTCGAATTCGGCAGGCCATGTTGTCAAACATAACGGCATGGCTCTGCTTCGATATATCCAATCGAGATCACGTACTCGTAACCGTGGTTGTGAATTAATCGAAAAACAACTCGAGCATTTCTATTGTCTGCGTGGCGAATCGAACTTCGGGGCACGACTACTCGTCCGGTACCCCGGAGACGGAATCAATTCCCCACCACGCGGCGCGGCCCTTCGGAATGCAGTCGCTAACCAGAGAGAGCCTATGTTGAAGCGACTGTCTATCTCGCGTCGGTTGTTGCTGTTCATTCCGGTACTGTTGGTCAGTCTCGCCGCTGTCGTCTGGTTTGGTCTCACCGAGTTGCGATCGAGCCTTCTCGAGGATCGCAAGGAAGCCATCAAGCAGCTGGTTCAGGTCGCCAGAAATGTGGTCGACGGCTGGTACCAGAAGGAGAAGTCAGGGCAACTCAAACGCGAGGACGCACAAAAGGGCGCCCGCGACGAGCTGTGGCGCTTGCGATATGCCGACAACAATTACTTCTTCATCCAGCGCTACGATGGCGTGTCGATGCTAACGCCGGATCGGAGCCTGGAAGGCAAGAATGTCATGGACACCCTGGATCCCTATGGTGTTCCGACAGCGCGCCGCCTGATCGATGCCGCGCAACACGGCGGCGGTTTTGTCTATTATCATTATGATCGCACGGGCAACGGCGGGACCGATGTCAAGACCACCGTGCCGAAGCTATCCTATGCTCTGGGCTTCGACCCCTGGCAATGGTCCATTGGGACGGGCATCTACATCGACGATGTAGATGCCGATTATGTCAGGATCGCGCTGTTCTACGGCGCGCTCGGACTGGGAATCCTGGCGCTCGCGGTTACGCTTTCCTATCTCATCGCGCGCTCGATCAGCGGCCCGTTGTCTCTGATCACCGACCGCACGAGCAAGCTTGCCGATGGCGACCTTGTCGCCGAAATCCCGTTGCTGGAGGACAAGCACGAGATGGGCCGGTTGGCCCGCGCCCTGGAGGTCTTCAAAACCAACCGACGCAAGGCGGATGAAATAGCGACCGTGCAGCGCGAGGAGCAAGCGAGCAAGCTGCGTCGTCAGGAAGCGGCGGAACAACTGATCGACGGCTTTCGCGGGCGCGCGGAACGCGTAATCGCCGCTGTGGCGCAAGCTGCCGAGCGCTCCCAATCGCTGGCCGGAGATCTTGCGGAAATGGCAGCCCAAAGCCGGAGCCGGATAGCCACCGTCAATCAGGCCTCGACCGACACCACGGGCAACGTGCAGACCATCGCCGCGGCCGCCGAAGAATTGTCGGCCGCGGTGATCGAGGTGAGCAGGCAAGCCAGCCAATCTACTGCGGTAGCGGAACGCGCCGTCATGGAGGCGGATGAGACGAGCACCACGATGCGAGGGCTTGCCGCGGCAGCAAACCAGATTGGCGAGGTGATCAAGCTGATAAACGGCATCGCCTCGCAGACCAATCTCTTGGCCCTGAACGCGACCATCGAAGCGGCGCGTGCCGGCGACGCCGGTAGAGGTTTTGCCGTGGTCGCCAGCGAAGTGAAGGCGCTCGCCAACCAGACGACCAAGGCGACCGAGGATATCCAGGCGCAAATCAACGCCATTCAGGGTGAGACGTCGCGGGTGGTCGCGGCCATATCGAGTATCGGCAACACCGTGAGCAACATGCGCACGATGGCGACGGGAATCGCAGCAGCCATGGAGGAACAGGGAGCGACGACCCAGGAGATCGCACGTCACATCGCCGAAGCCGCCGACGGCAGCCGGCACGTTGCGAAAAACATCGCCGGCGTCGCCGACGCCGCCGAGACCACCAGTCAGGTCGCCGTCTCGCTCAGGGGCGCCTCGGACGATCTGCAGCGTGAGGCTGTCAGCCTGAATGAGGAAATGGTCCGGTTCTTCGACGACATCCGGGCCGCTTAGCAGACAGCGTTCCACATTCGCTGCCGGAGCCAGTAGGCAAGCTTCGCCCACCTGGCCTCCCGAGCTACTCGATGGCTTTGCCGAACTTGTTCGACTTCGGCAGGCCGTGCGCGAGGCGGCCGGCATCGGCGCGGTTGCCGTTCCAGTCCGACAACTCCTTGGACGTCAGGCTTTGCTCGCGGCCGGCCGAATCCTTCCAGGTCAAACCGGCCTTGGAATCGAAGACAGTGACGTCAGAAAGCGTGGCACTGGTGTATTTTTGCAGGCGCACGCCGCGGCCGCGCGCCATCTCCGGTACCTGATCGATCGGGAAGATCACCATCTTGTGGTTGGTGCCGATGACCGCGACCCTGTCGCCGGCTACCGTCGCGATCGCGCATGCTTCGTTCGGCATCTCGACATTGAGAACCTGCTTGCCCTTGCGGGTGTTGCCGACGCAATCATCCTCGTTGACGATAAAACCTTGGCCTTCCCCGCTTGCGATCAGGAATTTGCGGCCGCCTTTGTTGACGAACAGCGATACGATCGCGGCATCCTGATCGAGATCGATGAACATGCGGATCGGTTCGCCGTGACCACGGCCG